>JAJYBI010000030.1 GCA_021779095.1 Deltaproteobacteria bacterium
CCAGGGGTCTTGCAGTCGGTTAAAAGTTCGTCCAGTAGCTCCGGTTTTATTGCCATCGTCTCTGCTCCTAGGGTGGGGGGGTACCCACTATCTCATGAAGCAGATACACAGTTCAATTTACATTCTCGGAAAGCAGGTAGGGAAACGGCAACGGGGAAGCGATCAGGTCGCCTCCCCGTTTTTCGTGCGTACTGTCCGAATCGTTTCAGGCGACGCTCACCTGCAAGGTGGCGACGCCGGGGATCTCGGCGACGATCCGGTCGCCGGAGCGGATGGCGCTGACGCCGGCGGGGGTGCCGGTGAGGATGACGTCCCCCGGTTCCAGGGTGAAGATGGTGGAGCAGTGGCTGATGATGGCGTCCACCGGGTTGATCATGAGGTTGGTTGCGCCGTCCTGACGGGTTTCACCGTTGACGGCGAGACGGATCTGCAGCGCCTGCGGGTCGGGAACCCGGTCGGCGGGGGTGAAGGCGGAGAGGGGGCAGGCGGTGTCGAACCCCTTGGCGATGTCCCAGGGGAGCCCCTTCTTCTTCAGCTCGCTCTGCACGTCCCGCAGGGTGAGGTCGATGGCGACGCCGTAGCCCGCCACGTGGGCGAGTGCTTCCTCCTGCGGGATGTCCTTGCCTTGTGTGCCGATGAGGACGGCGAGCTCCGCCTCGTGGTGGCAGTCGGTGGAATATGACGGGATCTCGATCCGCCCGCCGTCGCCGATGACGGATGACGACGGTTTCGTGAAGATGACCGGGGCCGACGGGATCTCGTTTCCCAGCTCACGGATATGGTCCACGTAGTTGCGACCGATGCAGAGGATTTTGCCGATGGGGTATTCGACGCTGCTGCCGGTGAGTTGTGCACTCTTCATGTCGTCCTCCTCCTCACGCCTCGTTCACCGCCCTGCGGAATTCCCCGTCCAGGCGGCACCCCTGCCAGCTGCCGCGCCGCTTCAGCTCGTTGAGCACCGCGTACCACATCTGGTTGTTCTTCAGGTCCCAGTTGGGCGCCACCCGGATCTCCCGGGGGGATGAACCGTAGAGCCGCTGGACGGTGATGCGGGAGGGCAGCAGCTCCAGGAAGTCGCAGGCGGCGGCGACGTATTCGGCCAGGGATACCGGCACGAAGGCGCCGCTGCGGTACAGCTCGGCGAGCCGGGTCCCCTCCACCGCGTGGAGCTGGTGCAGCTTGACCGAGTCCACCGGGAGATTTGCGATGAGGCTTGCGGTGCGCAGAAACCCGTCGCGGGTTTCATTGGGAAAGCCGTAGATGAGGTGGGTGCAGAGCTCCAGGCCGCGCCCGTCGAGCCGTTCCACGGCGTTCAGGTAGTCGGCCAGGTCGTGGCCGCGGTTGATCTCCTGGAGAATCCGGTCGTCCATGGACTGCAGCCCGAGCTCGACGCAGACGTAGTGCTCCCGCGCCAGCTCCTGCAGAAGCTCCAGCGTGTCGTCGGAAAGCGCATCCGGCCGGGTGCCGACGGAGATCCCCACCACGTCCGGATGGGCGAGGGCGCGGCGGTACAGGTCGGCCAGGAGGTCGACGGAACCGTAGGTGTTGGTGTACTTCTGGAAATAGACGATGAACTTCTCGCTTTTGAGCCGCACGCGGTGGTACGCCATGCCGTGGACCATCTGCTCTTCCAGGGGGATGGCGGAGAGGGTGTCCTTGGGCGAGAACGAGACGTTGTTGCAGTAGATGCAGCCGCCGGTCCCTTTGGAGCCGTCGCGGTTGGGGCAGGTGAAGCCCGCATCCACGTTCACCTTGCTTATGCGGCAGCCGAAGCGGCGTCGCAGGTGCGCGCCGTAGGAGTTGATCCGGAGGTCGGGATGGATGAGCCGGTCCATCAGACCTCCTGCTCCGGCAGCGGGGGGAGCAGGTCGATGAACGCGTGCGCCTCCTCCCGGGGGCTCTCCGCGGCGAGGATGGCGGAGATCATGGCGATGCAGTGCACGTCCGCGTCGACGACCTGCTGCACGTTGTGCCGCTTGATGCCGCCGAGGGCGAATACCGGGATGGAGAGCAGCTCGGCCACCTCCCGCAGTTTGTCGACCCCCAGTGGGTCGCCGTAGACCGCCTTGGACGGGGTGGGGAAGACCGGGCCGAAGGTGATGTAGTCGGCGCCGTTTTCCTGGGCCATGATGGCGTTCACCTGGTTGTGGCACGAGATCCCGATGAGCTTCTTTTCGCCGAGGACCTTTCGCACCCGGTACAGCGGGATGCTCTCTCCACCCAGATGGACACCGTCCGCATCCACCGCCAGGGCGATGTCCACCCGGTCATTGACGATGAGGCGCGCACCGAAGCGCATGGTCAGCTTGCGCATCTCGTAGGCAAGCTCGTAAAGGGCGCGGCTGGAGAGCTCCTTTTCCCTGAGCTGTATCGCACGGACGCCCCCCTTGAGCGCCTCCTCGACGGTGTCCAGAAGGCTGCGGCCGCCGGTCTGTTTGCGATCGGTGATGAGCATCAGGCTGAAGTCGAGCCAGGGTGCGGATTCGCCGCCGTGCATCAGATCATCCCTTCGATCGGGCTGGAGGCGGTGGCGTAGAGCTTTTTCGGGATCCGCCCCGCGAGATACGCGAGCCGGCCGGCGCGCACCGCCAGGTTCATCGCCTCGGCCATGGCGAGCGGGTTGCGGGCGCCGGCGATGCCGGTGTTCATCAGCACGCCGTCCACCCCCAGCTCCATGGCGATGGCGGCGTCGGAGGCGGTGCCGACCCCGGCGTCCACGATGACCGGCACGGAGACCGCATCCATGATGAGCCGGATGTTGTACGGGTTGCGGATGCCGAGGCCGCTGCCGATGGGGGCGCCCAGCGGCATGACCGCGGCGCAGCCGATATCCTCCAGCTTCCTGCAGAGGATGACGTCGTCGCTGCAGTAGGGGAGGACGGTGAACCCTTCCGCCACGAGCACCTTGGCCGCCTTCAAAAGCTCCTCGTTGTCCGGGAAGAGGGTCTTCTCGTCACCCAGCACCTCCAGCTTTACGAAGTCGGACATCCCCGCTTCGCGGGCGAGACGGCAGGTGCGGATCGCGTCCTCCGCCGTATAGCAGCCGGCGGTGTTCGGGAGCAGGGTGTACCTCTTCAGGTCGATGTGGTCGAGGAGCGATTCCTTGGACCGGTCCAGGTTCACCCGCCGCACCGCGACGGTAATGATCTCGGCGCCGGAGAGCTCGATGGCCCGGACCATCTGTTCCATGCTGGCGTACTTGCCGGTCCCCACCATGAGGCGGGAGGAGAATGCGCGGCCGGCGATGACGAGGTTGTCGGATGCTTCTGACATGGAAACTCCTTTTATGGGCACGAGGCACTGGGCGCAGGGCGCAGGAGAAAACCTTGCGCCCTGCGCCTTGTGCCTTGCGCCTGCAGTGTTACCCCCCGCCGACGAAATGGACGATCTCGATCCGGTCGCCGTCCGCGATGACCGTCTCGGCGTACTTCGCCTTGGGGAGGATGTCCAGGTTCAGTTCGACGGCCACCCGGGCCGGGTCGATCTCCAGGGTGCGGAGGTAGTCCAGCACCGACATCTTGGCGATGACGGCCGTTTCGCCGTTGACGGTGATCTGCATTTGGTGTGACTCCTGAGGGGGAGAAACGGAAAAGGCCGCGGAAGCGGCCTCTGGATGGATACAGGTGGACGGTGCGCTTCCCTACGCCGGCATTACCCGGATCAGGTACAAAGGGTTGCCGGTGCAGTGCGGCACGGCGGCTCTCAGTCGAAACTCCCCCAGCGGTACGTGGTAAATGTCTGTGTATACGAGAGCAAAATACGGCTAACTATGCGGCTAGACTAGCAAGGGCACCGCTTTCCTGTCAACCCTTTTCTTCCGGGCGGAAGGCCGCATCGCACCGGCGGTTGCCGGAACGTTCCGGTCGACGGCGGTGAGGTTTTGTTGGTGAGCTTTAACGATAAGCTGGTATACTCGGCGATAGGTCCACATTCCGCCCGTTACGGTGACACGCCATGCCTGTCCGTCCGACCCTCATCGTCAAACTGACGGTAGCCACCTCCGTCATCCTCATCGGATTCATGGGGCTTCTGGACTACGTGAACATCCGGTACTTCCGGAGGGTGATGGTGGAATACGCCGTCTCCAACGCGGTGCAGATGGCGGAGGTGATCACCCAGAGCACCTACGACGCCATGATGAAGAACGACAAGGCGAACCTGTACCAGATGATCAGCCGGATCGCCCGGAGCAACAGCATCGAGCATATCCGGCTCATCGACCTGAACGGCAACGTGGTCTATGCCGGCGGGGGCGCCGAGACGGCCGGGTCCGCCGCTTTGGCCTGCACCTTCTGCCATACCCGATTCTCCGGCAGTCTCGACGGACCGTCGCTGAACCGGAGCCGTCTGTACCGGACGAAGGAGGGGATGGAGGTGATGGGGTTCACGAAGGCGATCTACAACCGGCCGGACTGTTCCGCTGCGGCCTGCCATTTCCACAAACGGGGCGACCCTGTCCTCGGCGTGCTGGATATCTCCATCTCCCTGGAAAACCTGCAGCGGAAGTCCCGCGAGTACCGGATACAGTTCGGCGTCATGACCTGCCTGCTCCTCGTGCTCATCGGCGTGCTCATCACCTTCCTCACCAGCCGCCTGGTGGACGAACCGATCCAGCGGCTGGTGGGGCACAGCGCGGAGGTCGCCGCGGGCAACCTGGACGCGCGGGTGCCGGTGACCTCGAACGACGAGTTGGGGGAGCTGTCCGAGGCGGTGAACAGCATGACGGAGAGCCTGGGGCAGGCCCGCGACGAGCTGAACGAGTGGGCGGGGACGCTGGAGCGGAAGGTGGAGGAACGGAGCCGTGAGATCGCACAGATGGAGGCCCATCTGTACCGTTCGGAGAAGCTGGCGTCCCTGGGGAACCTGGTGGCCGGCATCGCCCACGAGATCAACAACCCGCTGACGGGGATACTGCTCTACGCCTCGATCCTGAACCGGGACAGCCGGCTCGACCCGGCGCTGAAGCCCGACATGGAACGGGTCATCTCCGAGACCCGCCGCTGTGCGGATATCGTGAAGCAGCTCCTGGAGTTCTCCCGCGAGGCGGTGCCCCGCAAGGAGCTGGTGTCGCTCAATGCCCTCTTGGACAAGGTGGCGGCGCTGTTCGAGCAGCTTCCGGAGTTCTGCGACGTTGCAATCACCCGCCGGTATGACGGCAGTCTGCCCGAAGTGTACACGGACCCGGGGCAGATCCAGCAGGTGTTCGTGAACCTCTTTGTCAACGCGGGGCACGCCATGCCCGGCGGCGGCTCCCTCACGGTCGGTACCGCCCTGTCGGACGACGGCGGCTACGCCTGTGCCAGGATTGCGGATACGGGATGCGGCATCCCCGCCGAGCAGCTGAACAGCATCTTCGACCCGTTCTATACCACCAAGTCCGAGGGGACCGGCCTGGGCCTTTCCATCTCCTACGGTATCGTGGAGAACAACGGGGGGAGGATCGAGGTGGAAAGCAGCGTGGGAAAAGGGAGTACCTTCACGGTCATGCTGCCGGTGGGGGGCGAGGAATAGCCTGATATCCAGGGACTGCGGCCGCGGCTGCCGGTCAGTCGGCCTGGTTGAGCCTCGACCTGACCGAGATGCCGAACCGTTTCAGCATCCCCTGGAAGTTGGGGCGGAGGATGCCGGTTTCTTCGGCGGCACGGGTGACGTTCCAGTCGTTCCGCTCCAGGGCGCAGATGAGAAACGCCTTTTCCACGTCGTCGGTGGCGTGCTCCCGGATGTGACGTTTCATCTCCTTCAGCTCGTCCCCCGTCTTCGGGATCTGGTCGGCAAACGGTGCCGCCACCGCCTGGACGCTGTCCGGCAGCTCCAGATCACGCTTCCTGATGGTGTCGTCCTCCGCCAGCACGACGGCCCGCTCGATGATGTTCTCCAGCTCCCGCACGTTCCCCGGATACCCATACCCTTCCAGAAACGCCATGGCATCGGGGGCGATCCGCCTGATCCCCTTCCCCAGTTCCTTCGTGAACCGCTTCAGGAAATGGCCGATGAGAAGCGGGATGTCGCCGCCCCGGTCGCGGAGCGGCGGGAGCTCGACGGGGATGATGTTGAGCCTGAAGTACAGGTCCTCCCGGAAGGTCCCGGCAGCCACCATGCTTCTCAGCTCCCTGTTCGTGGCCGCCACCAGATGGATGTCGACGGGAACCGGCTGGGTCCCGCCGATGGGGGTGATGGTCCGTTCCTGCAGGGTGCGCAAAAGCTTCGCCTGGGTGGAGAGGTTGATGTTGGAGATCTCGTCCAGGAAGAGGGTCCCCCCGTCCGCTGCCTTGAAGAGCCCGGTCTTGTTCTGCACCGCGCCGGTGAACGACCCCTTCATGTGGCCGAACAGCTCGCTTTCCAGGAGCGTCTCCGCCAGGGACGAGCAGTCCACGGCGATGAACGGCCGGTCGCGGCGGACGCTGTTTTCGTGGATGGCGCGGGCCACCAGCTCCTTCCCCGTACCGCTCTCGCCGGTGATCAGGACCGTGCTGGTGGTGCCTGCCACCTGCATGATCCGGCGGTAGACCTTCTGCATCTCCCGGCTTTCGCCGACGAACCGGCCGAAGCCGTGGTGCAGCGCCATCTCCCGGGCGATCTGTATCTCTCCGGTGTGCACCGGGCGCCGCTCCAGCGCCCGTTCCACCTTTTCCAGAAACTCGTCGGGATCGAACGGCTTGGTGATGTAGTCGAAAGCGCCCTGTTTCATCGCCTCGACGGCGGTCTCGACGGTGGCGTAGCCGGTGATCATGATGACCGGAACATCCGGCTGGAGGGTGTTCACCGCCTTGAGCACCTCGATGCCGTTCATCCCCGGCATCTTCAGGTCGGTGACGATGAGGTCGAACTGCCGGTCGTTGAGCATTTCCACGGCGGCGTAGCCGTTGGCGCAGGTCCCGACGGCGTACCTCTCCCCTGCCAGCGTCCGTTTCAGCCCTTCCCTGATGATTTCCTCGTCGTCGACGATCAGCATCCTCACCTGTTCCATCGTCCGTCCTTCCTTTGCATTGCGCGTTGTTGTACCAGCCGGTGCCGCCGGTAAGATGATATCAATGAATTAGCGCGAGTCAATGTTGCCGCTGCCGGTCGGTGTATAGATCCCGTGTACAGCCGTCCCCGATCCAATCGGGGGTGATGGTGCCGTGATTTCGGATGGTTACGCCGGCGATGGGCGCCGTTTCTCCGCGTTACCTGTATGCCGCCGGTATACAGACGGCCGGCGTCTGTCCCGGCTGAGAGCAGTTTGTCGGGTGGAATGTCAACTATTCCGGCATGTTACGATTGGGGCAGGCCGCAGTAGACGGCGTGGCACGGCAGATGCTCTGTATCGGGCAGAGGGTGGTACCTTCGGCAGGAGAAAGGAGGATGTCATGAGAGCGTTACTGACTGCGATATCGGGAGTGGCCGCCTCCGTGACGCACGCCCTGGCAGCGGGCGGCTCCGAGGCCGGGCTGGGACTCTGGGGGAATCTGTTCATCGCCTTCGGCGTGATGATCGTCGTATTTCAGCTCATCCCCGGGGTCATGCTGGTGTGCGGCATGCTGAAGGGGCTCTTCGCCCTGCGGGAGAAAAAGGCCGAAGCATCCGTTACGGCGGACGGGCAGAAACCGACATGACGTTCCGTTCCCCCGTGGCCGGTGGCCGCACCGACGTGATAAATGCGACTGCCGGTCTTGCGCACGGGGGCAACTCTGATAATAAATAAAGCTAGATAAAAAAATTCAAATTAACTGTCGCCCGTGCGCTCTGCACGGCATCCCCCGCGACGGCGGCGACCTCGGCGGGAGAAAGCGAGCAGGTGGTACGATGAAAGTCTGTACCGTAATCCTGGCAGTCGGCATGGTGATAGGGGCCGTCACCGGGGCCGCGGCGGCGGACCCCGGTAACGGCAGGTGCCTGGGCTGTCACGGCAAGAGCGACATTGTCCGGCGCGGCGGCGAACGGCTGCATCTGGATGCGGCCCGGTATTCGGCCACCTCCCATGCCTATATCGGCTGCGTCACCTGCCACGATTCGGTGACCCCCCGCCATCCGGACGACGGTACGAGGCCGTCCAAGGCCCGCTGCCGGGAGTGCCACGCCCCGGTCCAGGCCGAGTACGCTGGGAGCGACCATGCCGGCAACGCCACCTGCAACGACTGCCACAACCCCCACGAGGTCCGGCCGATGGTAGCGGTGTCCGGCGACGAGGTGAACGCGAAGTGTGCCCGGTGCCACGACATGCGAAAGACGGTCAAGAGCCACGACAAGTGGCTCCCCCAGGCCGACCTCCATATCGAGGCGCTCCCCTGCATCACCTGCCATACCGGCTCGAAGAACTACGTCATCACGATGGTGATCGAACAGCGGATGAAGGGGGCGCCCCACAACGACTTCCGGCCCGCCACCTACGACGAACTGACCCGGCTGCTGCCGCAGGGAGGTGATGTCAGCCGGCTGATCGATACGGACGGCGACGGAACGGTCTCGCTCAGGGAGCTGCGGGCGTTCAACCACGGGGCGCACCGCAAGGGGCTCAGGCTCTGGGGGATGATGACGCCGGAGGTGGTGACCCACACCTACCAGATCCTGGACAACCGGTGGGACTGTTCGTTCTGCCATGCCTCGGGTCCGCGGGCGATGCAGACGAGCTATCTGGCGTTCCCCGACCGGACCGGCAGGTACACGCGGGTGGCGGTGGAGAAGGGGGCCATTCTCGATATCCTGTACGGCACCCCCGATTTCTACATGCTGGGGACGACCCGGAGCACCACCCTGAACATCATCGGCGGGCTGATCGTCGCCGCCGGCCTGATGATGCCGGTCGGTCACGGAACCTTCCGCTTCCTGACGAGAAAGAACAGAAAGGGGGACTAGCAGATGAAACGCACCGTCTATCTCACCCCCATGCCGGTCCGGATCTGGCACTGGCTGAACGCCTTCGGGATCGTCACCCTCATCGTGACGGCGCTCCAGATCCGGTTCCCCGACTACGTCAATATCTTCGGGACCTACAAGGCCGCCATCCGGCTGCACAACACCGCCGGCGTCGTGGTCTCCATCTCGTACGCCCTCTGGCTCGTCTACTACCTGTTCGTGGCGGGAACCCTGGTGAAGCTGTACGTCCCGACGGCGGACGACCTGAAGCACGGCCTGTTCCGCCAGGCGTTCTACTACTTCTTTACCTACTTCCGCGGCAGGCCCAATCCGCACCACGGCACACCCGACAACAAGTTCAACCCGCTGCAGAAGACGGCCTACCTGATGATCATGATCGTGCTGCTGCCGCTCGTCATCGTCTCGGGGTTCCTCCTCATGTACGTTGCCCCGCTCAGGGAGATGATCCTCTTCATCGGCGGAATCAAGACCCTGGTGAGCGCCCACTTCCTCATCGCCTGCTGCTTCTGCGCCTTCCTGTTCGTTCATATCTACCTGGCGACCCTCGGGCACACCCCGTTTGCGCACTTCAAACCGATGTGGAACGGGTGGGAAGAGGTCGAGGAAGAGGAGAAGCCGGTTGCGGAGCCCCTGTCCACCCGTGTTCCGAACCCTTCACGGTCCGAGGCCACCTGTATGACGCATGCTGCCGGTGATTCGTGAGGCGTCGGCTGCGGCACGCGAGTCATGCATAGTTCCGGAATATCCCCCGGGAGGATACCATGAAATGCCACCCCGTCCTGACCGTTTCCCTGTTCTGCCTGCTGCTCTGCCCGCCTGCCGTCGCCGTGGAGATGCGCGACGTCACCTATGTCACGAAGGATGCGGGGAAGGTGGTGTTCAGCCACCGGTATCACATGCGCCAGAAGGGGATGGTGGGAAACTGCCGGGCCTGTCACGACGGCATCTTCAGCATCAGGAAGAAAACCGGCGCCACCATGGCGGATATGGCGCTCGGCCGGTCGTGCGGCGCGTGTCACAACCGCCGCCGTGCGTTCGGTCTGCAGCGGTGCGACCGGTGTCACCGCACGCGCGACGTTGTCTTCGCCGTCAGCGCCACGGGGCCGACCCGGTTCAGCCACAAGCGGCATCTCGCCGCCAATCCGGACTGTACCGTCTGCCATCCCGCCCTCTATCCCGTGGGGCGCACCAGGCCGGTGACCATGGCCGAGATGGGGAAAGGAAGGTCCTGCGGCGCCTGCCACGACGGCACGGATGCGTTTGCGCTGAAGCAGTGCGCCGCGTGTCATCCGGTGCGGAATGTGACGTTCACGGTAGGGTCGGTCGGCAGCGTCACGTTCAGTCACGCATCCCACACCGGCCTCTACCGGTGCGGCGACTGCCATACCGCCATCTTCGCCGCGTCGCGGAGCGGCAAGCCGGTCAGCATGGACGAGATGGGCAAGGGGGCTTCGTGCGGTGCCTGTCATGACGGCACGACCGCATTTTCGGTAAAGGGGGACTGTGACAGCTGCCACGCGTCGTGACGGTCGCGTGTCGGCGAACCGTGCCGGCAGGCGTATGGCAGCCGTTGCTGGTACACGATCAGAGGGGTACGGCATATGTTCAGGACACTGGCGGGGAGGGCACTGGTACTCGTGGGGGTGACGGTCACCGGCTTCATGGTGGTCTGCTGTCTCATCCTCTATTCGGCGATCCGCACCAGCGTCAACCGCGACGCGGTGCTGAACGCCACCAACCTGGCGGACACGATCCTGAAGTCGACCCGCTACGCCATGCTCAAGTCGGACCGCGAGACCCTCGCCACCACGATCCGCAACATCGGCGAACAGAAGGGGGTGGAGCATGTCAGGATCTTCAACAAGCAGGGGGTGGTGACCTTTTCCGCACACCCCAACGAGCTGTACCGGCGGATCGACAAGACGTCGGAGGGATGCATTCCGTGCCACAGCGGCCCCGTCCCCTCCACCCGGCTGGGGACCATGGAGCAGGCCCGCACCTTCAGAAACGGCACCGGCCGGGAGATCATGGCCATCATGGCCCCCATCTACAACGAGCCGGACTGCTCCTCGGCCCCATGCCACGTCCACCCCCCCAACCGGAAGATCCTCGGCATGCTGGATGTCGGGCTTTCCCGCGACAACCTGACCCGCTCACTTGCCGTGATCCGCCTCCAGATGGTACTCTTTACCCTGATGGTCCTCGTCATCACCATCGTGGGGGTGACCGCGCTTCTGCGCCGGACCGTCTTCATCCCCCTGAACCGGCTCAAGATCTTCGTGGTGCAGACCGAGGAGGGACGCGAACCGCCGTCCGTGCCGTCCCGCCTGCCCGACGATCTGGAGCGGATGGCGCAGCGGATCGACCGGATTGCCCGGAGGTCGGGGGCGGGCGGCGCTGACCGTGACGGATGATCCTTCGAATGACAACGCAGGAACCCCCTATGAAGATGAAACTCCAGCCGACGACAGCCGGTGCCCCTCCGGAGCCGGATACACCGGAGGCGCTCCTCGACGATATCGACCGGGAGATCCGGCGGCTTTCGCGGTTTTCCAGCCGGGGGCTCTGGGCCCTGGCGCTGTTCCTGGTGATCTCCATCCTCGTGGGAAACGGCGTCGCGTCCGTGATCCTTCCCGACCGCATCGTCGCCGTCCTGGGGAAGCCCCCCTCTCCCTGGGCGATCAGCCTGCTGCTCGTCGTCTACACCTTCTTCGCCATCATCCTCAGCCTGTCCCGCTTCATGGGGGGGATCGAACACCGCTCCAGCTTCTGTCATGTCGGGTATCTCACGGCGTTCTTTCTCTTCTATCACGGGGCGAGAGCGCTTAACGACAACTACTGGGCCGTGGTCGGCGCGGGGGTGACCATCCTGGGGGTGGAGAGCTACCGGATCTGGTCCTACTGCCACGAGACGATCGCGAGAAGGCAGGCGCTGCTGGCACATGTCCGGCGCACCGGGCGGCTGCCCGCGGAAGAGTGAGGCCGGCGCAACGAATTCCTCAACTCTCAGCAACACGGCATCCCTTCTCTACTGAATTTCCATCGTGGGGCCATTTCCCTGATCCCTCCGGAATCGCTATTTTCACCGAGACACCCCCGGCGTTCTGGTATATGGTACACTCTGTGGCGATGCCGGCGTAACGACGGCAACGACGACCCGGAAGGAGGGTGTGGACGCGGTGGCCTATTTCCCCCATGACATTCAGATACGGCGCGAGATATGGGAACGGTTCGGTTTGGGGCCGATGCGTGCGGAGCTGGACCGGCACGGCCGGCCGAAGATGCAGTTCTTCAGGGAACTGGCGCACCGGCTTTCCTGCGATCGACCCACCGGCGCCGAGCCGGTGCAGGCGGGGATGCTGAACCTGTACGCCCTGCAGGTGCGGATTTTCCGCCATGTCGTCGCCCTGTTCACCGGTGCGACCCGGCCCGGCCTCTGGGACCGGGTGCTGGAAGAGGCGGGATACGACTACGGCTCTCCGCAGCTGGCACGGTTGCTGGAGCGGTTCGGCAGCCATTTCCCCAGCGGGGAGGAGCTTGCCGGCCGGGTTGCGGGACCTGCAGCATATCTGGCGGCGGACGACCCGGTGCACGGCAGGAAAAAGGGCGCGGTGACGGAGCTGCTGCTTCTCGCCGTTGCCGCGGAGAACCCGGCACTGGACAGCTTCCGGCTGCTTCTGGACGATGCCCCCCTCGACCGGGAGTGCGGCTACCGCGCGGCGGTCGCCGCGCTGGAACGGCTCCTGGCCGACGACGGCGAGGTGGCGCCGTACGGTCTCTCCCTTCCCGACCTTCTGCGGGCCCCGCTCAGGGCCGCACCCCACTCCCTGTACGAGCAGCTGAAATTCATCCAAACCAGGTGGGGAGGCCTGCTGCCGCCGGAACTGATCACGGAGATGACGGCGGCCTTTGCCGTGGCGGAGGAGGAGGGGCGCATCTTCGCCGGCCACGGCGAGCCGGGTGTGGACATCCGGGTGTTCGACCGGTTCGGCGGCGGGCTCGGCGACTCCTATCCGGAACCGGAGCAGTTCTCCGCCGACGCGGACTGGATGTCCAACGTGGTCATGCTGGCCAAGATGGTCTACGTCTGGCTCGACCAGCTGTCGAAGCGGTACGGACGGGAGATCACCCGGCTCGACCAGATCCCCGATGCCGAGCTGGACCGCCTGGCCCGGTGGGGGTTCACCGGCCTCTGGCTCATCGGCCTCTGGGAGCGCTCTCCCGCCTCCCGCCGGATCAAGCAGATCGCCGGCAACGAGGACGCCATCGCCTCCGCCTATTCCCTGTACGACTACGTCATCGCCGGGGACCTGGGGGGGGACGGGGCGCTCGCGGAGCTGAAGGAGCGGTGCCGGCGGCGGGGTATCCGGCTGGCGAGCGACATGGTGCCGAACCACACGGGGCTCTACTCCAGATGGACGCTGGAGCATCCCGACTGGTTCGTCCAGCAGGACTACCCTCCCTATCCGGGGTACCGGTTCGGGGGGCCCGACCTGTCGGCGTCGCCGGAGGTGTCGCTGCATATCGAGGACGGCTACTGGAACCGTTCCGATGCGGCGGTGGTCTTCAAGCACTACGACCACCGGGACGGCCGGACCCGCTATATCTACCACGGCAACGACGGCACCTCCACTCCCTGGAACGACACGGCCCAGCTGAACTACCTCCTTCCCCAGGTGCGGGAGGCGGTCATCCAGACGATCCTCCACGTGGCGCGCCAGTTTCCGATCATCCGGTTCGACGCTGCCATGACCCTCGCCAAGAAGCATTACCAGCGGCTCTGGTACCCCCAGCCGGGCCAGGGGGGGGTGCCCTCCCGGGCCGATCACGGCATGACGCGCGAGGCGTTCGATGCGGCGTTTCCCGTGGAGTTCTGGCGGGAGGTGGTGGACCGGGTGGCGGCGGAGGTGCCCGATACCCTGCTCCTGGCGGAGGCGTTCTGGCTCATGGAGGGGTACTTCGTCCGGACCCTGGGGATGCATCGGGTCTACAACAGCGCCTTCATGAACATGCTGAAATTGGAGGAGAATGCAAAGTACCGCCAGACCATCAAGAACGTGCTGGAGTTCAACCCGGAGATCCTGAAACGGTTCGTGAACTTCATGAACAACCCCGACGAGAAGACGGCGGTGGAACAGTTCGGCAAGGAGGGGAAGTACTTCGGCGCCTGCGTGCTCCTGGCCACCATGCCCGGACTCCCCATGTTCGGTCACGGCCAGGTGGAGGGGCTGCACGAGAAGTACGGCATGGAGTACCGGCGGGCCTACTGGGACGAGCCGGTGGACGAGAAGCTCGTGGCGGCGCACGAACGGCTCATCTTTCCCCTGTTGCGCCGTCGCTGGCTCTTCTCCGGGGCGGCGAACTTCGTCTTGTACGACTTCTGGTCCGGTGATGCCGTGGACGAGAACGTCTTCGCCTACTCGAACGGGGCCGGAACCGAACGGGGGCTCGTGCTGTTCCACAATCGGTATGCCGAAACCTCCGGCTGGATCAGGTCCTCGGCGGCGTTTGCGGCGCGTGGCGCGGGTGGGGAAATGGAGCTGCGCTCCACGACCCTCGGCGATGTCCTCGGCTGCAAGGGAGACGGGCGCCACTACTACCGGTTCCGCAACTGTCTGAGCGGGCTGGAGTATATCCGCAACGGGCGGGAGCTGTGCGGGGAGGGGCTCTTCGTGACGCTCGATGCCTACGCCTGCCACGTGCTTCTCGATTTCCGCGAGATATACGACGACGAGTACGGCACCTGGGGACAACTCTGCCACCAGCTCGACGGCCGGCCGGTCCCCTCCCTGGACGAGGAGGTGAAGCAGGTCCGCTACGCCCCGCTCATCGCCCGGCTGCGGGAGCTGCTGGAGCGGCACGCATCCCTGCTGGCCCTGCCGCCGGACGCAGTCCCGGCGGTCGTTGAAAGGGCAGGGAACGAGGCGGCATTTCCGGACGATCTGGCTGCTTTTCTCGATCTGTTGAGAACTACCGCCGGCCTGCCGGTCGCTCCCGATCTTGTGGTAACGGTGCTGCTGGAGGAGCTGGCGCAGGTGACAAAGGGGAGGGCGGACGGAGACGCGATGCCGACGGGGAGGACCGCCCGACTTGTGCTGATCGCCTGGCTCTGCCTGCACCGGATCGGACAGCTGGCGGGGGGGGAAGAGATGGAAGCCCACACCGCGGAGCTGGCGGACCGGTTCGGCCTCATGCGACCGCTGCAGGAGATGCTGTATGGCGAGGCGACGGAGAAAGACGACCCCCTGGCCGTTCTGGATGTCCCTTCCCTCATGGCACTCTTTGCCGTCCTTTTGCGGTGGCAGCGGCTTTTGGCAGACCCGGCGGTGGATGCCGCAAAGGTTTGCCAGACCCTGTTTGATAATCCGGCGGCCTGTGCATTCCTCGGCCGGCACGAAAGCGGCGGCTGCGAGTGGTTCGCGAAGGAGCGGTGGGAGCTTCTGGCGGCGTGGCTTGCGGGGACGGCGCTTATTGCCGGTGGCGGCGTTGATGCGGCGGAAGCCGATGCCGGGAACGTTCGCGGTCGGATACAGGCCGTCTGTCAGGAACTCGTTGCCCGGGCCGAGGTTGCGGGTTATCGCGTCGCAGGGATGATCGGCGGAGCGGAACCGGTGCCGGAAGGTGGGCTGGCATCGGAGGCGATGCAGTAGGTTTTCCCGTCACCCGATGCTGTCTCGAACGCCATGGCCCTGCGGGGCCGTGGCGTTTTTTTTTTCAGGAGGATCTCACGCTGACGTCGGCGGCGCCCGCGTCAGGTGCCGACCTCTGCCTTATTTCGGGCGGCAGCAGATGGTTATGTCGCAATTCGGGTACACTCCTCCCCCGTTCGCATGGGGGGAGCCGGTGTGTATGCCCGTTGCACGTGTCGCTGAGAGGCATGGAGCGTTTTTTGCTATCCATCCGTGTGCGACACATCATGCACGACGAAGGGGAGGTATCATGCGTACGCTACTCATGACTGTTTCGCTACTTGTGGCAGTGCTGCTGCCGGGAATTGCGGGCGCCTCGTCACTTGGACTTCTCCGGATCAGTCTGATCCGGGGGGACGTACAGATCCGAACGGAGGATACCCGCGACTGGGTTCCCGCAGCGCTCAATATCCCTCTGGGCGAAGGGGACAGTATCTGGGTTCCCGACGGGGCGCGGGTGGAGTTGCAGTTGCGGAACGGGACGTTTGTCCGGCTCGATGAACGGTCCGCCCTGGACATCTCGACCCTGACCGACGATACCTGCCAGCTGTTTCTTGCGCAGGGACGTGCCTATGTGAAGTTTTCCGGCAATGACGACACGCAGCTCCAGTTTGATACGGAAGCCGCCACGTTTGTTGCGGACCGGCGAGCCCGTTTCAGGGTAGCGGTGTTCGGTGAAGACAATGCCGCGCTTTCCTCTCTCAAGGGGGAGGTGGTCTGGGAGGACGACCGGGGACCGCAGGTGGTTTCCGAGGGGAGCATGGTCACCGTCGACCGGGACGGTTTCGGTGAATTCGAACCGCTGAGGCCGGTGGACGAATGGGAGCGGTGGAACCGGGCGCTGGACAATCGGTACGACAGTGGCGGGCGGGGAGCCCGTTATCTCCCGGGGGAGCTCCAACCCTACGCTTCGGACCTGGATGCCAACGGCCGGTGGGAATACGACGCGGAATACGGGTATACCTGGTGGCCGACCGCGACGGTCAACGGGGGGTGGTCGCCGTACCGCGAGGGCAGGTGGGTCTGGATGCGCGGTGACTATGTGTGGGTCTCCTCCGAGCCGTGGGGGTGGGTCCCGTACCATTACGGCCGCTGGGCGTTCCGTCCCGGCCGGGGGTGGTGCTGGGTACCACCCGCCCGGCGTGATGTGTACTGGGGGCCCGGGTACGTGGGATGGGTCAGCACGCCGACCTATACCGCCTGGGTGCCGCTTGCCCCCGGCGATATCTACTACGGTCACGGCAACTACGGCCGGAACAGCGTGAACGTGACGAACGTCACGATCAACAACACCACGGTCGTAACCAAGGTGGTCTACCGGAACGTGAACGTGCGCAACGCGGTAACGGTCGTGAAACACGACGATTTCGTGACCGGCCGGCGGGAACGGACCGCAGTGAGGGATAATCCGTTCCTGCGGGAACGGATCAGTATCGGCCGGCCTAACATCCCGCCGCAGCGGACGAGCGTCATGCCGGTGGTGCGGGAGATTCCCGTCGCACGACGTCCACCCCGGTCGGTATTTCTAAGGCACGGGGATGACAGGAGACCCGTGCGCCCCCCGGTACGGGACGCAAAGGAACGGTGGCCGCGGGACAACAGGAGCGCACCGGTACCTGCTTCGCCGGGAGGACAACGGTTTCCCCGCCAGGAACGGATTGACAACCGGGTGAACATTCCGCCGGGGCGCGGAGTGGTGCCGGACCGGATCGGGTCCGGCGCTTCTGCCGCGGGACGGCCGGATGCCGGACGCAGCGAAACGTGGAGAGCCGACCAGGGACGTTCGCATCGGCCCGGCGCCGGCAATGCGCCGGCCACAACCGGAGATGCCGGTGCCGCTGGCGAAGGGAGACGAAAACCGGATCACCTGGAAGGGACGTCGGTGCCCCCCTCGAAGACGCGGCCGGCAGTACCTACCGTGCCGCGTGGTTTCAAGGTGCTGCGGGCACAGAGTCCGGCGAGCGGTCGGAATGTCTCCGGAGAGAGCGGGAGAGGGGCGCAGCGTGGTGTTGCAGAGAGGCAGAAACCACCGGCCTCTGGAAACGAGAAGAAAGCTGCAAGGGGGAAGGACGCCCGCAAATCGCGGAAACCTGAAGAGAAAAAGCAGGAGAACCCACCGGAAGGAAAAGAAAACAACCGGTAACCGGCACGGGAATGGCTGGCAAAAGGCCCCGATTGCGGGGCCTTTTGCGTACCGTCACGGGGGATGCTACGTCGAGACGACGATCCGGTTCCTGCCGCTTCGTTTTGCCTCGTACAGGGCCGCATCTGCCCGTTTCAGGATGCTTTCCACGCTGTTGTCTTCCGGCTTGACCAGTGCGATCCCCCCGCTGATCGTAACCCGCACGTCACCAGATCCACACGCCAGACGGGCGGCCTCAACGGATTCGCGCAGGCGCTCGGCCACGGTCTGTGTCTCGGCCGTGCCGGTCCCGGGGAATATGACCAGGAACTCTTCCCCTCCGATCCTGCCGATGATGTCGTAACGGCGGATGCTGTGCTGCATCCGTTTTGCCACCTCTTTGAGCACCTCGTCACCGAAGGGGTGCCCGTGGGTGTCGTTTATCTGCTTGAAGTTGTCGATATCGATTGTCGCAACGCAGAGGGGGCTGTTCTGGCGGATGCTGCGTTCGAACTCCTCGTCGAGACGCAGCATGATCCGGTGCCGGTTCGTCAGCCCCGTCAGCGCGTCGGTCGTGGCCATGATCTTCAGGTTCCGGTGCGCCTCGTCGAGGGTGGTCATGAGCTTCCAGGTAAGCATGTACACGACGCCGATGATGAGGCTGATGGTGGCAATGGCAGCGATCAGGGTGAACACCCGGTTCTTGCCGGTCTCTTCTTCCAGGGTCGACATCGGGATGGTGATGCTTGTCGCACCCAGCACCTGCCCCGGTCGATAGGCTGCGCCGGTATGACACTCCAGGCAGGTCCGCTCTGCGT
This sequence comes from Deltaproteobacteria bacterium, assembly GCA_021779095.1. GTDB lineage: Bacteria > Desulfobacterota > Desulfuromonadia > Geobacterales > JAJYBI01 > JAJYBI01. The sequence goes on from JAJYBI010000030.1 coordinate 18,486, forward strand.
AGAGCGGCTGAACATACCTGAATTCCGCAGCCTGGCCGGCCCTGGCATCGATCACGCGATAATATTCGCGGGCGCCGTTGTTGAATGCGGCAATCGCTTTCTTTTCAAAGCCGTCGGGGGTGTTGGCCGGATTCAGAGGGGTGAGGCTCACATTGCGGAAGCAGGTGCCTTCCTGCTGTTCGATGCGTCGGGAGATCTCGTCGATCATGATGGCATGGTTGCGTACGGTGTATACCTTGCCGTCGGTCGACCGGACGTCGGGATCGATGCCGAGCTTTTTCAGGTAGAAGTTCGATGCGGTGCCGCTTTTCTTCTCGACGTAGACACCCCCGTATCCGGCGTTCCATTCCCTTGTGTGGGAGATGAGATCCGCATAGGTGGCTGCCTGTTCACGTACCCGCTGCAGCAGCAGGCGGTTTGTCTGGGAGTAGAGAAAGAAAAAGACCGCTGCCAGAACGAGCGACAGGAAGATGCAGAGCGTCACCAGATACGGCTTCGCATGGCTGATCTCACGGAATGGATTTGGCCAGATGTTCATGGGTGGATGATTCCGAATGCAAGAATTACGACCGGTACGTCAGGGACGTGCTACGCTGCCGTACCGGAGCGGGGGCGTCGTCTGCCCCGTCGTCGGCGCTTTTTGCGCGGTGCCGGTCCGGGCGTCACGGACGCTTCGGGCGGGGAGACGCCGGCCAGGTGCTGTTCCCACCAGGCAACCAGTCTCTGCCGGTCTGCGTCGCTACTCCCCGCGAAGCGCAGATACCGGAATGCATCGGCAAACGCGGGGCGGCTGACGAACGACTGGGGACGTTTTCCCGGGGTCCTGTCGAACCTCCCCTGGCAGGAGAGGATTGCGGCAACGGCAGTACAGACCCGTTGCGGCACCCGGACCGTCGCGGCAAGGTCGCCGAAGAAGTCGGCTGTCGCGGCATGTATCGCCGGTTGGGGCGGCATTCCTCCCGCTACGAGCCGTTCCGACCGCTCTGCCAGGTACTGTCCGAACATGAGGGTGAGCAACAGGGGCGGGGAGACGGGTTCACCTTCCCTGCGGCGGTCGTCGACCCAGGCGGTCGCCCGCCCGATGCCGGTGTGGGGAAATCCGTCCGATTCCGTCGCCATCCACTCTTCAAACCGGGGGAAGAGCGCCGTGAAAAGGCCGCTCTGCCGCAGAAGCTGCAAAGTCCTGGCGGCCTCGCCACAGAGGAACAGTTTCAGTATCTCCTCGTAGAGTCGCGCAGGGGCCGCGCGCTGGATGGTCGGAGCAAGCTGCAGGATGGCGTCCCACGAATCCTTTTCTATCTCGAACCCGAGCAGGGCGGCAAATCGGACCGCGCGAAGCATCCGGACGGGGTCCTCGGTGAACCGTACGAGCGGGAAGCCGATGGTGCGGATCAGCCCGTGTTGCAGGTCGTCCATCCCGCCGACGGAGTCCACGATCGAGAAGTCGGCGATGTTGTACGTCAGGGCGTTGATGGTGAAGTCGCGGCGCAGGGCGTCCTCTTCGGGGGTGCCGAACAGGTTGTCCCGCAATAGCATCCCGTCGTCGTCGCGCAGATGAAGTTCGTCGCGGTCTGCGTCGTCCCGGCCATCTTCGGGCGGTTCGTTCAGTGCGGTTTCGGGCGATGCGGAACGGAATGTGGCGACCTCGATGATCTCTTCACCGAAGTGCAGGTGTGCGAGGCGGAACCGCCGTCCCACGAGGCGACAGTTGCGGAACAGCTTCTTTATCTGCGTCGGTGTGGCATCCGTGACGATGTCGAAATCCTTGGGTTCGCGCCCGAGGAGCAGGTCCCGGACGCACCCGCCCACGAGACAGGCGATAAAGCCGTTGTCCCGGAGCCGGTACAGTACCTTGACCGCATTGGGGCTGAGTGACCGGCGCGATATGGGGTGGCGGTCCCGCGATATGATGGAAGGAGAAGGCTGATTCACTGGCGCACAGTAGCATATTTGGCAATTAATTGCAAAGCCGGCGATGCCAAACTGTTACATGACGGTCCGCATAGTTCGGTGTTTCGATCCCGGACCGGTGTCGATTGCCCGACATTGCCGTCGGGAAAGTGACAAAATCTGTTTGTAGTGTTAGTGCTGCCTCACCTGATGCTTGGGCAGTGTGACGGGGGGGTGAGGTGTATCGTTGGAGAGCCTCCCTAGAAACGCTCGCGAAATGCGTAGGTTGTCTCCGGACCAGGACCTGCTCGCCGAGAGGTGGGCGTCGTTCGTGGGGAATCGGCACGATTTCTGCTGTATACGGCTTTGCCGGTTGCCTGGTGGTGCCGAAACGTTCGTCTGGGCAACGATGGAATTGAACTGCCGGTATGCGCTGTACGTTAGTGCGGGAAGGGGGACAGTGTGGGGGATATGGGGGCGATCGTGGCTATTGCGCTGGTAACCGCGTCGATCGGTGTCGTTGCGGTGTTGTTGAGTGACCTGGGCCGCAGGCGCGAACTGGCGAGGCGCGGAAGAGGGAAGAAGTAGCATCGCGAATCGAACGGATTGCCTGCGAGGCGTTATCTACGTACTCGTCTGCAAAAGCCGCCGGAGCGTTCTGTTCCGGCGGCTTTTGTCATCATTCCGGTCGACCCGGCATAACGGTTTTCCCTGTGGCGCGTCAGGTCAGGTTCCAGACGATCATCTCCCACAGGTCTTTCCAGCTCTTGCCCACCTCGTTGACAACCGTCGGTTCGAAGCCGCAGTGCATCATGCACTGGGCGCACCGCTCGTCTTTTCCTACGCCGTACCTGTTCCAGTCGGTCTTTTCCATCATCTCCCGGTAGCTGGAATAGTGGGTGTCGGTGATGAGGTAGCAGGGCGCCTTCCATCCCTGAGTGTTGCGGGTCGGGTTCCCCCACGGGGTGCAGTCAAGCTTCCGGGACCCCTTGAGGAACTGAAGGTACATGGGGGTCGACCAGAACCGGTACCGCTTGCTCATCTCGTAGACCTGCTCGAATTTCTTCTCGATCTCCCGGCGTTGCAGGAACAGGTCCTGACCCACCGCCTCGTAGTCGAAGCCGGGGGCGACCAGGATGCCGTCCACTCCCATGTCGGTCAGCTTGGAGAAGAGCATGTCGATCTCGACGAGGTCGGTGTCCTTGAAGATCGTGGTGTTGGTGCAGACGCGGAAGCCGCGTTCCTTGGCCTTCTTGATGCCGGCCATGGAGATCTTGAAGGTGCCGGCACGCTCAAGTATCCGGTCGTGGGTCTCTTCCATCCCGTCCATGTGCACGTTGAGGGTGAAGTTGGGATGTGGCGTCATCTGGTCCAGGGACTTCTCCAAAAGGAGGCCGTTTGTGCAGAGCTGTATGTGTCGCCCGCGCTCAAGTACGCCGCGGATCAGGTCGAAGACGTGGGGATAGAGAAACGGCTCGCCGCCGGTGATGGTGACGACGGGGGCCGGACACTCGTCCACGGAGTTGAGGCACTCTTCCAGCGTCAGCATCTGCTGCATGGTGTCGGCATATTCGCGAATGCGGCCGCACCCCGAGCAGGCGAGGTTGCACAGGTGGGTAGGCTCCAGCATCAGGACCAGCGGGTATTTGTCGATCTTTTTCAGCTTGCTGGAGATGATGTACTTCGTGAGATCATAGTTGAGACGCAGGGGAAAACGCATGTCGATCCTTTCGGATAAATCGCAAGTGGCAATTCTCAAGTTCCAAGGAAGGGAGGCAGTGGATGTGGGGGGCTTGGTTCGCGAATTGGTGCTCGGGATTTGTTTGTAAATTTGGGTTTGTTTGTACCTTTATCGTTGCTTACACCGCACCTTGCCTCGTCAGAAACGCTTCCACCGTCGCGGCGATACCGTCCGCATCCAGACCGAGTTCCTTCCTCAGCTGTGCCTGGCTGCCATGCTCGATGTAGCGGTCGGGGATGCCGATCCGCTTGACCCGGACGTTTGTCACCCCTTCCTCTTCCAGGAGTTCCAGGACTGCGGAGCCGAATCCGCCCTGCAGGACGTTTTCCTCGACGGTGATCAGAGCTCCGGTGCGGCGGGCCGCGTCGAGTATCAGGTCGCGGTCCAGCGGCTTCACGAACCGGGCGTTCACGACCGACAGGTCGATCCCCCGCGACTCCAGTATCCGTGCCGCGTCCCGGGCAGGGTAGACCGTGGAACCGATGGCGAGGATGGTGGCGTCTTTACCATCCTTGATGACTTCGCCCCGGCCGATCGGCAGTTCCCGCAGTTCCGGGTCCATCGTGACGCCGTAGCCGTTGCCGCGCGGGTATCGGACGGCGACCGGCCTGCCGCAGGAGACGGCGGTCTTCAGCATGTGCTGCAGCTCGTTTTCGTCCTTGGGGGCCATGACGACCATCTCCGGCAGGTGCCGCAGGTAGGAGAGGTCGAAGACGCCATGGTGGGTCGGGCCGTCGTCCCCCACGAGCCCCGCCCGGTCCAGGGCCAGGACGACGGGGAGTTTCTGCAGGCAGATGTCGTGGAATACCTGGTCGTAGGCACGCTGGGTAAACGTCGAGTAGATGGCCGCCACCGGTCTGAAACCGTCCGCCGCCAGCCCGGCAGCGAAGGTGAGGCCGTGCTGCTCCGCGATCCCCACATCGAAGAACCGGTCGGGATGCGCCGCGGAAAACGGGGTGAGTCCGGTTCCTTCCGGCATGGCGGCGGTGATGGCGACGATCTTCGGGTCCTCGTTCGCCAGTCTGATCATGGTAGAGCCGAACACGCCGGTGTAGGATACGGTCGAGGTCTTCGCCGGTGCGGGACCGACGGCGGGATCGAACGGGCCGACGCCGTGGAACAGGGCGGGGTTCTTTTCCGCCGCTTCATACCCCTTCCCCTTGACGGTCATGACGTGGACAAGCACCGGTACTTCGATGTCGCGGGCATTCTGCAGCACCTCGATGAGCTGGGGCAGGTCATGTCCCTGCAGGGGGCCGATGTAGTCGAACCCGAGCGCCTCGAAGAGGGTGCCTGGGGTGAGGAACCCCTTGAGGGAGTTCTCCGCCTTTCGGGCGAAGTGCAGGATGTTTCCGCCGATGGAGGGGATTCCCTTCAAGAGCCCCTGCATCTCCTTCTTCAGGTCACGGTAGTAGCTGCCGGTCATCTTGCGCGAGATGAAGGATGAGAGCGCCCCGACGTTTCTGGAGATGGACATCTCGTTGTCGTTCAGGATAACGATCAGGTTCTTGCGCAGGTGCCCTGCCTGGTTCAGCGCCTCGAAGGCAATCCCTCCGGTGAGCGAGCCGTCGCCGATGACCGCGATAGCCTTGCCGTTGGTGTTCTGCAGACTTTCCGCCACCGCAATGCCCAGCCCTGCGGAGATGGAGGTGGACGAGTGCCCGGCGCCGAATGCGTCGTGGGGGGATTCGGACCGCTTCGGGAAACCGGAGAGTCCCTTGAACTGCCGCTGGGTATGAAACGTTTCGCGCCGGCCCGTGAGGATCTTGTGGGTGTACGCCTGGTGTCCCACGTCCCAGATGATCTTGTCCGTCGGCGTGGTGAAGCAGTAGTGGAGGGCAATGGTCAGTTCGACGCACCCCAGGTTCGACGCCAGGTGGCCACCGGTCCGCGAAACGGATGCCAGCAGGAACCGGCGTATCTCGTCGGCAAGCTCCGGCAGTTCCTCAGGCGGCAGACGCTTCAGGTCTGCCGGACTGTCGATGGTATCAAGCAGTCTGTACATACGATGTCTCCCGGGATTGATAGGATTGCGGCCGGCACCGTTGCCGTACGGCGACCCGTCGAATCCCCTAGCCCCTTGCCGTGCGGACGTTCACGTACCCGTTGTCGCGGAACCAGTCCACCGCCCGTTGCAGTGATTCCTCAACCGGCCTGCTCTTGAGCCCAAGCTCGCGCACGGCCTTCGCGGAGTCGAAAAACATGATCTTGCGTGCCATCCGTACCCCGGTGAGCGGGATGAGCGGTTCCCTTCCCGTACACCATGAGATCGCTTCGTTGATACACGCCGCCGCCAGAATCGGTGCATAGGGTAGGCGGATGCGCGGCGCCGGCCGACCGGTGATCCGTTCCAGGAGGCCGAAGATCTGCTTGAGGGTGAGATTTTCATTGCCGAGGATGTACTTCTCTCCCACGGTTCCCCGTTCCGCCGCCAGGATATGGCCGCGGGCGCAGTCCTCCACGTCGATGATGTTAAGCCCCGTGTCCAGGTATGCCGGCATCTTTCCGTTGAGAAAATCTACGATGATCTTGCCGGTCGGTGTCGGCTTGATGTCCAGGGGGCCGATGGGGGTGGATGGATTGACGATGACAAGCGGCAGTCCCCGGGCGATGAACCGTTCCGCTTCACGTTCCGCCAGGAACTTGCTTCGTTTGTAATGGCCGACCATGTCGGCAAGCGAAACCGGCGTCGATTCGGTGCCGGGAGTACCGTCGCCGGGATTTCCCAGGGTACCGACGCTGCTGGTGTATGCGACCCGCGACACGCCGGCGTGCAGCGCCGCCTCAAGGATATTCCGGGTGCCACCCACGTTGATGTCGTACATCTCGGCGGGACGCCGGGTCCAGAGCCGGTAGTCGGCGGCGGCGTGGTAGAGTTGGTCGCATCCGGCAAGCCCCTTCCGGAGCCCCCCGGCGTCGCGCAGGTCCCCCTCGAAGATCTCCAGGTCCAGTCCTTTAAGGTTGCTGCGGTCGGAGCCGGCGCGGGCCAGTGCCCGTACCTCGCATCCGTCCTTCAGGAGTTCCCTGACGATACTTGCGCCTATGAATCCGGTTGCACCGGTAACAAAAACCTTCATACGATACGATCAGCCGGTGCCGGTTGCCCGTCACTCTGCGGTGGCGGTTTCTCCACGCAGTTCGCGGTAGGTGCCCAGCGCCATGAGCGGGAAACAGTTGCGGTAGATATGGTACTTGATCATGAAGTATTTGGGGAAACCGGTACCGGTGTACTGGTCCTCGTCCCAGGTGCCGTCCGGCTTCTGGGTGGAAACCAGGTACTGGACACCACGGGCGACGGCGGGCGAATCGACTTCGCCCGCGGCGAGGAGGGCGAGGATCGCCCAGCCGGTCTGGGACGGCGTGCTCTCGCCGACGCCGGCCAGGGCGGGGTCGTGGTAGGATTCACAGGTCTCGCCCCAGCCACCGTCCAGGTTCTGTTTCGATTTCAGCCAGTTGATCGCCTTCCTGATGTACGGTTGTGCCGGGTCTTCACCGATGGCGGACAGGCCGCACAGGACGGACCAGGTGCCGTAGATGTAGTTGACCCCCCAGCGTCCCCACCACGAACCGTCCGGTTCCTGGACCTCTTTGACGAACTCCAGGGCGCGGACCGCTGCCGGGTGGTCCTTGGGATAGCTGAACGACCCCATCAGCTCCAGCATCCGGCCGGTCAGGTCGGCCGTCGGGGGATCGATGAGCGCTTCCAGGTCGGCGAACGGGATCTTGTTCAGCAGGTGCTTGGTGTTGTCCTTGTCGAACGCACCCCAGCCGCCGTTCTTGCTCTGCATCCCGAGACACCAGCGGATGCCGCGCTTGATCGCCTCGTCCTTGGCCTTCCGGTCCTTTACCTTCACGTCCTTGATGGCCATCATCACGAAACCGGAGTCGTCCACATCGGGATACCAGTCGTTGAGGAACTCGAACGCCCAGCCGCCCGGCTCCAGTTCGGGAGACTTGATCTTCCAGTCGCCGGGCTTGCGCACTTCACGGTCCAGCAGCCACTGACCCGCCTTGACTACCGCCGGGTGGTCGGCCGGCACGCCGGAATCCATGAGCGCCTTCAGCCCCAGCGCCGTGTCCCAGAGCGGAGAGATGCATGATTGAAGCACCAGCTCGTCGTCGTCCTCGATGCAGAAGTTGGCCAGCGCATCCAGCCCCTTAACGACGGCGGGGTGGTCGTTGGCGTAGCCGAGACAGTGCAGGGCGAGCACGGAGTTGAGCATGGCCGGCTGGATGCCGCCCCAGTCGCCGGTCGGTTCCTGGTGTTCCAGGACCCACGCCTCGGCCATCTCCATCGCCCGCTTCTTGAACGGCCGGATGGGGCTCTTTTCGTACACCTTCAGGATATGGTCGACGCCGATGAAGATGTTTTTCCAGGTCAGGATGCCGTCTTCCTTGGTGAAGGTGTAGTCGATGGGGCGCGGCGGCCGGACGTACAGCTCCTGTACCCGCGCCCGCGGCGGCAGTTTCCGCACCGGCCGCTCAGCCATGACGATGGAGAGCGGGATGATGGTGGCGCGGGACCAGCTGGAGAACTCGTACAGGTTGAAATACGCCCAGTTCGGGAGCAGCATCAGCTCGATAGGCATGGACGGCACGCCGAACCAGGCGAATTCGCCGAACAGCGCCAGGAACGTCTTTGTGAACACGCGGCACTTGATGATGCCGCCCTTTTCCAGGATAAATGCCCGCGCCTTGACCATGGCGGGGTGTTCCGTCGGATAGCCGGCGAGTTTCAGTGCGAAGTAGGCTTCCACCGTGGTGGAGAGGTCGCCGGGACCGCCGTAGTAGATGGTCCAGAACCCTTCCTCGGTCTGCTTGCTGAGGAGGTAATTGGCCATCTTCCGTTCTTTTTCCTTGTCCACCATCCCCATGAAGTGGAACAGCATGATGTATTCCGCGGTAATGGTGACGTTGGATTCCAGCTCCGCCCACCAGTATCCCTGGGAGGTCTGTTCGCGGAAAAAGAAGTCGCGGCTCCGCTCTATGGCCTGATCGAGCGTGTTGCGGGAGTCCTCTTCCCGCCTCTTCCAGATGGAAGAGGGGAGCCGGTGAACCTTGGCCCCCGATTTGGCCGACCGCTTGGTATCGGCAGGATCGGCGATGCCGTTGAATGACGTAAGAGCATGTGATATGGGGTGTTTGCAGGAATTCATGCGTCGTACCTCTCCTCGTTATTCCATGACAGCAGGTGTTCCCCTGTTCTGGAACAGGGTCCGCACATATAACCTGAGACTACTATCATATTTGAAATAAAAGGTATACCCTTTTTCACGATGCTGAAACATGACGGTAACATGCGGACGGGGGGCGGTATTGATTTGCTTATACGCCTGTGCTAGGTTAGCTCCGATTTCGGAAGGTGCCCGGCGAATTCTTGCGAAAAACCGTGCGAACGCAGGCCGCGGAGCGCCTTGGGGGAGTGGTGATCGGGAACGAACGCTGTAATGCAGTCGCATTGTCACATTTCCTGCTGAAGCAGAAGGTGGGACTTGGCGACCGGGTTGTGGACGCAACCTGCGGTAACGGTCACGACACCCTGTTTCTCGCCCAGTTGGTCGGCCCCGCCGGCAGGGTGTGGGGATTCGATATCCAGCGACGGGCCCTCGCCGCAACGGAATGCCTTCTGGCCGGCCATGGCTGCCGGGATCGGGTGGAGCTTCTGGAAGCCGGTCATGAGCGGATCGGCGATCTCGTGCCGGAACCGCTTGCGGCGGTAATCTTCAACCTCGGGTATCTCCCCGGAGGTGACCGGCAGATCGTCACCCGGCCGGAAACGACTTTGCAGGCATTGTCATCTGCGGCGGATATGCTTCTTCCCCGTGGACTGTTGCTTGCCGTTGTTTATACGGGGCATGCGGGCGGGGCGGAGGAGGGCGATGTGGTGGAGCAATGGGCGGCCGACGTTGCATCGGACCGGTTCTGCGTCTGGACATGCCGCCGGCCCAACCGACATGCGACATCACCCTGGCTGCTGGTCGTGGAAAAAGGTACCAGATGATTTCACTCGTTCTGCCGTATATAGTTGTTGTCCCTCCTCTTGTCTACGCGCTCCTTACCGTCTGGTGCGGCCTGCGGTATTTCCGCAGGGAGAGGCAGGCGATCGATCATGCCCCGCCCGTAACGATCATCAAACCGGTAAAGGGGATGGATGCGGACAGTCTGGCAAATTTCGCGTCGTTCTGTCGGCAGGACTACCACCGGTACCAGATCGTATTTGCCGTGGCCGACGCGGCCGATCCCGTCGTGCAGGTTATCCGGGAGTTGGTGGCGCTCTATCCCGATACCGACATCGAATTGGTGATTGACGGCCGCATCTACGGACCGAACTACAAGGTCTGCAACCTGATGAACGCCTATCCGCGGGCGAAGTACGACCTGATCATCGTCTGCGACAGCGATATCGGTGTGGGCGAGTCCTACCTGCGGGAGGTATGCGCCCCCTTTGCCGATCCCCGGGTGGGTCTGGTGACCTCGCTGTACCGCACCTCCCGTTTCGAGGGGGTGGCGTGCGCCATGGAGTCCATGGGGTTTACGGTGGAGATGGTTCCCAATGTCATGGTGGCACAGGTGCTGGAGGGGCTTTCGTTCGCCCTCGGTGCGTCCATGGCGGTGCGCAGGGAGGCGCTGGAGTCGGTAGGCGGTTTCGGGGCGCTGGTCGACTATCTGGCCGACGACTACCAACTCGGCAACAAGGTCTACCGCGCCGGCTGGCAGCTTGAGCTGTCCGACTGCTTTGTGGAGAGCGTTGTGCATCGTGAGCGGCTGGCGAATGTGCTTTCCCGACAGCTGCGTTGGGCGCGGACCATGCGGGTGTCCCGTCCTGGCGGGTATCTCGCCTCCGGCATTACCCAGCCGTTTCTTGCCGTGATCCTGGCCCTCATCGTCTCCGGAGGTGCCCCGGCCGGACTCGGTGCCGTTGGGCTTCTGTATGCAGTCCGCAGCTGCGCGGCCCTCGTCTACAGCCGGTTGTTTCTGCGGGATGCCGTTTTTCCCCGCTGGCTCTGGCTCCTTCCCCTGCGTGATGCGATTGCGCTCTGCACCTGGGCGCTGGCGTTTCTGGGGAATCGGGTGACGTGGCGGGGCCATAGGTTCAGGGTGAAACCGGGCGGGACGCTGCAGGAGGTCTGATGCATCCGGGTTTTGTCGGCCGAGCGGTTGTATACCGTTTCGGTTTGTCTCCGCGTTTATGTGTCCCGTCTCGTTTGCAAGGACGCCGGCTGGAGCGGTAACGCGTTGCAATTGCAAAGTTCTCGCGTGGGCCGGGTGCAACGACATGCGCTTGGTGTGCAACATTTCTCGTGGCACATTGGTTCAGACAGAGATTTACATTTCTCGAAATGTTGTGTAGTATTCTACGTCTTTGTTTTGAGGAGCGACAGTGTGATAACTCTGGTGGAAAAATTAGGCGCGCTGGCCCGCTGTGTCCTTGAAGAGATGGGCCGGATGGTCACCTTTGTGTTGTATGCACTCTATACGCTGGTGAGAAATCCCGGCAAGCCGGTGCACATTATCAAGCAGGTCCATTTTATCGGCGCGAAGTCCACGTTCGTCATCGTGCTTACCTCGGCGTTCACCGGGATGGTGCTTGGCCTGCAGGGGTATTACACCCTCGCGAAATTCGGGTCGGAAGGCATGCTCGGTTCGGCGGTGGCCCTGTCGCTTATCCGTGAGCTGGGTCCCGTGCTGTCGGCGCTCATGGTGACCGGGCGGGCGGGGAGTGCCATTACCGCCGAGATCGGCATCAAGAAGATCACCGAGCAGGTGGACGCACTGGAGACCATGGCCCTCGAGCCGTTCAAGTATCTCGTATCTCCCAAGATCGTCGCAGCGGTGATCGCCGTTCCTCTCCTGTGTGCCATATTTGACGTGGTCGGTATCTACGGCGGCTATCTGGTGGGGGTGAAGCTTCTGGGGGTCAATACGGGCGCATATTTCCACGAGATGTACAAGAGCGTGGTGTGGAAGGACGTCTATTCCGGCGTGATCAAGTCGCTCAGTTTCGGCTTCCTGATCGCCTGGATTTGCAGCTACAAGGGGTACTATACGGACCATGGTGCGGAAGGGGTTTCCCGGGCAACGACGGCCGCCGTGGTCATGGCATCCGTCTGCATACTTGTGTGTGATTATTTCCTGACGGCGGTGCTACTCTGATCCGGTGCATGGTGTCGCAGGAGTTGAGGGATTTCGCTGATGATTAATCTGGTCAACCTGGTCAAGACGTTTGGAACCCAGAAGGTCCTGAACGGGCTCAACCTGGAGGTCCCTGTTGGGAAAATAACGGCGATCATCGGTCCGAGCGGCGAGGGTAAAAGTGTCCTGCTCAAGCATATGATTGGTCTGATGCGACCCGACAGCGGGCAGGTCTTCGTGGAAGACGACGATATCACGACGCTGGGGCGTACCGACCTGAACCGTGTCCGGGAGAAGTTCGGGATGCTGTTCCAGAATGCGGCCCTCTTCGACTCGATGTCGGTGTACGAAAACGTGGCGTTTCCGCTGCAGGAGAAGACGAAGCTCTCCCGGGAGGAGATCCATGTAAAGGTGCTGGAGGCGCTGGAAAATGTCGGCTTGCGGGGAACCGGCAGCAAGTTTCCCGACGAACTGTCCGGCGGGATGAAAAAGCGAGTCGGTCTTGCGCGGGCTCTTCTGCTCAACCCGCGGATCATTCTTTTCGATGAGCCGACCACCGGCCTCGATCCGATCATCTGCCGAGCCATTCACCAGCTTATCAAGGATACCCATACGAAGTACGGGTTTACGGCGGTGATCGTCTCCCATGAAATACCGGAGATATTCGATATTGCCGATCAGGTTGCCATGCTATACAGGGGCGAGATTCTGGAGATGGGGAGCGCGGTTGACATCCAGCACTCGACCCATCCGGTGGTGTCGCAGTTTATCAGCGGCAGTCTCGACGGGCCGATTCAGTTCGTAAAATAGACTTATCACTGAAAGGATGGGGTGCTGTGGAACAAAACGGTATGCCTAAAAGAAAATACAGCGTCGATTTTGTGGTCGGGATCTTCGTCCTGCTCGGCTTGCTCTGTCTTGCCTATCTGTCCATCAAGCTGGGGAAGCTGGAGATCATCGGCAGCAACATGTATCCGGTCTATGCGGATTTCGATTCGGTTTCCGGTCTCAAGAACGGCGCATCCGTGGAGATCGCGGGGGTGGATGTCGGCCGGGTGACCCGCATCAGTCTCGACCCCAAGAATACCTCGGTGGCCCGTGTCGACATGGATATCCGGCCCGATGTCAAGCTTCATGACGACGTCATCGCGTCGGTGCGGACCCGGGGGATTATCGGGGACAAGTTCATCATGCTCAGTCCCGGCGGCTCGGATCAGGTTATTCCACCGGGCGGTCAGATCAGGGATACGGAGTCGAGCATCGACCTCGAGGAGCTGGTGAGCAAGTTCATTCACGGCAAAGTGTGACGGTAGACCGTGCGGTCCGTGTTGAAATCGCGGATCGACACGGCGTATAGTAGAGAGACGTTTAAGATACGTAAGGTGAAGGAGGAAGGACGTCCATGAAGATCGGAAGCATTCTGTTGACAGGGTTGATCTGCTTTGTGCTGGCTGCTCCCCGCTGTGCCCATGCATCCACGCCGACCGAGGCGGTCAGGAAGACCGTGGACGAGGTCGTGCGGATCGTGAGCAACAAAGAGCTGAAGAAGCCGGCCAACGAGCACAAGCGGCGCGAGGAGTTGAGGCAGGCCATCGGCTCCATCTTCGATTACACTCAGATGTCACAGCGTTCGCTCGCCCGGTACTGGCGCGACAGAACGCCCGCGGAGCGCAAGGAGTTCACCCAATTGTTCGAGTCCGTGCTGGAAAACTCTTACGCCAACAAGATCGAATCGTACAACAACGAGAAGGTTGTCTATCTTCGGGAAGTGGTGAATGGCAACTATGCCGAGGTTCGTTCCAAGGTGATCACGGCAAAGCATGACGAATACTCGCTTGATTACCGGCTTATGAACGAAAACGGCAAATGGATGGTGTACGACGTCGTCATCGAAGGGGTGAGTCTGGTGGCCAATTACCGGGGTCAGTTCGGCGATATCATCCGCGCCGACGGGTATCCTGCGCTGGTGAAGAAGCTTAAGGCAAAGAGCAAGGAAATCAAGAGCCTGTAAGCCGGATCTGGTGAGCGTGAATGAAAGGGGGCGCCGTTGCGCCCCCTTTTTTGTTGTCGCCACCTATCTGTTTGCGACGATCTCCGCATACTGATAGATGCAGTGTCCCTGTGCCGCCAGTTCGCCGGCATCAGCGGGTCCGACGACCCAGAACTGCTTGTCGTCCCCGTACACGATGGACATCGGCTGGTCGTTGCTCAACATGAACATCTGGGCAAGGGAGAAATAGGGGAACCGAGAGATTGACTCTGCCATGAGACACCTCCGTCGAGAATGGGATTCCGCAATTCCGTTTGCGGTAGTAATCTTATCGGCAGGTTTCGTGTTTCATGAAGAGAGATTGGCGGCCGGTGGCGGAATCTCCTTCATCATGGCGCCTTTCTGTGCGGCACTCACGGAAAGGAGCCGGTCCCGGAACCTGCAGTGAAACCGGCCAGTTTTTAGTTGACAATACGGCGGGTGCGCCAATAAGATTCACTGTTTGGATTGTATACCGACGAAAAACGTGTGGAGGCTGAGATGGCTGCAACATTCAAGGTGGCGGTATTGCCGGGCGATGGAATCGGACCGGAGGTGATGGCCGAGGCGCTCAGGGTGCTGGATGCGGTGGAGACAAAATACGGCGTGACGTTCGAGCGTACCCTCGCCAATGTCGGCGGAGCGGGGATCGACAGGGAAGGCAAGGCGCTCCCCCAGACCACGATCGATGTCTGCAAGGCGAGCGACGCCATCCTGTTCGGTTCGGTGGGCGGACCCAAGTGGGAAACCCTGCCGCCGGACGAGCAGCCGGAGCGCGGTGCCCTGCTGCCGCTCAGAAAGATCTTCGGCCTGTACGCCAACCTGCGTCCGGCCATCATCTTTCCCTCTCTGACCGGTGCCTCGTCCCTGAAGGAGGAGGTTATCGCCGGCGGTTTCAACGTCCTCGTCATCCGCGAGCTGACCGGCGGCATCTACTTCGCCCAGCCCAAGGGGATCGAGGGGGAGGGGCGCGAGCGGGTCGGGTTCGATACCATGCGCTACTCTGTCCCGGAGATCGAGCGGATTACCCACGTTGCGTTCCAGGCGGCCCGCAAGCGCGGCAGGAAGGTCTGTTCCATCGACAAGGCCAACGTGCTTTCCTCGTCGGTGCTCTGGCGCGAGGTAGTGATCGGCATCGCCAAGGAGTATCCGGATGTGGAACTGTCCCACATGTACGTGGACAACGCCGCCATGCAGCTGGTAAAATGGCCCAAACAGTTCGACGTCATCCTGTGTGAGAACATGTTCGGCGACATCCTCTCCGATGAGGCCGCCATGCTGACCGGTTCCCTGGGGATGCTGCCGTCGGCGTCGCTGGCCGAAGGGACCTTCGGGATGTACGAGCCGTCCGGCGGCTCGGCACCGGACATCGCCGGTCAGGGGATTGCCAACCCCATCGCCCAGATCCTCTCCGCGGGGATGATGCTCCGCTTCTCCTTCGGCATGGTGGAGGCGGCCGACGCCATCGACCAGGCGGTTGCGACGGTCCTGGATCAGGGGTACCGGACCCGGGATATCTTCCAGCAGAAGGCGGACGAAAAGCTGGTGGGGACGAAGGCGATGGGCGACGCCATCATTGCAGCGCTGTAACCTTCAGATTTAGGAATTTATCACTTCACTATAGAAAAGGACAGGGACTATGAAAGTCGGAATCGTCGGTTGGCGCGGTATGGTTGGTTCGGTACTCATGCAGCGGATGGTGGAAGAGGGGGATTTCAATATCGGCATCGAGCCGGTCTTCTTTACCACCTCCCAGACGGGCCAGCCCGCCCCCATGAATGCCGGGGTTTTGAAGGACGCCTCGGACATCGAGGAGCTGAAGAAGCTCGACATCATCATCACCTGCCAGGGGGGAGACTACACGAAATCCGTCCATCCGCAGCTGCGCAAAGAGGGATGGAACGGCTACTGGATCGATGCCGCCTCTACCCTGCGCATGGAGGACAACGCGGTCATCATCCTCGACCCGGTGAACCGCAACGTCATCGACGCAGCCCTCGCCAAGGGGCAGAAGGACTTCATCGGCGGCAACTGCACCGTCAGCCTCATGCTCATGGGGCTGGGCGGTCTGTTCCGCGCCGGGCTCGTCGAGTGGCTCTCCTCCATGACCTACCAGGCGGCCTCCGGCGCCGGCGCCCCCAACATGCGCGAACTCCTCTCCCAGATGGGGGTCCTGAACGGCGTCGTGGCGGAAGAGCTCAAGACCCCCGGCTCCGCCATCCTGGAGATCGACAGGAAGGTAACTAACGCCCTGCGCGACGGCTCCGTGCCGACCAAGGAGTTCGGCTTCCCGCTGGCGGGCAACGTGCTTCCCTGGATCGACCGCGAGGTTGAGGACGGCCAGAGTCGCGAGGAGTGGAAAGGGTTCGCCGAGACCAACAAGATCCTCGGCGCGGCGACCCCGATCCCTGTGGACGGCATCTGCGTGCGGGTCGGCGCCATGCGTTGCCACAGCCAGGCGATCACCATGAAGCTCAACAAGGACCTGCCGCTGGCGGAGATCGAGAACCTGATCGCCAACGACAACCAGTGGGTGAAACTCGTACCCAACACCAAGGCCGAAACCCTCGCCCAACTGACGCCGGCGGCGATCTCCGGCACCCTGACCGTACCGGTCGGTCGGGTACGCAAGATGAAGATGGGGCCCCAGTACGTCCAGGCGTTCACCTGCGGCGACCAGCTTCTGTGGGGCGCCGCCGAGCCGCTGCGCCGCATGTTGCGCATCCTGGTGGAAAAATAGGGGACGCCGGATGAGCAAACTGTGGAACATCGCGATCGTCGGCGCCACCGGCGCGGTGGGGAGCCAGATGATCGAGTGTCTGGAGGAGCGGGACTTTCCCGTGGGCACCATCAGGTACCTCGCCAGTGCCCGCAGCGCAGGAGAGGTGCTGGAGTTCAGGGGGCGGCCAGTGGTGGTGGAGGAGCTGACCCACGATTCCTTCGAAGGGATCGACATCGCCCTCTTCTCCGCCGGTGGCGACCGCTCGCGGGAATTCTGCCCGTCTGCCCGGAAGGCGGGAGCGGTCTGCATCGACAACTCCAGCGCCTGGCGCATGGACCCGGACGTGCCGCTGGTGGTGCCGGAGGTGAATCCGCATGCCATCGCGCAGTACGACCGGAAGGGGATCATCGCCAACCCCAACTGCTCCACCATCCAGATGGTGGTGGCGCTGAAGCCGTTGCATGATGCCGCCACCATCAAAAGGATCGTGGTCTCCACCTACCAGGCGGTGTCGGGTACGGGGAAGAAGGCGATCGACGAGCTGGAGCAGCAGGTGCGTGGCCTCATGCAGGGGCGTTCGCCGGAGGTGAGGGTGTATCCGCACCGTATCGCCTTCAACTGCCTGCCCCAGATCGATGCCTTCGGCGACAATGGCTACACCGGCGAAGAGATGAAGATGGTGAACGAGACGCGCAAGATCATGGAGGCGGATATCCGGGTCACCGCGACAGCTGTGCGCGTGCCGGTCTTCTACGGCCACTGCGAATCGGTCAATATCGAGACCGAGAAGAAGCTCACGGCCGACCAGGCCCGACAGCTCATCAAAAAGGCAGCCGGCTGCAAGCTGGTGGACAACGTGTCCAAAGGGCTGTATCCCATGCCCACGGACGCCGCCGGACAGGACCTTACGTATGTGGGGCGTATCCGTGAGGACGAGTCTGTCGAGAACGGCCTCAACCTCTGGGTTGTGGCGGACAACATCCGCAAGGGTGCGGCGACCAACGCGGTGCAGATCGCCGAGATTCTCATCGACAACTACCTGAAATAACTGTCCCGCATCGTTCCGGACCGACGGCGCCTCCCCCGGGAGGCGTTTTTCGTTGCGGAGCGTAAGTTGGTACCCGAGGTGTGAATGTCGGAGCGGCGTCACCATAGCGCCAGGAGGCTGAAGCGGATCGTCTCCGGTGGCCAGACCGGGGTGGACCGGGCGGCGCTGGACGCCGCGAGGGATGCGGGTATGCCTGCGGGCGGCTGGTGCCCCGCGGGACGCCGGGCGGAGGACGGCCGGATCGCGGACCGGTATCCGCTGGAGGAGACCGCGTCGCCGCGGTACGAGGTGCGGACGAAACGGAACGTGCGGGAGTCGGACGGTACCCTGATCCTCAATGAGGGGGAGCTTGCCGGCGGGACGAAGCTTACGGCGGAGTATGCGGCGTCGCGACAAAAGCCGTTCCTCGTGGTGCAGCTGGACCTGCACGATGCGACGCCGGCCAGGGTTGCGGACTGGCTGGAGGCGCATGGCATCGGTGTCCTGAACGTCGCCGGGCCGCGGGAGAGCAAGGCCCCGGGAATCTACGGCCGGTCGCGCGACTTCCTTCGGCGGCTCCTGCACCTCCTGGAGAAACGGTCGCGGCGGGAGCGGTTCGACCGGATCACGACATTCCTGCGGGGGCTGTTCCCGAAAGAATATCATGAACGGATTTATCTCGTCGGCGGCAGCGTACGGGACTACCTGCTGGGGAGTGAGATACGGGACATCGATCTGACCGCAGCATTGCCGGAGAAGCTGCTCTCGGCAGCGGGGTTCCGTCCCGTGGCGGCGAAGAGCAGCGCCCCCATCTGGTTTCGCTACGAACTGGGATTCGGCAAGATCGAGGTGACGCTGCTGGGGCATGTCGGCGCGCTGGAGGACGATCTGCGGCGTCGGGATTTCACCGTTAACGCCATGGCCATGGACTTGACGGGGACTATCCGCGACCCCCTCGGGGGACGGAGTGACCTGCGCCGGAGGCGGCTGCGAGCCTGCAGTGAGGAAAGCTTCGTTGCCGACCCCGTGCGGATCTTTCGTGCGTTCCGCTTCGAGTGTGATGGTTGGCGGCTGGATCGGCCGGCGGAGCGGCTGATCGCTTCACGGGGCTGGGGCGATTTGCTGGCGCCAATCCCGGTGGAGCGGTTCAGCCGGGAGATGCTGGATGCCCTCGGCCGGAAAGAGCCGGGTCGGTTCTTTCAACGCATGACAGCATTCGGTGTCGGCTGCGGGTTCCTTCCGGAATTGTTCCGCATGGCGGAGATCCCGGCGGGACCGGCGGAGTACCATCCTGAGGGGGATACCCATACCCATGCACTGGAGGTGCTGGAGCGGGTCGCGGCGACGACTGACGACGTTGCCGCCCGGTTCTGCGCACTATTCCATGACCTGGGGAAGCTGGCGACCGCGCCGGAGCTCTACCCGCACCACTATGGCCACGACGAGGCGGGGGGGGCTATTGCGAAGGCGTTCTGCGACCGGCTCCGGCTGTCTGTCCGCCTGCGGAATGCGCTTGCCGGAACCTGCCGACTCCATACGCATGTCAACCGGTGGGAAGGGTTGCGGGACGTCACGAAGCTGCGGGTGGCGGAGCAGGCTGTCCGGAACGGGATCGAATCGATCCTCCCCCTGGTGTCCGCGGCGGACAAGCCGGGTGGTGCCGGTGTGCCGGGATGGGAAGAGGCGCTGGAGGTTGCGGGGATGGGCGCGGCCGAGCTGGGGGTGGCGCCGGACCGGCTGGACGCCTTGGCGCCGGACGC
Source organism: Deltaproteobacteria bacterium (assembly GCA_021779095.1). GTDB lineage: Bacteria > Desulfobacterota > Desulfuromonadia > Geobacterales > JAJYBI01 > JAJYBI01. The sequence continues at coordinate 37,788 of JAJYBI010000030.1, forward strand.
GCGGGCAGGTTTCCTGTTGCAGCGCCGTATCGAGCGGTTTCGGGCCAGGACTGCCCAACGTTCCTCCGGGGATGGGACACAATTTTGACCATGCGCACGATACTTCTTACGGTTGAATACGACGGCACCGCCTATTCGGGCTGGCAGGTGCAGCCGAACGGCATCGGTATCCAGCAGCTGCTGGAGGAGGCGCTTGCGCGGATGCTGGGTGAGCCGGTACGGGTCACCTCGTCGGGGCGCACCGATGCGGGGGTGCACGCGGCGGGGATGGCCGCCTGTTTCCGTACGGAGAAGGGTCTGCCGCTCAGGGCATTTTCCGATGGTCTCAATACCCTCCTGCCGCCGGATATCGCGGTACGCGACGCCGTCGAAGCCCCGCCCGGATTCAACCCCCGCCGCGACGCCGTGAGCAAGCATTACCGCTATACCATTCTCAATGCGCCCCGCCGTTCACCCCTGTTGCGGACGCGGGTCTGGCACGTCCGGGAGCCGCTCGATCTGGATGCGATGCGGCAGGCGGCGTCACTCCTGGCGGGGGAACATGACTTCGCCGCTTTCCGCGCCGCCAACTGCGGGGCGAAGACGACGCGCCGCCGGCTGTTCTCGCTCGATGTCCGGCGCGAAGGGGAGCTGGTTGTCATCGATGTGCGCGGTTCGGGTTTCCTCAAGAACATGGTGCGGATCATCGCCGGTACCCTGGTGGCGGTGGGGCAGGGGAGGCGATCTGCTAACGACATTCCGAATCTCCTGGCGTCGGGCAACCGGGCCGATGCGGGGACAACCGCCCCACCTCAGGGACTTTGTCTGATGGAGGTCGTCTACGGGCATCCCCGTCCTGCCGGTGACGGTGAGGGATGAAAGTTTTTGCTTGACAGAAGTTGGTGAATCATCTATTTTCCCTATTTCCGTGTGGTCTTGAATAATTCTATCTGGTCAGGTTGTGAGGATTCAATGAAAACAGAGGCAGCTAAAATACAGGAAGTGAGCAGGGACTGGTACGTGGTGGATGTGGACGGCAAGGTGCTCGGCCGCGTCGCGACGCAGATCGCGAACATCCTCAGGGGCAAGAACAAGCCGACCTTTACCCCCAGCGTCGATACCGGCGATTTCGTCATCGTGGTGAACGCGGAGAAGATCGCGCTGACCGGTAACAAGATGGCTGACAAGATGTACTACAGCCATTCCGGTTTTCCCGGCGGCATCAAGGAGATCAACGCCGAGAAGCTGCTCCAGAAGAAGCCCGAGGACGTCATCAAGAAGGCGGTGAAGGGGATGCTGCCGAAGAATAAGCTCTCCCGCCACATGCTGAGCAAGCTGAAGATCTATACCGGCTCCGAGCATCCGCACAAGGCGCAGCAGCCGAAAAACATCACTCTGTAAACCTGCGGGTTTATTTACATCAGGAGAAACGTCATGGCAGCAGCAACGTTCTACGGTACAGGTAAACGCAAATCCTCCATCGCCAGGGTCTGGCTGAAGCCGGGCAACGGCAAGATCACGGTTAACAACAAGTCGCTGGACGACTATTTCGGCCGCGAGACCTCCAAGATGATCGTGAAGCAGCCCCTTGAGCTGACAGAGAATGTCGACAAGTTTGACATCTACGTCACGGTCAGTGGCGGCGGCGACTCCGGTCAGGCGGGCGCCATCAAGCACGGCATCACCAAGGCCCTGCTCGGTGTCGATGCGGAACTGCGTCCCACCCTCAAGAAGGCCGGGTTCATCACCCGCGATTCCCGTATCAAAGAGCGTAAGAAGTACGGCAAGAAGGCCGCACGCGCCAGCTTCCAGTTCTCCAAGCGTTAATCCGCCGGCGGGAGCTGCAGCATCGTTTGGCAAGGGGAAATCCGTACGGGTTTCCCCTTTTGCCGTTTGTTCTTCATCGTCCAACTATTTCAGGAGATGCCCATGCTGAAAGTCGCTGTAGTCGGTGCAAGCGGTTATACCGGAGTCGAGCTGCTGCGGATCCTTCATTGTCATCCCGAGGCGGCGGTCTGTTGCGTCACCTCGGAGCAGAGTGCCGGAAAGCGAATTTCCGATCTGTTTCCGACCCTGAGGGGGCGGTGCGACATGGTGCTGGAACACCTTGAGCCGGTGCGGATCGCCGAGCAGGCGGACGTCATTTTCACCGCTCTTCCCCACAAGGCGGCAATGGAGGTCGTCCCCACGTTTCTCCGGCTCGGCAGGAAGGTGGTGGATCTCTCTGCCGACTACCGGCTGAAGGATGCCGACGTCTACGGGGCCTGGTACGAGCCTCACATGAATCCCGAGCTCCTGCCTCGAGCGGTGTACGGCAGCCCGGAGATCCGACGTGCGGCGATTGCCGAAGCGGAGCTGGTGGCAAACCCCGGATGCTACCCCACGAGCATCATCCTGGGAACGGCACCGCTTCTCGCTAACAGGCTCATCGATCCGACGATGATCATCGCCGACAGCAAGTCGGGGGTGTCGGGAGCCGGGCGGGGAGCCAAGGTGGACAGCCTGTACTGCGAGGTCAACGAAGGATTCAGGGCGTACGGCGTGGGCGGGGTGCACCGGCATATTCCGGAAATCGAGCAGGAGCTGTCCCTGCTGGCCGATGCGGAGGTGAGGATCACCTTCACCCCGCACCTCGTGCCGATGGACCGGGGAATTCTGTCCGCGATCTATCTGCAGCCGACTGCCTCATGCGGTGCGGCCGAGCTGGTAGAGCTCTACACGGAGTACTACCGGGGCGAGCCGTTCGTCCGGGTGCTCACTGAAGGGAGTTTCCCCTCTACGGCTCACGTCCGCGGGAGCAACTTCTGCGACATCGGGGTCACCGTGGACCGGCGTACCGGCCGGATCGTCGTGGTTTCCGCCATCGACAATCTCGTGAAGGGTGCGTCCGGGCAGGCGGTGCAGAACATGAACCTCGTCTGCGGTCTGCCGGAGACCTTGGGGTTGGACGGACTGGGGCTGTTCCCGTAACCTGCAAGAGCGGTCAGGCAGAAGGAGTACGATGTTTCTTCCCGTTACCAGAGATGAGGCTGCAAGGCGCGGGTGGGACGAACTGGATGTCATATTCGTCACCGGCGATGCCTACATCGACCATCCCGCGTTCGGCGTGCCGCTCCTGGCCCGCTGGCTGGAGAGTCATGGCTTCCGGGTGGGGATTATCTCCCAGCCCGACTGGCGGAGCCGGGAACCGTTCACGGCTCTCGGGCGCCCCCGGCTCTTTTTCGCCGTCTCGGCCGGTGCGATGGATTCCATGGTGGCCCATTACACCCCGGCCCGCAAGCTGCGGCACGACGACGCCTACACGCCGGGAAACCGGCACGGGGCGCGACCCAATCGGGCGACCATCGTCTATACCTCCCGGCTTAAGGAGGCGTACAGGGACGTGCCGGTGGTGATCGGCGGGATCGAGGCGTCGCTACGCCGGTTTGCCCACTACGATTACTGGGAGGACAAGGTTCGGCGGTCGATCCTGTTTGATGCGAAGGCCGACATGCTGGTCTACGGTATGGGGGAGCGCCCCTTGCTGGAGTTGGCGAACCGGCTGCGCAGGGGTGAGCCTTTCGGCAGAATCGGGGACCTGTGCGGGACCGCCGTCATCGCCCGGGAGGAGCCGGGTGGGGAAAACGTCGTAATGCTCCCCTCTTTCGAGCAGGTGTCCGGTGATCGGCACGCCTATGCCGAGGCGTTTCGCCTGCTGTCGTACGAGCAGAACCCGCTGTGCGCCAGAACTGTCGTACAGCGGCACGGCGACCGCCTGCTGGTCTGTAACTCGCCGTCGTTGCCGCTCTTCGAGGCGGAGATGGATGCGGTTTATGCGCTGCCGTTCATCAAGGCGCCCCATTTGTCGTATCGGGAGCCGATTCCCGCCTACGAGCAGATCAAGACCTCCATCACCTCCCATCGCGGCTGCTTCGGCGGGTGTGCCTTCTGTGCTATTACGCACCACCAAGGGCGCATTATCCAGTCCCGCAGTGCTGCGTCGGTCCTGCAGGAGGTGGAGAGGCTCGCAGGGCAGCGGTGGTTCAGGGGGGCGGTGAGCGATATCGGCGGTCCCACGGCCAATATGTACGGGGTGCGGTGCGGTCGGCCGGACATCCAGGCGGCCTGTCGGAAGGAAAGCTGCCTCTACCCGCAGCCGTGCCGGAACCTGATTGCGAGCGGCCGCCCCGCGGCAGATCTGCTCCGGAAGGTCCGGGGTGCCCGGGGGGTGACGCATGCGGCGGTATCGTCGGGGGTGCGCTACGACCTGCTCCGGTTGCAACCGGAGTATTTACGGGAACTACTGCGGCACCACGTGGGGGGGCTTCTCAAGGTCGCACCCGAACATGTTGCGGAGCGGGTGACGCATCTGATGCGCAAACCCGGCGCAAAGATTTTCGAGGAGTTCCTGTCGCAGTTTCGGTGCGAGAGTGCCCGGCTCGGCAAGCGGCAACATGTCGTACCGTACTTCATCTCGGGGCATCCGGGTACGACACTGGACGACATGGTCGAGCTCGCACTGTTTCTGCGCCGCACCGGTCTTCGGGTGGAACAGGTGCAGGACTTCACGCCCACCCCCGGGACGTTGGCGACCTGCATGTACCACACGGGGATTGACCCCATGACAGGGGTGTCCGTGTATGTACCTCGTGGGGGGAAGGAGAAGCGGTTGCAGAAGGCGCTGCTGCTCGGCCATATCGCTGCAGAGCGCCCCCTGATCATGCAGGCGCTAAGGGAATGCGGCCGGGAGGATCTGTGCGTAGAGCTGTTGGGGGTGCGGGGCAGGAAACCGGATCGTCGTACCGTGGACTGATATTTTATTCTGAAATTTTATTCTTGACTCCCGGCATGAACTGCATTATAAACAGTGCTTCCGCCTTTTCAAAAAAAGGCTTGACCAGCGGTTGCAATTCGTGTAAAAGCCTTATTCGCGCTGGCGTAGCTCAATTGGTAGAGCAGCTGACTTGTAATCAGCAGGTTGCGGGTTCGAGTCCCATCGCCAGCTCCACCTGATAAAAAATATTGGCTTGTTTCTCCTCTGGAGGGATTCCCGAGTGGCCAAAGGGAACAGACTGTAAATCTGTCGTCGGACGACTTCGGAGGTTCGAATCCTCCTCCCTCCACCATAAAAACTGCAGAAGCATCGCCAGGGGATGCGTATCCAGGAGACGTTAGTCGTATGTACTGGGTGTGTGGTTCGGGCGCTGCTTCGAACATCTCATCCAAGTGGTATTGGCGGGAGTAGCTCAGTTGGCTAGAGCATCAGCCTTCCAAGCTGAGGGTCGCGGGTTCGAGTCCCGTTTCCCGCTCCAATTACCGGTTATGCCCACATAGCTCAGGAGGTAGAGCACTTCCTTGGTAAGGAAGAGGTCTCCGGTTCGAGTCCGGATGTGGGCTCCATATTTTGCTTCGCTGCACGTTATAAAAGTACTGTCACAGGACAACGCAACTCAGGAGGATTCCTACATGGCAAAGGCGAAATTTGAAAGGACGAAGCCGCACGTAAACATCGGGACGATCGGTCATGTTGACCACGGCAAGACGACCCTGACCGCGGCGATCACCAAGGTGCTTGCTTCC
>JAJYBI010000031.1 GCA_021779095.1 Deltaproteobacteria bacterium
TACGGTTTCCGAACCGTAAAATGCCTACAAGTGGCGCTATATCATACACTTGGCGACTTGCCAGAGCCGCTGTGTCATCACAGATTCAGCTGACGAGCCCAGAAACGGATGATAGAGCAGTCGGTGGACCCGGATTCGAAACTGAAGATCTTCGTCGTCCAGATCCTCCCCTACTGGCTCTGGATCGGCTACGGCGGCATTGCCTGCTACGTGTCGTACCGGTTCCTGCAGCTGGACGCCAAGGCTTTGGTGCTCCTGGAGAAGACCGCCTGGACCGGGCTGGGGCTCGTCATCGCCTCCCGTCTCGTCATCTACGTCGACACGGTCATGGAGGCGACCACCTTCCTCTTCTACGTCGCCGAGTTCGTCTCCGCCCTGCTGCAGACGGCCATCTGGGCGGCCCCCGTCGCGCTGCTGATCTGGGTCCTGCGGCGGCCGCAGATCACCTCGGAGTTCCCCCCGAAGAAGACCTGATCCCGCCCCTCGCCGAACAGAACGGGCTGACGCCCTCACTCTCGCTCTCTCCCCAAGGGAGAGAGCATCCCGTTACCCTCTCCCTTGGGGTGGGGGTGGGCAAAGGCCGGGTGAGGGGACGGCGTCGTGCCAGCCGAACCGCCGGACGACCCCCCCGAAGGCCGGGTCCAGCGGCGCCGTCACCACGACGGTCGCTCCGGACTCCGGATGGGGGAAGGCGAGCTCCGCCGCATGGAGCAAGAGCCGCCGGCACCCCAGGTCGTCGCGGAACAGCCGGTTGTGGCAGCCATCGCCGTAGGTGGTATCGCCGATGATGGGGTGGGAGAGGTGCTTCATGTGGCGGCGCAGCTGGTGGCGCCGCCCCGTATGGGGGCACAGCTCCGCAAGGGAATAGCGGGCCGAGGCGTGGCGCCCCACGGCTACGGCGATCTCCGTCTCCGCCAGCCGCCGGTAACCGGTCACCGCCTCCTGCGGCTCCGCCGGGCCGACCGGACCGGGCAGCCGCCGGTCCGGCTCCTCCGCCAGCGGATGGTCCACGCATCCCGCCTCGCCGATGACTCCCCGCACCAGCGCCAGGTACCGCTTCTCCACCCGCCGTGCCTCGAATGCCGCCGCCACGTCCCTCGCCGCCTCCGGCGACAGGGCGAACAGCAGCACCCCGGAGGTGGGCCGGTCCAGCCGGTGCACCGGGTAGACATGCCGCCCCATCATGTCGCGCACGATCTGCAGGGCGAAGCGGGTCTCGTGCCGGTCAAGATCGCTGCGGTGGACGAGGAGCCCAGCCGGCTTGTTCACCGCAACCAGCAGGTCGTCCCGGTACAGTATCTCCAGGGGAAAAGGGGGAGACGTCATGAAACGGGGAGGCGCTCAGCCGTTGGAGGCCGCATCGTCTGCGACAGGGTTGACCGGGTAGGTGACGGTGAAGGTGGTCCCTTCGCCGGGGGTGGAGGCGAACGAGACCCGCCCCTGGAGGTACCGCTCCGTCAGGAGCCGCACGCTGTAGGTGCCGATCCCCCGGCCGGGGCCGCGGGTGGAGAAGGAGCGGCGGAACAGCTGCGACCGCACGTCGGGGGGGATGACGGCTGGGTTGTGGCACCAGAACGCGACGGTCGCGCCGTCCGTCCGGCAGCCGACGGTGACCGTCTCGCCATGGTCCGATGCCTCCAGGGCGTTCTTCACCAGGTTGCCGATCACCCGGGTCAGGAGCGACTCGTCGCTCAGGAACCAGGCACTGGCCGTATCGTCGTCTACGACGATCTGCCGGAGCTTCCCCGCATCGCTGTTCCGGTGCACCCGTGCCACCGACTCCAGCAGGGTCCGGCTGTCCAGGAGGGAGAAGCGGGGCTTGAGTTCGTTACTCTCCGCCGCCAGAAGCTCCCGCTGTCCGCGGATCTCGCTCACCAGCGCCTGGGCGGTCTCCCACAGGTCGTGTTTCGACTCGTCGAAGGAGATGTAGCCGCTCACGAGCAGTTCGGTCATGGTGGAGATGGCGCCGGCGGTGTTGAGCAGGTCGTGGAAGAAGAGCCGCTCCAGCACCTGGCGCCGCTTCTCGTGACTGATGTCCGCCGCCACGACAATGGCGAACTGCCCCCCCTTCCAGGAAAGCGGCGTCCCCCACACCTTCAGGTCGAGCGCCTCCACGCCGTCGGAAACCTTCCGCATGATCCGGCATTCATGGGCGGCCTGGCTGCCGTCCAGGGCGGCGAGGATCGTCTCCACCGCGCCGCAGTGGCGGCATTCGTCGCCGGTGCCGCAGCCGTTCACCGCCGCCTGGGCGGTCTCGCAGGAAAGGAGCTCACCCGGCCGCAGCCCGATGAACCCGTCGCACCCCTGGGACGCGGCGAACTCCGTGAGGGCCCGGTTGCCGAGGAGGATCTGGCGGTTGCCGTTGAGCACCATCACGAACTCGGGCATGGCGTCCAAGAGGGTACAGAGGTTGTCGTCGCCGGTCAAAAGCTTACGCTGCCGGTGGAGCTCGTCGGGGGCCGAGCGGCAGGGGGAGGCAAAGGCGGTCGCAGCGGAAGGGCAGGTCATAACGGCTCCTCATCGGCCATGATCAGCGGTTGTACAAAGCGGAAGACATTGTAGCCGGGGTATCGACATCATTGCAAAGGAAAACGGGACGCGGCCGCAACAAAACCATTACACCGCCAGCCGCGCCCCCGGGATGAGGAACAGGGAACATCCGCGACGCCGGTCACGGCGGGTCACCTCCGGTCGAAGTCCGGCTCGTCCGTCTCGAACCCCAGCTCCACTCCGACCACCTGGAAGAACTGGAGCACGAGCCGGTAGGTGAGCCCCCAGAGCACCGGCCGCTCCGGCGGCAGCAGGCGGATGGCGGGAAACGGCGCCGTCCGGCCGCGGAAGGAGACGGTGGTGATCGCGTGGCGCGCCGGATCGCACAGGGTCTCGATGGGCACCCAGAACGCCTCCCGCACCTCGCCGCCCAGCGACAGCGGCAGGGGGCGTTCCACGCCGTAGACAAAGCAGGATACCAGCACCGGCAGGGTGGTGGTCACCAGATCCGACAGCCGGCCGAGCCGCCGGGCATTCCCCAGGTCCACGCCGATCTCCTCCAGCGTCTCCCGCTCCGCCGTCGCCCGCATGTCCCGGTCGTCCTCATCCACCTTGCCGCCGGGAAAACCCAGGTTGCCGGACCAGGGGTCGCCGTCGTGGACGGCCCGCTCGATGAAGAGCATCTCCAGTCCCCGTCCCCCCTCGCGGAGCATCAGCGCCACGGCGGCCCGGAAGTCGCGCTCCGCACCGCTTATCTCCGGCGGCGCGGCGGCGAGGATCCGCCCCACGTCGTCCAGGGAAAGGAGATCGGGGCTCACGGGCAGACCTCCCGGAGAAACGCGATGACGGCATCGTTGAAAGCGGCGGGCCGCTCCATGTTGGCCATGTGGCCCGCATCGGGCACGATGGCAAGCCGGCAGCCGGGGATGGCGGCGGCCAACTCCCGTGCGTTCTCCACCGGCACCGCCCGGTCATCCTCTGCCCCCACTGCCAGACAGGGGAGGTGTATCCCCTCCAGGAACGGGGTGTAGTCCTTCCGCTCCCGCATGGCGAGGAGCCCGCCGGCCAGTCCCCGCGGGTCGCTGCCGGAGATCCAGCTCCGCACCTCCGCCACCAGTTCGGGGCGTTCCTGCGCGGTCCGGGGCGCAAACAGCGCCGTCCCGAAATGGCGTACCACCGCACCGGCTCCGTCGGCCGCCGCCCGGCGGGCCATGCGCAGCCGGCGCGCCTTGCCGGCCATGTCGTCGGCGGCGCTGCGGGTGACGACGAAGCAGGCGGCGGCCAACCGGTCCGCGTGCCGCTCCAGCAGGTTGAACAGGACGTACCCCCCCATGGACATCCCCGCCACCACGGCCCGGTCGATCTCCAGGTGATCCAGGAGTCCGGCGATGTCGTCGGCGTACAGCTCCATCGTACAGGCGCCGTCGGGGGGTGCGCTCTCGCCGAACCCCCGCAGGTCCGGGACGACAACCCGGTAGCCGGCGGCGGTAAGCGGTGCGATCTGGGGCCGCCACATCCGGCGGCAGAGGGGAAAACCGTGGATCAGCACCACGGCCGGGCCGTTCCCGTGGTCGTCGAACGCCAGGGAACCGCCGTTTATGACTGCATGCATATCTGAAAACTCCTGGGGGAGGGAACTGTCGTCTACCGGGAACGGTGCGGCGGTCCTCTGAAGATAGAAACAATCGGTACCGGAGTCAAGTGCCGACTGGTTGCCATTGCACGAACCGGCGCGAAATGCGGGTTTCCGCAAAAGGCTTGATTGTTGCCGCTTCCTTGTACTACTCTACCTTCACGACGCTACCCGGCCGTGCTTTTGAGCACGAGGCCGGTTTCAGGATAGAAGGGAACTCCCATGGAACGTGACACGGACGACCGCAAGAAACCGCAGCTCAAGCTCGTGGTGAACAACGCGGAGAAGCGGAGCCCCCGCCCCAAGGAGGCGGAGGCTCCCCTCATCCCGCTGGAGGAGCTTCTGGCCAACCGCGACGCGCTGCGCGACACCTTCTACGGCGGCATGGCTGCCCCGCTGGAAGAGGGATACCGGGTCATCGAACGGTTTTTGGCCGACATCGGCTGGGAATACGGCCTCGACCCGCACCACGGCCGGCCGATCGTGCTCCCGGCGGGGACGGTCTCGGCCCTGGCCGCCGAGATCGGCAGCCCCCAGGACGAGATCCTGCTCTTCATGGAGGCGGACGGCGGCAACAACGGGCTCTGCCTCGCCCTGGAAATGATCCTCCCCTTCGGCAGCGACGACGACACGGAGATGGAGAGCGCGCTCCTCTACGGCACCCCCGTGCTGCAGTACGGCACCATCTTCCTGGACGAGAACCCCCACGACGGGATGCTCGACCTCGTGTACCGCCTGGCGGTGCCGGTCATCCCGCCGGAGCTGACGGACGGGCTCCTCAAGCGGGTCGTCACCATCGCCGGCCTGGAGATCGCCGACGCCATCCAGAGCCTGTCGGAATAGAGCGCCCCTTCCACGTAACGACGAAAGGCGGCCAAGAGCCGCCTTTCGTATTTTCAGCATATGTGCGGTTACGGGCCGCTACTCCTTCGTCGCGCCCGCCTCCATCTTTTCGATGGCGGCCTTTTCCTTCTGGATGGTCCGCTGGAGGATGGGGAGCATCATCTTCTGCAGCTCCGTCATGGAATTCCGGATGACGAGCGGCATCTTGTGGATCACCGCCTGTCCGGCCGGCGACCGGTAAAAGGCCAGCATCCCGTCCACCTCCTCCTGGGTGAAGGTATCCCGATAGACCTTCATGTACAGCGGTTCCAGCTTTTCCCAGGTCATCTCCTCCTTGAACGACCCGATGATCTCGTTCTGCATGTCGTCGATGAACTTCTGCTGCTTCGGGGTGAGACTCTCCCCCTTGAGCATCTGCTGCATGCTGTTCTTCATCAGCGCGTCGTACTGCCCCATCATGCTGTCGACCATCTTGTGGGAATCGGTCACGCGCAGGAGTTCCTTGAGGGACTGGTCGCTGGGCGACGTGTCCGCACCGTAGGCGGTGCCGCACATAACGATGAGCATGAGCAGGATAAGTTTCAACCTTGTTTTCAGCATGGCTGGCTCCCTTGTGGTGGAATTTCTGCTACTTATGCCTGATGAATTTTATAATTGAGGTACGTCCCCATTGCCCCCTCGACAAGCCAATACTCCTTTTCACTCTCGTCAATGCTCTTAAGCGGTAACTGCTTCAATGTAAGCACGCCTGTATAGTGAGAGCGATCTCCTGAGAGATTTATCAAGTCTTCCCAAAAATCCTTCAGTTGGCTCTTTTGCCAAGCATATCCGCGCTGATAGTCGGGAATGCGGAATAATTTTTCTTTAAAGAGGCTGTCAAGTGATTTTGGCTCTTCCATAGTTCATCCTTTCTTCCTGTATAACGTCACAAGGCGCACCGGCGAGCGTAGCGAAGACCGCGTGCCGCCGCGTGTTGAGCACAGTTTTATTGTCTTCTATCTGTCTCTTGATTTATAAAAGCCGTCCCACGAAGGCGGCTCAGGAAAGCTCCTCTCGTACTCAATTCGCTCTTCTTCAGAAATTCTTTTGTACCATCTGTCCCAAGTCATTAAGAAAGATTCTCCTCCACCCATTCTCCAGCCAATTGAGCCACTTGGTATAGTCGGAAATGCAAGCCACGGAGGTTCCATTTGTATTCTTGCCTTAATCATCCTTGTTATATGCAGCCATTCTTTGAACTTGTAAGGAAATGTGAAAATACTGTGTAGAAGGCATGCAACCAAATAGAAGGCAGTGTGAAGAAATCCGGCTTGTTTATAATAGATAATGGTTGCATTAAGGAATAGAGCAGTTTTAGTGTCGGAATTGATGTGCCTTTTGCCCCGTCCGCATTTTCGGCAAATGAAGTCAGCTTCAGCCATCTCTGCATTACAATTTGGACATTGCGGCATTTTTTCTCTTTCCTTGCTCAACGTGTCGCGGCGTGACCTGCGTGGCGTTGTTTGCCGCGTCAGTGTCTACGCCGGTGTTAGACCATCACCTATGTCCCCAAAGGCCTTCATCTGATCGAACGACCACCCCCCACAGAAGTTCTGACTTCCTGTCGGTAGTCCCGGTTGATCATTGGTGATGTTGTTCATTACTACTGCCCATGATTTACCAGGTTGCTTTAACGTACGAATCGTGTGCCAACATTGAGGGCTAATTTCTGTTTGATGGATGATTTCTTCGGATCCATCTGACTCTACGGAGTGCAACATTAAAGATTTCAGCCCATCAAGAAACTGCGATCTAACTCGCCAAAACGCAGTACCATCAATGATGTTCAGGACTGTCCACCACAAATCTTCAGCATTGTGACCCGTATACACGAATTCTTGCAAATACTTTGGAACAGACCTAACTGATAGTTCCTCTCCTTCGTCCAATGGATCGAAGTATTCTTCTGGAGATAGCTCCAACACGCGAGGTATGGCCTCATCACGTCGCAGGTACTCAATGCGTATCTTCATTATTTATCCTTGGTCTAACGTCTCAAGGCGCCAGCGGCGGAGCGTTAGCGGAGACCGCTGTCGCCGCTTGCTGGATGTCTCACTTATAGTCGATGAACTGCGTCAGAATCGCATCCACGTGTTTGTACACCTTCTCGTTGTCAGGACTCTGTAGGTAGGCGGGATAAGCTGGCGGGTAGTTTTGCCTATGCTTCGCCAAGCGGGAAAGCGCCTTCTTCGCCCTATTTATGTCCTCTTTGTTTTTTGATTCTTCAATGAGGTTGTAAATTTTTAGGATTTCTCCGTCTATTCTCAGGTTGAGATTTGTCCGTAGCGAATCATAATCCTTACGGTCCAGTGCCTCAATGTTCGTTTCGAGTGACATCAGTGCAATCCGAGCTTCAGTGATCGCTGTGATGTTGTAGTTCCAAGCGAAGAACTTTAAACCACAGAAAAATCCGCCTATAAACAAGAGAATCCCACCTAAAACAGCAAAGACGCCAAGGATGATTTTCTTTTTCATTTATTTCCTTCCATCCAACGGGGCCGGAAATCACCGGCCATCGGGCCGGTGTATTTACGTGGTTATACCTGTCTCATTTGAAGTAAATACACATCTATTTCAACTTCCTGTTTTGTAGGATTTATGTGGTCAACGAAGCATCGGAAGAACTGTTCTTGTCCGAGCGTTGAAAAAAAGAATACTGAATGGATGTCTTCTTGATGATTGTTCTTGGCAAGGGCGAATATACTTTCAGTATACGGTTTTGGTGGTGGGATGACTTTTACTGCTTGGCCTGGAAATACTGATAGCAATTGATCAAAAGCTAAAGTTGCTGCCTCTGTTTCGATTTGTTTTTGTGTGCTTTTTAAGAGGTTTGTATATGGTTCCGGCATCATCTGGATTGATATTTCTTTTAAAATTATTCGTACAACTTTGTTTCCGTTCGCATCAAGTAAGTCATACTTTTCACCGATAGGCAGAATCTTCTTTTCGTGAAATTTCCAGGGTTGGAGGGCTAAAGATGAATTCTTTTCACGGACAACCAAATAATGAATTAACGCCAGAGCAAAAACGAATAGCCAAGGTATCCCCTCTCTTCGGAGTCGCAGTATTTCTGGTTCTGTTAGAGATAATCCTATCTTGGGACCCCACTCCGGGAGAGTCAGTATACCTAGCATTAGGGATGCTGCTGCTCCTGCTACCAATTTTGGCCACTTGTATGGTAGCCAAGAGTCTAGGATGGAATTCCAAAGATTCTTCATAACCTACTCACTTTCTCATTTTCCTGTTGGTATAACGGCTCCGGCCATGACCCGCGACCGTAGGGAGTCGGCGTCTATGGCCGTGTTGGACTTTGGCGAAGTACTAACTCACATAACAAGGCTTTATAATGTTAATACCCTTATCATTCGCCCATGCAATAAGAGAGTTATAAATATTCGTCTTTGAAAAAAAGGAAAAGTCAAATGCCATTGCCAACATTTCTTCAACTGCATTAAAATCGTTAAGGATAGGATTTCTGCATTTAAGGCCGTATTTCAGCATCAAATAAATTGCATTGCAAACGTCGTGGCCATTCAGTAGTTGATACATGTCGTATTCATTTTTGCTAACATTGTCTATTGATCTTAGGATGCTAGATTTGTCTGCTACCTTCTCTGACTTATTCCGAGAATAATTAATAACAGCATCTACCATCAGTTCTCTACCTAGGTACCTTAATGTTTTGTCACAGATAAATTTTTTGTACTTCAGATGGTTACCTTCAGGATCTTTAGGTTTGAATACAAGACCAAGATTATCAATGTGATTTGCCATTTTTAGATATGCCAGCTCCTTACAAGATTCGAACAGGATTTGACGTAACTGGAGTCCCAATCCGTCACAAAAAGCAGCAATAGGTTCCTTTCCTGCCAGACTCTCTACAACGGATTCTAGCGCTTCTGTCTTGATAATGGTCATCTCAATGTCATGGTCATCGGTGGTAGCTAAATTAAGAGAAGGCAATTCCCGCCCAAGTATGGTAGAAAAATCCGAATCGATAACGCCTAGCGAGTGCTGAAAACCGCGTTCTGACAAAAGCTCAACAACCTTGATAACTTTCAGATACCCAAAAGCCTCTTTAATTTGAATTGAGTCTTTCCGTAAGAACTTACCGTAGACCTTAGAATCTTTTTTACCCTCAACAATTAAGTATAGACCGGTAAACCGGGTGTCTTGCATTATAGCATTTGCGACACGTTCAGGGGTTATGTGGGATTCCATGCTACTCGACCCCCTTTAATTCAACTTTTAAATCCCAGTTATTTGAAATAATGTCCGGGGAGTGTGTTGCGATCAATATGTCAACTTCGTTTAACTTGTTTATTTCCCTCAGATCCTCAATAAAGGTGTTTTGCCATGAAATATGAAGTGAAATCTCTGGCTCATCAATCAAAATTATGGAGTTTTTTGCCGTCTTGAAAAGAAGTTCGTAGAATAGTACAAGCTCATTTTGCTCACCAGATGACAGCTTAGTTACTGGAATAATCTGAAAATTACCATCTGGGTTTTTTAAAACTGTTGATTTCAAGACAAAACCATGCTCTCGTTCGATATGTAGTCTCTTGTGCTTAAAGCGTTTATTGATGATAGATAAATAAAGTTGAATTTTAGTAGATATTTCATCGAATGTTTGTAGTTTCTCAAAGCTGTCCTCAACATACAGTAGCAATACATCTTTAACTACCATTTGAGAGCCTTTGAGAGTAAAAACAGGGAACGTATCCTTATCGATTTCAATTAAACCTACTTCATCCAAGAGTTTTCTCTTTTTTTCTAACTTACCAAGTTGATCGTATAAATATTCGTCTGTAACATCTGACAGCTTACTTAATCTGTTAACAAGTCTGTTAGGGTATGTGCGATCAAGTTTTGAAGATAATTCTGTCGACTCTGCTAGTTTGGTTTTAACTAGTCTTGAAATTTCTGCAGAGTATTTTTCAACTGTGAAAGTTGGTTTTTGATCAGGAGTGTCAATTGCAAGAAGCCGTTGAGTTTTTATGAGCGACACATTGATACAGTTATGGCGCTCAAAAAACCAGTCTGGTGGGGCTGTTTTGTTTTCTTCAAAGAAAGGGAGGGAAGCATGTTGTTCATAATCCATCTTCGAATAAATAAGCTCAGGCATATGGGGAATCCACATGTGTCCATAATTGGAAACCACATCTCTTGGTTTTAAATGATCACCTGTTCGCCTATCCATCCATGTCGTTGGACCTACTTTACGAAGAAACTCGACGCCTCTTGCTATGTTGTTAGCAATCGAAACTAATTCTCTATTGTCTAGACTAGTCAGCCT
This sequence comes from Deltaproteobacteria bacterium, assembly GCA_021779095.1. Taxonomy (GTDB): domain Bacteria; phylum Desulfobacterota; class Desulfuromonadia; order Geobacterales; family JAJYBI01; genus JAJYBI01. Next base: position 10,302 of record JAJYBI010000031.1, read on the forward strand.
GTATTTGTTGACTGTCCTACCACTCTTTTGTTGCAACTCTAAGAAAGGCAAATTATGTTGACCCATTTCTTTTTTTATAATCCATTTCACTTTGTCATCAAACTCAATTAAAAGCTCCTCGAAAGCGACATTGTTTAAGTGATGATATTTTCCGTTAAAGAACGCTTCAAGCATCTCTAATAGGACGGTTTTTCCAAGCCCATTTTCACCTATAATGATAGTGATGCCGGAATGCTTAATATTGATTTCATGGTCAAAAACACCAAACAACTTTTTCACTTCAACTTTAACAATTTTCATTTTAGCCACCTTTCATATTTTTAATTCAGGCTTGACACTCCTGCCAATCGGCTTTTGTACAACCATATATTGTGCGGACGACCTCATGTAGATGGATCAATATACATGTAGTCAGTTCTATCTACATGTATATGGCTAAACCCTATATATATGTAGATAGATTTGTGTTAATTCATTTATTTCTTAGACCTATCTATATGTATATGATTTCCCAACTCGCTGCCTTTAATGGCGCCGTACCTCACATACCGGGGAAAACCTGGTACACTTCTCGGTTTTCTGAAAGAGTACGCTCATCCCACCCAAAAAGGTTGCTCGGTTATAACATGAACCGCGCCTAAAGTGAACCCGTACGTGAGGTCAAAACAAAAAAAAGCCCGGCAAATGCCGGGCTTCGTGCCTGCGTGATATGCGAGTGAACCGCGCCTACTCGAACTGCGCCTTGAACTCCTCCACGAGCTGGCGAAGCGTGGCCACCTCCTCGCGCAGGGCGGTCACCTCCTCCTCCAGCGCCGCCAGCCGCTCGTTCTCCGCCATGACCTTGAGCCGCGCCGGTTCCGGCGGGGCCTCCTCCCCTTCCGCCGTCACATCCGGCATGCCGCCGAAGAGCTGGGCGTAGCGCCCCTCTTTGCGCCCCGGCTGACGGGGGAGCTTGGCGATCAGCGGCTCCTCCCGCTCCATCAGTTCGTTCAGTACGCTCTCCACCGCCGCCAGCTCGGGGAACGGGTGCATCCGCTCCGCCCTCGTCCGCAGCTCGCCCACGGTCTGGGGACCGCGCACCAGGAGCTCGCAGACGACCGCCAGCTCGGACGGCACGAGCCGCAGCCGCTCCGCCAGGAGGTGCCGGTACTTGGGGACCCGTCCGCCGTCGGCGGAGACGACCGCGAACTGCTTGAACCTCAAGGCATCCAGGGCGCGCACCACCTCCGCCTCCTCCAGCGCCATGACCGGGTCGCGGTTCGACTTCTGGTTGCAGGCGTTGGTGAGGGCGTTCAGCGACAGGGGGTAGTATTCCGGGGTGGTCAGCTCCTTCTCCACCAGGCAGCCGAGCACCCGGATCTCGATCTCGTTCAGCGGCGCATCCATGCAGACTCCTTTCATTCTTTACAAATTTCATGGTCCACGAAAGACACTAAATTAATCCTCCCCCTTCAAGGGGGAGGTCAGGAGGGGGATGGGGTGCCGAAACGGAAAACCCATCCCCACCCCAACCCTCCCCTTGAAGGGGAGGGAATTTTCGCTGTTTTTTCATGATCTTACGTGTCGTTCGTGGACAACCGGCTTCTTCTCACTCCCCGATCTTCTCCAGTTTCAGGGCAAAGGTGAGCTCCTGCCCGGCGAGGGCATGGTTGCCGTCCAGGGTCACCTCGGTCTCCGTGACCGCCATGACCCGCATGACCCGCTCCGTGCCGGCGCCGAACTCCACCCTGAGCGCCGCGCCCACGACGATCTCCCGGTCGGCGGGGAACATGTCGCGGGCGACGGTGATGATGTTTTCCTGCCGGCGGGGGCCGAACGCCTCCTCGGCGGCGAGGACGATGTTCCGCGTCTCCCCTTCCCCCATCCCCACGATCTCCCGCTCCAGGGCGGGGAAGATCTGGCCGGCGCCGATGGTGAAGACGAACGGCTCCCCCTCGTCGGTGCGCTGGAAGATCCGGCCGCTGTCCAGGGTGCCGATGTAATGGACCGTGACGGTGTCGCCGTGGGCCGCTTTTTTCATTTCTCGCTCCTCAACTCTCAACTCTCAACCGCGGTGTGGAAAAAGCTTACGGCGCCGGCCGCCGGTTCGTCAAGCGATTTAGAGCCGCTCCAATGCCGCCCCCTTGACCTGCATCAAGCGACGCCCCCCCTTCCCGCGCTATACTGAATGTGTAGGAAATCACTTCAGCCGGAAGGGAGCACACCATGAGCAGACAGGAATCCATCACCGGTCAGGCGGTCACCGTCGTCGACCTCCTCCAGTACCAGCCCGGCGCGGTAGTGAGCCGCACCCTCGTCGACCGGCCCGTCGGCACGCTCACCATCTTCGCCTTCGACGAGGGGCAGGGGCTGAGCGAGCACTCCGCCCCCTACGACGTGACGGTCCAGGTGCTGGACGGGACGGTGGACGTCACCATCGACGGCAGTGTCCACCGGGTCGCCGCCGGCCAGATCATCATCATGCCGGCCAACCGGCCCCACTCCCTGCGGGCGGCGGAGCGGTTCAAGATGCTCCTCTTCATGATCCGGGGCTGATCCTGCAGACACTGCCGGAATGCCACTATTTTGTTGACGGCCGCCGGTCCTTTCCGTACCCTGATACGATCATTACTCAGCCGCACGGAAAGGAATACCATGGCACAGGCACAAAAAGGCGACAAGGTCAAAATCAACTATACAGGCACGCTGGAAGACGGCACGATCTTCGACTCCACCCTGGAGATGGAAGAGTGCTGCGACGACAGCTGCGACGACGACTGCACCGATGAAGGGTGCGGCTGCGGCGACCACGAACCGGGCCCGATGGAGATGACCATCGGCGACGTACCGATGTTCCCCCAGATCGACGAGGCGCTGGAGGGGATGGCGCCGGGCGAGAAGAAGATTGTCGTCATCACCGCCGCCGACGCCTTCGGCGACTACGACGAGGAGCGGGTCTTCTCCGTACCCCGGAGCGATCTGCCCGAAGACATGGAGGTTCCCGAGGTGGGGGACGAGATGGTGCTCGTGAACGACGACGAGGAAGAGATGGGGGTCGCCGTGATCGAGGTGACCGACACGGAGGTCACCTTCGACGCCAACCACCCGCTGGCGGGGCACGATCTGAGCTTCGAGCTGGAGCTGGTGGAGATCCTCTAGCTGGCCGTGACGTTTCAACAGCCTGCTTGACCACACACGCTGAACCACGCAAGGCGGCCATACGGCCGCCTTCGCCGTTTCCACACCATGACCGACACGATCGACCGGAATAAAACCGCCACCCCGCTCCCCTGGTCCGCCGGGACGGTACCGCTCATGCTCGCCCCGATGCAGGGGCTCACGAACCGCGCCCTGCGCGCCCTGTTCATCGAGCGGGTCCGCCCGGACACGGTCTTCACCGAGTTCGTCCGGGTAAACCCGGTGGCGAGCAGAAAACATATCGCCGCCGGCGACCTCCGGGAGATGGCCGCCGCCGAGGACGGCGTACCGCTGGTGGTGCAGCTGATCGGCCACGGCGCGGAAGCGCTCACCGCCGCCGCGCAGACGGCGCAGGCAGCGGGGGCGGTCCATCTCAACCTGAACCTCGGGTGCCCCTACGGCCGGATGACCTCCGGGCTCACGGGGGGCGGGATGCTGCAGGAACCGGCGCGCATCCGGGAGATCGTGCCGGCCCTGAGAAGCGTCGTGACCGGCACCTTCTCCGTGAAGCTCCGCGCGGGGTACGACGACCCGACCCAGGTCCATTCGCTGCTGCCGCTCTTCGAAGACGCGGGGGTGGATTTTCTCGTCCTCCACCCCCGCACCGTGGTGCAGGAGTACAAAGGTGCGGCCGACCACGCGGTCACCGCCGAGACGGTGCGCAGGACGCGCCTGCCGGTGATCGCCAACGGCGACATCCGCAGTGCCGCGGACGGACAGAGGCTCCTCCGGGAGAGTGGCGCCGCCGGGCTCATGCTCGGACGCGGCGCCATCGCCGACCCGCTCCTCTTCCTGCGGCTCAGGGGGGAGGCGCCGGCCGACCCCGGCCCGGAGGAGCGGGCGGTGGAGCTCGCCTCCTACCTGCGGGAGCTGCTTCAGCGCTACCGGCAGCACTTCTGCGGTGACACCCAGGTACTGAACAAGATCAAGGGGGTCTTCGCCACCATGGACGATCCCGCCCTCGAAAAGCCGGTCCGGAAGCTCAAGCGGGCCGTCACCCTCCGCGCCTTCACGGAGATCCTGGACGGGCTCGACCGATGACCGAACTCCCCTTCGACCACGACGCCCTCAGGGAGCTGGCCCGCGCGAAGATGCCGTTCGGCCGGTACGCGGGGCGGCTCCTCATCGACCTCCCCGAGCCGTACGTGGTCTGGTTCGCCCGGGAGGGGTTTCCCGAAGGGAAGCTGGGGGACCAGCTGCGCACCATCTACGAGATCAAGGTGAACGGCCTGGAGTACCTGTTCACCCCGCTGCGCGGCCGCTGATACCCTTCACTCCATCTCTCTCCCAAAGGGCGAGAACACACAGTTACCCTCTCCCTCGGGGAGAGGGTGGCCGGCCCCTCACCTCATTCCTCTCCCAATGGGAGAGGACAAGGAGTACTCTCCCCCTCTGGGGGAGAGATAGAGAGAGGGACTGGCCGGGTGAGGGCCTGCCTACATTTTCCCCGAATAGTCTTTAGCAAACGAGAAAGAGACGATCGCCAGCGCCAACCCGGCAACGGGGAGGAGGAAGGCGGTGTGGAAGGCGTGCGCCGGGATGGAGGTCGTCCCGCCGCCGATGGCGCCGACGATGAGCCCCATGACCTGCTGGGTCACCGCCGCCCCCATGAGGACGAAGAAGTTGAGGGAGGTGAGCGCGGTCCCGACGATCTCCACCCGGAACATGGCGCGGATGATCGGGTAGATCATCACCCCGCTGGAGACCGCGAGCCCGATGGCGAAGAAGAGCAGGTAGAGAAGCGGGCCGGGGAGGGCGTCGGCCGGACCGAGGAAGCTCGCCATGAAGAGCAGAAGCAGAAGCTGCCCCGCCAGAAGGGTCTTCTTGTAGGAGCGGAAGAACCGCCGCGCCACCGTGTCGATGACCGTGCTGCCGGCGATGAACCCGAGCGAGGTGCACATGAGGACCCGTCCCGCGCCGGCCCGGGAGAGCCCCACGGCCTGCATGAGGTACGGCCCGCCCCAGAGCCCCTGCAGCGCCAGGTAGTTACCGTACCAGCAGAAGGCGATGATCGCCAGCAGCAGGAAGTCGCGGCTGCCGAAGATCTCTCCCCAGGCGGCGAGGATGCCGGTGGGCGGGGCCGGGGTTGCGGCGTCGTGCTCCGCCGCGGGGGGGCGGTTCCGCACGAAGGCGAAGACGAGCATCGTGGCCAGCGCCTGCAGGACGCCGATGACGAGGAACGAGGCGCGCCAGCCGACCGCTGCCACCGCCAGCGCCAGGGGAGCCGTGGCGGACAGGTTCCCCAGGTTGCCGATGGCCACCATGAAGCCGGACACCCGGCCGAACTCCTGTTTTTCGTACCAGCGGCTGAAGACGGTGAAGGTCCCCATGAGGACTGCGGCGGTGCCGATGCCGATGAGCGACCGCGCCGCCATGGCGGCGGGAAGCGTACCGGCTTTGGCGAAGAGGATGCCGCCGGCGGCGGTGAGTATGCCGCAGCCGCCGATGACGAGGCGGCTCCCGATCCGGTCGATCATCGGCCCCAGGGGGAGCTGGGCGAAGGCGTAGACGTAGAAGAGGATACCGGAGAGACTGCCGAGCTGTTGCGGGGAGAGGTGCAGCTCGCGGCTGATGTCCCCGGCGACCACCGCCAGGGAGACCCGGTAGAAGTAGACGAGGATGTACATGAACGCCAGCACGGTGAAGATGGTCCAGCGCTGGCGGTGCAGGCGATGATAGTCGGACATGGCGGCTCCCGGCGGGCATTCTGGCACACCGGGAAGGGGAAGTAAAGGAGCTCGGCGCGCCGGCAAGGAGGATCATGGCGGCCCGTCCCGGCCGATGCGACAGGAGCCGGTGGCGCAGCGGCCACGCCGGCGCGGCAGGTATTTCCGGTACCGGGCGAAGATCCGGTAGCAGAACCGCGCCACCCTCTGCAGGCCGGGGAGCGTGACCAGCTTCCCCAGGAACCCCAGCAGGGTCGAGGCGGGAAACGCCTGCCAGATGGCCCAGAATGCCTCCACGTTCCGGTAGACCCGCCCCGTCCGGTCGATGACGTGCATCTGGTACATGAGCGCGTCCAGCGTGATCCCCAAGGGGGCCGGGTCGAACGCCGGGTCGCTGATATCCACCAGCACCAGCCGCCCCGCATGGTCGTGACGGCCGTACCGCTCGACCTCCGTCGCGCAGACGATGCAGGCACCGTCATAGTAGATCCGCAGGGGGAATTCCGGTTTCTGCAGCACGGCTCACCTCCCCACCGCCCCGGGTCGCCGGCGCCCCCGCCGCCGTCAGCGGGCAAGCAGCCGCATCATCTCGCGCAGGAAGGCGGGGATGTCCGCCGGATGGCGCGAGGTGACCAGGTTGCCGTCCACCACCACCTCCACGTCCTCGTACAGCGCCCCCGCATCTCTCATCTCCTGGGCCACCGTCCGGTAGCAGGTGACCCGCCGCCCCCGCAAAAGCCCCGCCGATATCAGGGTCTGGGGGCCGTGGCAGATGGCAGCCACCGGCTTGTCCGCATCGAAGAAGGCCCGGGCGATGGACTGGGCATGACGATCGTTCCGGATCGCCGCCGGCGCCTTTCCCCCCGGCAGCACCAGCACGTCATAACCCGTTGCGTCCACCTCGGCAAAGGTATGGGCCACCGGCACCTCGTAGCAGTGGACGCCGCGGATGCTCCCCCGTGCGCCGGACGCCACCTCCACCGTGTATCCCGCCTCCAGCAGCCGGTAGTACGGCACGAGCAGCTCGGAATCCTCGAACCCGTCCGCACTCAGAATCAGCGCTTTCATCTCTCACCTCCACGGCCTCTCCCCCGCCGGAATCGAGGCCGGATATCCGTTATTTTTTTCCAGTATACCACGGGCTCCCCTGCCGACTGCGGCAGCAGCCGCAAATGCGTCCAATCGACAGGCACCGGCCCGGCGACTACTCACGAGCCATGAAAATATTGTACCGCTCCGGGGAAAATATGAGAAGGGAAAGCAGCCCGCCAAGGTCAGGCGCGGATATCGAGGGGGAGGGTCACGACGAAGGTGGTGCCGGCGTCGGCGGTGGAGGCGAAGGAAACGCGACCCCCCAGGTATCGTTCGGTCAGGAGTTTGACGCTGTAGGTCCCGACACCGCGGCCGGGCTCCTTGGTGCTGAACGAGCGGTGGAACAGCTGCAGCTGGATCTCCCGCGGGATCATACCGGGGTTGTGACACCGGAAGGAGATCTGCGTTCCGTCGCAGTCGCAGCCGACGGTGACGACATCGCCCGGATCGGAGGCCTCGACGGCGTTCTTGACGAGATTCCCCATCACCCGCTCCAGGAGATGCTCGTCGCTGAAGAAGATCACCTCCGCCACGCCGGCGGCGAGCTGCACGGTACACCCGTGGTCGAGGGAAAGGGTGCGGTATGCCTGGATCGATTTCTCCAGAAAGAGCCGGGAATGTATCGGCCCCGGCGAGACCGACAGCTCGTTTCGTTCGGCGGCCAGGAGTTCCCGCTGGTTCTTGATCTCGGTAACCAGCGACTGCGCCGCCTCGTGCAGGCTCTCCTTCACGTCGTCGAGCGACATGGTCCCCTGCATCAGGAGTTCCGTGATTCCGCTGATGACGCCGGCGGTGTTGAGGAGGTCGTGGAAGAAGATCCGCTCCAGCAGCCGGCGCCGCTTCTCGTCGCTGATATCGGCCGCCACCACGAGGGCCAGGTTCTCGCCTTCCCAGGCAAACGGTGTCCCGCTGACCCGCAGGTCGAGGGCTTCCATTCCCCGGTTTCCCCTGCGCAGGATGCGGCATTCGTGGGTAGCGCGCTCGCCGGCGAGCGCGGCCCGGATCGCCCGGAGCGATCCGCACTCTCCGCACGCCTCGGTCGTTCCGCAGCCGGACGCCCCCTCCGCATGCTGGCAGGCCAGGATATCGCCGGTGCGTACCCCCGTAACGATGGCGGTATCCCCACCGGTTGAAAAGTCGGCAAGCGCCCGGTTGCCGAGCATGATCCGGTGGGACTGATCGACGATCATCACCATGTCGGGCATGGCATCGACGAGCGTCCGCAGCCGTTCGTCTCCGGCAAGCAGCGATACCATGCCGTCGATCGACATCGGGGAGGATGTGGGGGTTGTACAGGGCATGTGAAGGTTCCCGTGCACCAACGGAAGTGGTTCCCATTGTACCCAATTACCGACCGGAATGACAAGACAATGTTAATCGCCCGTCTTCCCCCGAGCCGCGCGCAATTATGTGAAGAACGCCAGGCACCTGCTCCTTCTTCCGATACGGGTCTGCGCAATTGACCGCGCAATGCATTTTCCATTTGACTTCGCCAGGCGCCTATGCTAAAAACTTGCTTCCACATTCCCCAATAGCTCAGTTGGTAGAGCAATGGACTGTTAATCCATGTGTCCCTGGTTCGAGCCCAGGTTGGGGAGCCAACAACTACCAAAGCCGGGTCCTCTTCAAAAGAGACCCGGCTTTGTTTTTTCTGAAATCGGTTACGGCCCCGTTTCAGGCCGACGTTCCGACTCCATCCCTCCGCTTCAACCCACGCCCATCACTCCCGGCCAGACAGATCCGTTAGCCGCTCCAACCACTCGACGCATTCCGTCGAAGTTCACCTTTCAACCCCGTACAAATTTTCCCCCGTGAACGCAATATTCCTTGCAATCTTCACACGTTGAGATTGACCTTGACTTCCACCAGCACCATTTGTATAGAAACTGTAACCCTTCAGGGACATTGCGAAACGGACATTTTTCGGCTCGCTCCACGAATACTGCGAAATCCGCTCCAGAGGTAACTGTGGCTTCAAAAAAATCGCGCATGCATGGCCCTGAAGCGAAGGTCCGCTCTCACAGTCCGGTGACATCTCCCGTACTGCCGAAGAAAACCGCCGCAGAAAAGATCACGGGAATCATTGCGCAGCTCGAAGGGCTCGACGTTCCGTACCATTACTACATCATGACGTTTCTTGCGGCCATCTCCTTAAGAAACGTCATGGAAATCATGGTGGCGCAGAATGTGACCAGGATTTTCTGGTACACCGCGCTCCATTACTCGTTGTTCTATGCAAGCCTCCTCCTGAACATCATCCTCCTCCTCCACTTCATGTCCGGCGAAAAGGTCGGGGCTGTCAGTAAAATCGTGATGGCCGGATTCATCGTGACGGCAACGGTCCCCATCACGGACGTGCTGCTTCAGCTCGTCTGGCGGTACGACATCACCTACCTCTACATGGTGCCGGAAAAGACCAGAAGCATCTGGCGCAACTACCTGCTGTTCTTCGGGGAACACAAGGGTGCCACCCCCGGCATGAGGGTCGAGATATTCACCGTCATGGTCTGCAGCGCGATCTATGTCTATCTGAAGACGCATTCGAAGATCAGGGCCGCGCTGACTGCGCTGCTCATCTATTCCCTCATATTCTGGCTCTACGGCGCGATCATCTACCTGATACTGGGGGCAGAGAAGCTGTTCGGCCTGCCATTCGATACCTCGTTCGGCATGATGATCGACGTGTACCTGTTCCTTGTTCTCCATTCCTTGCTGCTGGTCTTCATCATGTTCAGGCCGGCGTACGCAAAAGCGCTCCTCCGTGACTTCAGGACAACAAGGATCGTGCACTACGAACTGATGATGCTGGTCGGCATTGCCATCGGTTATCCGCCAGCCATCGGATTTTCCCAGCGACTGTCGACCTTCATGGAACTGTATTTTGCCGCCGCTGCCATCGTGTTCGCCTGCGTATATTCGACGATCACCAATAATCTTGCGGACATCGGCATCGACCGGATCTCCAATCCCGACCGTCCTTCCGTCACGGCAGCAATTCCGCACAGGACCTACGAACGGATCGGTCATATCTGCCTGTCACTGGCCGTGCTGTACGCCCTGGCAGCGGGATACCAGACCCTGTTTCTTCTGGCCTGCTTTATCGGCAACTACTTCCTCTATTCGATGCCCCCCCTGCGTCTGAAGCGGGTCCCCGTGCTATCCAAGTTCCTTATCGCCCTCAACTGCCTGCTCATGATGCTGGTCGGCTATGCATTCGTCGGCAGACAGATCCCTCTGTTCCCGACCGCCACGTCCACGTTCGTCCTCGTGGTATTCACCGCGTGCATAAACTTCATCGACATCAAGGACTATCAAGGGGACAAGGCTGAAGGAATCAAGACCCTTCCCGTTCTATTAGGGCTCCCCTGGAGCAAGCGCCTCATAGGATTATTTTTACTAACAGGGTATGCATTGGTTCCCTATTTTCTGGACATGCCGGACCTGTATGTTCCTGCCCTGACAAGTGGCGCACTCATCTTTTTTCTCGTCGTAAGAAAAAAATATACTGAGTGGCCGGTTTTCACAGTATATCTGGCAAGCGTGATATACTTTCTGATATATGTAACCGCAAAGCATAATCTTCAATAGCCTATAACATTAGGCCATTTGTACATTGCACAAGGAGAGGCACTATGAAACGATTCGCCTCGGTGGTTACGTCTGCAACTATTCTACTGATACTCGTCCTGGCATCTGCCAATGCGGCAAGCGCCCTGACCATCAACGGCGGGAAAAGCTATACCGGCAGTCAGAACGTTACCCTGCAGCTGAGCCCGCCGCCCAATACCACCCAGATAGTCATTTCGAACGAGAGCGGCCCCACCACCTCTTTCGGTGCGACTTCAACCGTGAACTGGGCGCTGACGCCGGGCAGCGGGCTGAAAACGGTCCAGGTGACCTACTACTACCAGCAGCCATACTCCTGTCAGGTCCAGTGCGGAACATACTGCTGCGGTGGCTACGACACCTGGGGAAACTGCAACAACTACTGCCCGTCGTACTGCAATTCGACCTGCTACAGCTCTGCCACCTACAGCGAATCGGCAACCATCACCCTGGATCCCCGCTCCATCGACACCGGCACCACCCCCGTTGCAACCGCCGTGAATCCCGTCACGGACACAATCTATGTGGCGAACGCGGGGAGCAATTCGGTATCGGTCATCAATGGCGCCACGCATGCGGTTTCAACGGTTGCCGTCGGGACGACTCCCGTATCCGTCGCCGTCAATCCCGCCACGAACAAGATCTACGTCGCCAACAGCGGCAGCGGATCGGTGACGGAAATCGATGGTACTACCAATGCCGTCGTAGCCACCATGTCCGGCTACAGCACCCCATCCGCCGTTGCGGTAAATCCCGTGACCAACAAGATTTACGTGACGGACAACGGCAACGGAACGATCGTGGTGATAGACGGTGCGACACATGCCGTGCAGCCCGTTTCGATAGGGGGAACGCCCACCGCGCTCGCCATCAATCCGGCGACCAATACGATCTATGTCGTCGACAGCAGCGGCGGCAGGGTGGTGGTCCTGAACGGCGCCACCAATGCGGCGACAAATGTCTCGGCCGGTACGCACATTACCGCCGTCGCGGTGAATCCGGTCACCAACAAGGTGTATCTGGCCGACGGCGGCAGCAATCACCTCGCAGTCCTCGACGGCACCACCAATGGGGTAACATCCGTTACCGTGGGAACCAATCCCACCACCGTGGCGGTGAATCCCGTCACCAACAAGGTCTATGTCGCCAACTCAGGCAGCGCCACCGTGACGGTTGTCGACGGTGCGACCAACTCGCCGGTCGACGTCGGCGTCGGAACGACTCCCTGCGCCGTCGCCATCAATCCGGTGACGAACAGGATCTACGTCGCCAATAATGGGAGTGGCAATGTGACCATTATCGACGGTGCCACCAATGCCACCTCCACGGTTTCGGCAGCAACGGGACCCCAGGCCCTCGGCGTGAATCCCGCAACGAACAGGGTATACGTCCTCAACAGCACCAGCAACAACGTCATAATGCTCGACGGAGCGACAAACACCACCGCATCCGTAGCGGCGGGTTCGCAACCGTGCGCCGCCGCGGTGAATCCGGCGACGAACCGCATCTATGTCGCGAATCTGACCGGCTACGTGACGGTCATCGATGGGCCGACCGGCTCAACACAGACCATTCCGGCGGGTGCCTATACGATGGCGGTCGGTGTGAACCCGCACAAGAACCGTATCTACGTGGCAAACGGTAACGGGAACAGCGTCACGGTCATCGACGGTGCAACCAACACCACGACGACCATCCCGGTGGGGTCGTCTCCCCAGGGGGTCGCCGTGAACCCGGTGACGAACAGGATCTATGTCAGCAACGTCAACAGTAACAACGTGACGGTCATTGACGGGACCACCAACGCGACGACGACCGTGGCGACCGACGCCCATCCGTACACGATCGACCTGAATCCCGTCACGAACAGGATCTATACGGCGAACAACCTGGGGAATAGCGTATCCGTGATCGACGGCGCGACCAACGCGGTGACGCCGGTTGCGGCCGGCACGAACCCGTTCGGCATCGCCGTCAATACGGTCACGAACAAGATCTACGTTACGAACGTGGGGAGCAACGACGTCACGGTGATCGACGGCGCCACCAATGCCACCACGACGGTTGCCGTGGGGACCTCTCCGACCTACCTGGCCGTGAACCCCGTAACGAACAGGATCTACGTCGTCGACAACGGCAGCAACGGCGTGACGGTGATCGACGGCGCCACCAATGCGACCACGACCATCCCGCTGCACGCCGCGCCGTACTCCGTGGTGGTGAATCCCGCCACGAACAAGATCTACGTATCGCTCACCTCGGGCAACACGGTGACCGTGATCGACGGCATCACCAACATCGCAACCGACGTCACCGTGGGCACCTCCCCCGAGGGGATGGCCGTCAATACGGTAACGGGCAAGGTGTATGTCGCCGACAACGGCAGCGGTTCGGTGTCGGTCATCAGCGAACAGGAGATGCAGAATATACCGCTAACGGTCGCCATCGACCCGCTTGCCGGCAACGCATCCCACATTGCACCGCAGCCTTTCTACTACACGACCGCCAGCAGCTACGCGCCGACCGCACCACCGGTGCAAAAGGTCTACTACCAGGTAGACGGCTGTACCGGCACCTGGCAGACCGCAACCCCGTCCGCCGGTGGAGGGGAGTTCGACATCACGCAACTCACGGAGGGAATGCATACCGTGTACGCCTTTGCCGGCGACGGCCAGGAGGCATCACCGGCGTCCGGGCCGGGAAGCAGTCCCGTTACCGGCCAGATGACGGCGTACAGTTTCCTGGTCAAGACGCTCCTCCCCACGACGACATCGGTTGTTTCCTCCAGCGGTGCCACCACCTACGGGGACACCGTCACCTTTACCGCTACCACCACCTCCGGCGCCACCGGGACGGTCACCTTTACGGAAGGGGGGACCATTTACTGCCAGGACGTCGCCGTTGCCGGAACAACCGCCGCCTGCACCGTCTCCACCGTCGGTGCCGGCACGCACACCATTACCGCTACCTACAACGGCGACGACAACTACGCCTCTTCGAGCGGCAACCTCGGCACACCGCTCGTCGTGAGCAAGAAGGCGCTGACCGTGACGGCCGACGACCAGTTCAGATATTACGGCACAGCAAATCCCTCTCTCACCTGGAGCGGCAGCGGCTTTGCCAACGGCGATACGGTATCGTCGCTGACGGGAGCACCCTCACTCTCGACAACCGCCGTCACGACGAGTCCGGCAGGTACGTATCCGATCAACATTTCCGCCGGAACCCTCGTTTCAGGCAACTATGACCTTACGTTCGTGAACGGAATTCTCAGCGTTGGCTTGCAGCCACCTTCCGCTAGCGTGGCAACCGGGATCACAACTGGGGGATTCACCGCCGGCTGGCAACCGGTTGACGGCGCTGCGGGCTACCGCCTCGATGTGGCAACCGATGCGGGGTTCACGAACTTCGTCACGACCTTCAACAACAGAGATGTGGGGAGTGTCACGAGTTTTGCCGTGACCGGTCTGTCCGCGGGAGCGCGTTATTACTATCGGCTACGCGCATACAGCGGTGGCGTTGCCAGCAGCGATTCCAATGTCGTCACTACCGACACGGTTCCTTCCACCGTAACGCTGTCCGTCGCCATCGACAACAGCGCCGGTACGGGCGGAGGGACCGTAAACAGTATCCCAGCAGGGATCGCCTGCGGGAAGGGGAGTGCGTCCGGCTGCAGCTCCGTTTTCGCCGGGGATACATCGGTCAGCCTCACCGCCACGCCGGACTGGAAATCGCTGTTTGCAAACTGGTCGGGGGTATGCAGCGGGACCGGCAACCCCTGTGTTGTCGCCATGAACGGCGACAAGTCGGTAACGGCGACATTTTCAGCCAACAACCAGTGCTACAACCCCGGGCTGGGCACCAGCTATTCTTCGCTGCAGGATGCGTACAACGACGCATCCGCTCTCGCCACGATCGAGGCCAGGGTATACACGTTCATCGAGAACCTGTCGTTCGGGAGTGCCAAGGTCATTACCCTCGACGGCGGCATGGACGCTGGTTATCTGAACACAGCCGGAGTGACGACGGTCGAGGGGTCCGTGACTGTCGGCAACGGCAGCCTCATCGTCAACAGGCTGGTGGTCCGGTAACGCTTTTCGGCGCAATACGGACTACAGGCAGTTTTGCAACAAGACCATCAGGTACGGAGCAGGTTGGCAACGTAAATGCCGCCTGCTTCATGCCGGTGTCACCACTCTGCCAACGGCACATTCTCCGGTCGCCCCCCTTACGCATTCGCCACACAAGCACTATCTAACCACGCCTTCTCTACGCCGTCTTTCATCGCAATGCTGGCCACTTGCATCTATTCGCCTTGTGATGTACTCTGTTCTACTATACCGTCTACATGAATTCATTAATGCAACGGAGCTATCAGTACATGAACGGTACGGCATGTATCATCGACCCGGGAGAACCACTTCTCCTGACCATCAGAAGCGCACTTCACAAGGAAAAATTCAATATCGTCGTGGTATCCGGACGGACAGCTTCCCTTCGCCGGATAGCCGATATGCGCCCGAACATCCTGATGGTCACCCATGGGTGCATGGGGGGAACGGGGCTGCACATCGCTCATGAAGCCCGCAGGATTGACCCCAGCCTGTCCGTCATCGTTTTCCTGAAGTCTCATACCCCCAAGCTGGTCAACGCCGCGATAAAGTACGGAGGACAGCAGATCATCTCTCTCCCGGTCGACGCACGTGTTCTCCGGTCCGCAATCAAGCAGGCGCTGGAGCATAATGCGCTTCACCGCATTTTTAGCCCTGCGAGCGACGGCAAGGGCCCGGTCGATTCGGCACCGGCAAGAAGTATCTACATCGGCACCTCTCCGGCCATGATCGGCACGTGGAATATGGTCGTACGGGTCGCACAGACCAACGCGGCAGTTCTCATCGAAGGGGAAAGCGGAAGCGGTAAGGAGCTGATCGCTCGCGCGGTCCACAGCGCAAGCCGGCGTGCCGACAAACCCTTTATCACCGTCAACTGCGGGAGACTCGACGCCCACACGGCAGAAAGCGAGCTGTTCGGTCACACACAGGGGGCCTACACCGGTGCGATGAAGGGGAGAGCAGGCCTCTTCGAGCAGTCACATACGGGTACGCTGTTTCTCGACGAGGTTTCCGAGATGCCGCTCGATGTGCAGGTAAAGCTTCTTCGCGTGCTTGAATCGGGCAGATTTCGGCGTATGGGAGGGAATCAGACCGTCAGCGTGGATGTGCGGCTTATTTTTGCCTCAAACAAGAACCTGCAGGAATGCGTCAACCGTGGTGAATTCCGTGATGACCTGTTTCACCGCATCAACATGCTTCCCATCAATGTCCCGCCACTTCGGGATCGAAAAGAGGATATCGTTCCGCTTGCCTGGCACTTCATCGACTCAGATACGACAAAGGAGCTGGAAGAGTGGGAGATCACAGACGAGGCGCTGTCCGCTATCGGCAGCTACGACTGGCCGGGCAATGTACGGGAGTTGCGAAATACGATGCGACGGGCCTGTATCCTGGCGACAGACCGGGTCATAACCCCTGACCTCATGCCGTTTTACCGCCCCGGCATCGAGACGACCGTTATGGTGCAGCCCCCGCCATCAGCTCCGTCCACGATGCCGCTCTGGGTCGTGGAACGCGCACATATCCTGGAGGTATTGAAGCTCGTAGGGGGGAACAAGAGCAAGGCAGCCGTCATACTGGAGATCGACAGAAAGACCCTCTACGCGAAACTGGAGAAGTACGGCCTGCTTCCGGTACGGTTGTCGGAGCGGATGATGTCGTAGCCCATGCAATCACCGCAACTTAAAAAGGAAGGGGGGCAACGCCCAGTGCGTTGCCCCCCTTTCCTTCTTGCCTGTTCCGGCAGGACCGGGACGTAAGCGCTATACCGTCAACAGCAGCGAATGGAATACGCCGGGGACCAGCATAAACAGGATAAAAACCACAGAGCCGAGAAACACACCGCTCCAGACCAGCCCCGAACCGGCGGCCTCACCGGCCTCCGCAGGGACCGACGCGGTGGAGAACAGGCGATACACGATCCCCAGGTAGAAGATCACGCCGATGTAGCTTCCCACAAACGCGATAACCGCCGGCGTGATATGTCCCGATGCGATGACCGATTTGAAGATGAGGAACTTGGCCAGGAAGCCCGGGAGTGGCGGAATCCCCGCCATGGACAGCACACACAGCGCGAGCAGCACGGAGGCTACGGGATGGGTGGCGAATGCGCCATCCAGCTGGCCGAGATCATCCCTGTCGCCGGGCACGATCAGACTGAAACAGGCGCAGGCGATGATCGTCGTCAGCGCGTACACCGACGCGTAATAAAGCAGCGCCTCCGTCCGGCCGCCGGTGGAATCGATCAGGGCAAACATCATGTAACCCGCGTGGGCGATGGACGAATACGCCAGAAGCTTCTTGAAAGCGCCCTGCTTGATTGCCGTGGTATTGCCGTAGAAGATCGATGCGACCGACAGGACGATAATCACGCTCACAACCTCGGCACTCAGAGCGATAGTGGAAAAAATCCGGACGAGTGCGAGGACGACCGCCGCCTTGATGACGGACGCGAGGAACGCCGTGATATGGATTCTGACGCTGGAATAGGCGTCGGGAGCCCAGGCGTGGAACGGGAAGACCGCCGCCTTGAGGAAGAAACCGGACAGGATGATGACGGTTGCCGCAATGCTCTGTGCCCCGCCGGCGTTGACCGTCGCCATGAATACGCTGATGGAGAGGGACCCGGTTACCCCGTACACGAGCGACAGGCCGAACAGGATAAGCGCCGTTGCAACGGAGGACAGCACGAGGTACTTGAAAGCACCTTCGCTGGCGCTCGATGTACCATCGCCGCTCACCATCATGGCGAACGCGGGAAGCGACAGCATCTCGATGCCGATGAACAGCGAGATGAAGCCGGCGCTGTCCATGATGGTCAGTGCGCCGAGAAGGGAGGATGCCAGGAGCATCCAGAACTTGCAGCTGCTGGAGGTTGCAAGGCTGCAAATCCCGAGGATCAGGCCGCACCCGAGGATGACCAGCCTGGCGATCAGTGCAAACCGGTCGATGGTGATCTCGGTCGGCACCAGGTTAACCGTGTATCCGTTCGAAAGCTGCACCGCGAGCACTGCACAACCGGCCGCGGCGGCGAGCGTAAACAGCACCCCGCCGAGCTTCCTGTCACCATGGAAGATCTCCACGAGCATCAGGACGAGGATCAGTGCGAGAAGAAGATGTTCCGGCAAAAGGCCGTAGATGAGATCAGTGGCCATCGGCGCCCCCAATAGGTAAAGTGGTTGTAGTCTGCGGAAGCGCCTGCACCTGCTGCGTGCCTGCTGCCAAAGCGGTCAACTGTTCAACTGCATTCTGGGCCTTGATCATAACCGGGTACGGCCAGATACCAATGATGACGACGATTGCCAGCAGGGGAACGAACGCGATCGTCTCACGCAGATTCATGTCCTTCATGCCGATCTCTTCGTTCGCCTTGCCGTACAGGATGGCACGGGCGAACCGGAGCATGTATCCCGCTCCCAGCACCATGCCGGAACAGGCCAGGATGACGCAAACGAGCACAAGCAGGCCGTTGCCGGTATTGAACAGCTGCAGGCCGTGCTGGAAACCGCCGAACAGGATCAGAAATTCGGAGGTGAACCCGCTGGTAAGAGGCAGTGCCACCGAAGCGAGGATGAACAGCATGAGTGTCACGGCAAGCCGCGGCGCGTAGATCGACAGTGCATTCAGCTGCTTGTAGGACGCACCGAGCCGCTGCTCCAGGAGATCGAGCATCAGGAACAGGCCCGCTACGGCCACACCATGGCTCAGGATCTGGAACAGGGAGCCGTGAATGGACGACTGCTGCAGGCAGAAGATCCCGAGGACGATGTATCCCATGTGGCTCAGCGACGAGTAGGCGATCAGCTTCTTGAAATCCTGCTGGCGGAGGGCCAGTACGGCTCCGTACAGGATGCTGATGACGGCCAGCAGGATGATCGTCGGCGCGAACGCGACGGAGACCTGGGGACAGAGCGGAATGGCCAGCTTCAGCAGACCGAACGCGCCCATCTTGGACATGGCACCGGCCATCAGCGCCGTTCCCGCGGCGGGCGCCTCGTAGTATGCAAGCGGCAGCCAGGAGTGGAACGGGAAGACGGGGCACTTGATCAGGCAGGCCAGTACGACCGCCACGAACACGAACATCTGTACCGTGGTACTGAGATGCAGATGGTACAGGGTGGAAAACTCGAAGTTCCAGCTGCCGGTCTGGTGCAGGCTCTCCACGCCGAGGAGGATCACCGCGGCGAGAAGCAGGATGCTCCCCACCATGGTGTACATGAAGAAGGTCATCGCCGCCTTCCTGCGGTTCTCACCGCCGAAGGTGAGTATCAGGATGAACATCGGAATGAGCACCGCCTCCCAGAAGACGAAGAAGAGCATCAGGTTCTGGGAGAGGAACGTGCCCAGAAGGCTCGTCTCCATGATGAGCAGCAGGCCGAGGTACAGCTTCTTGTCCGCATGCGCGGTCTTCCAGGTGCAGGCAAGCACCACGGGGAACAGTAAGGAGGTCAGCAGCATGAGATAGATGTTCATACCGTCCACACCGAGGTGGAAATTCACGCCGAGTGACGCGATCCACGGCACGTTGACGGCCAGGAGCTGAGGATCGGTCGATCCGTCGTACCCGACAAAGATCGTGACGGACAGGGCGAGGACGCCCAGCATGCCCACCATGGTCACGATACGCGGCAGCACGGAGCCGCGCTCGGTCATGACGGGGAGGATCAGCGCAAAGGCTAGCGGCAGTACAAACAGGGCAAGTACGGTCGTCGGATTAAGCATGGGCTACCCCCCACCAGAGAATCAGGGCGAGCCCGAGGAGAACATAGAGCACGTACGCCTGGACATTGCCGGTTTGTAAGCTTGAAAAGAGTCGCGAAACCATATTGATGCCGCCGGACGGCAGCTCGATGGCGACGAAGTTGAAAGTCGTCTCGGTGACCTTGGCCAGGACCGATTCGGAAACCCAGTCGACACAGCGGACGACGACTTTGTAGTAGAACGCGTCGAAGTAGTAGCCGTTGCTGACCAGACGGTAGATCGGACCGACGGCATCCCTGATCTTCTCCACCAGGGTCCGTTTGCCGAGGTACAGGAAGCAGCCGAGGAGGATACCGCACGCGGCAATGGCAACCGATGCCCCCATGAGGATATGCTCCATGCCACCGGCCGCGGCTCCCTCGGCGACAGGGTGACCGAGCACCGGCGAAAGGAATCCGGTGAACCGGGTGCCGATGAAACCACCGACCAGCGACAGCGCGGCGAGGATGACGAGCACACTGGCCATGGAGAACGGCGCCTCGTGGATGCCCGCCTCCACTTTCTCCGGCACGTTGCTTTCGCCGAAGAAGGTCATGATGATCGCGCGCGTCATGTAGAACGCGGTCATGCCGGCGGCAATCCAGCCGATGGCCCAGATGGCCGGGGAACCGTTTGGCGCGGACCATGCGTTCCAGAGGATCTCGTCCTTGGAGAAGAACCCGGCAAACGGCGGGACACCGCTGAGCGCCAGACTGGCAAACAGGAAGGTGCCGAACGTCAGCGGGATCTTGCGCCAGAGCCCTCCCATCTTCCGCATGTCCTCTTCGCCGTGAAGCGCATGGATGATGGCGCCGGCACCGAGGAAGAGACAGGCCTTGAACAGTGCATGGGTGTACAGGTGGAACATGCCGGCGTCGAACGCCCCCAGACCGCAGGCCATGAACATGTAGCCGATCTGCGACATGGTGGAGTACGCGAGCACCTTCTTGATATTGTACTGGGTGATCCCCATGGTGGCGCCGACGAACGCCGTCAGCGCGCCGCCCCAGGCGACGACATCCATCGCCAGCGGTGCATGGAGGAACACGCCGCTCATGCGGGACAGGAGGTAGACGCCAGCCGTAACCATGGTCGCGGCATGGATCAGGGCGGAGACGGGGGTCGGGCCGGCCATGGCGTCGGGGAGCCAGACGTGGAGCGGGATCTGGGCCGACTTGCCGCATGCGCCGAAGAGAAGCAGGATGCCGATGGTGTTCATGATCAGCAGCGAAGGCTGGGTAGCCGCGAAGTAGCCGTTGATCCCCTGAAAATCCAGCGTCTTCGTGAAGTAGAAGATGAGGAACGCGGCGAGCACGAAACCGGTGTCGCCGACCCGGTTGACGACGAACGCCTTGAGTCCGGCATTGGTCTTTTCCCGGTCCTCGAACCAGAAACCGATGAGGAGGTAGGAGGCAAGGCCGACCCCTTCCCACCCGGCAAACAGCATGATGAGGTTCTTGCCGAGGACCAGCGTCAGCATGAAGAAGAGGAACAGGTTCAGATAGGCGAAGTAGCGTGCGAAGCTCTTGTCGTGGGACATGTAGCCCGCGGAATAGATATGAATGAGCGTACCGACGCCGGTCACGACGAGACACATGACCGCCGACACCTGGTCGAAGTAGAGCGCGACATCGACCTTGATATCAGCTGCACCCACCCAGGTGAACAGGGTTTCCGCAATCGGCGTACCGGTCGTCCGGAGCAGGGTGAATGCACCGATCGTCAGGGCAAACGCCGCGGCGGGGAGACCGCAGGCGATGACCGACACGAGCCAGCGGGGCAGTCGGGACCCGATCAAACCGTTAATCAGGAAACCCACGAGCGGCAGCAGTGGAATAAGCATCAAGTGATTCATTTCCTAACCTTTCAGATCCTGGAATGTACCCACATCAAGCGAATGCCGCCGCCGCACGAGGATCACCATGATGGCCATCGCCAGCGCGACCTCGCAGGATGCCGCCACATAGATGAAGAACGTCATGGCAACGCCGGGGATGCTCTGGGTACGCACCGCCGTAGTAACGAAACTGAGCACCACCGCATTCAGCATGATCTCGAGACACATCATCACGACGAGCAGGTTGCGGCGAATGACCACCCCGAGAAGCCCCAGGGTGAAGATGAGCCCTGCCAGGGCTACGAGGAACTGGTACCTATCCATTGCTTCCCTCCTTGACCGCCGCCCACGCGGCGATGATGCCGATCAGCAGCAGGACCGTGGCCAGTTCGAAATGGAACCAGTAATGCTGCATGAATGCGACCGAGAACGAGGAGAAGGTGAAGCTGTCCCCCGCAGCAGTCGCAATGGCCGGGGCCGTTACCGGCAGCCGTCCGATCAGCACCCAGAGTGCCGCCGCAACGAGACCGGCGACAACGACCGCGGGGAGCGCGAGTCGCGAGAAGACCCACTGGTACGACATGTCGCGGTCGTCGAGCAGCATGATGGTGTAGACCATGAAGACCATGACTGCTCCGACGTAGATCAGGACCTGGAACACGGCAACGACGTGCGCGCCGAGACAGGCGTAGAGCGCCGCCAGGCACACCATGTGGGCAACCAGCGACAGGGCGGCACGCATCGGCTGGCGCATCGTGATCACCATGATGGCGAAGACGACCGCAAGCGCGCTGAAGAAAGCGATAAAGATGCCGGACATTACGGATGTACCTCCTGTGTGGAAGTCTGGGCGGAGGGATAGACCTTTGCTGGATTGCGTTGCGGCTGCCAGTTCATCAGAAGATCCTGGGGGGCCCACATCTTGGTGCGATCGAATCCGGGGAGGTTCGGGACATCCTTGGACATGCGTATCGCATCCTCGGGACACGCCTCCACGCAGAAGCCGCAGAAAATGCAGCGGGAGTAGTCGATCTCGAAACGGTCCGGTGCCTTCGGATGGAACGGATCCTCGAAATTGGCGGTGGACTGGATCTCGATGCAGTAAGCCGGGCAGACCGTCGCGCACATGTTGCACGATACGCACTGTACCTCGCCGTTGGGCCGCTGGGTCAGGATGTGACGGCCACGGTTGTTGGGCGAATAGTCGCTGCGGATCTCTTCGGGATAATACGCGGTGAGCGCCCCCTTGCGGAAGGTGATCCACTTCCACATGTTGCCGAAGAATACGCCGCCGGTGATGCAGAGCCCGCGGATCACCTCGAATATGTAGAGGCGCTCCCAGAGACCCATGGTCGGTTTGTTCCAGTATTCCTTCTTCATATTATGCCTTTCACAGGGTCAGCCATCGAACGCATGCGGTGACCACGAGATTCACTGCAGCAAAGGGGAGCAGAAACTTCCAGCCGAACCGCATCAGCTGGTCATAGCGGAACCGGGGGAGCGACCAGCGGATCTGGATCTGGAAGCAGCCGACCAGCACCACCTTTACCAGGAACGTGACCACCTGCGTGACGACCACCGCAAGATGGGACATCGCCAGGGTTGAGCCGCCCGGAAACACGAAACCCGTATCGTTCATGTACGGCAGGTTGTACCCCCCGAGGAAGAGGGTCACCAGAAGCGCCGATACGACGACGATCTCGATGAATTCGCTGAGCATGAACAGACCCATCTTCATGGCGCTGTATTCGGTGAAGTAACCCGCAACCAGTTCCGACTCGCACTCTGGGAGGTCGAACGGTACGCGCTTGTTCTCGGCGATGGCGGCCGTCAGGAAGAGGATGAAACCGAGCGGCTGTACGATGATCCCCCAGGCGGGGAGGAAGCCGAACAGCGTGCCGGACTGCCACTGCACCATCTGGTTCAGGTCGAGCGTCCCGTAGGTGACGACCAGGCAGATGATGGCGAGCCCCATGGAGACCTCGTAGGAGATCATCTGCGATGCGGCTCGGGCAGCCCCCAGGAGCGAGAACTTGTTGTTGGACGACCAGCCGGCGAGCATGGTCCCCAGGATGCCGATACCGGAGATGGCCATGATGACCAGAATCCCCGCATCCAGGTTGGCCACCTGCATCGTATAGCTGCGGGAGCCGAAGAAGTCGTGGAGCGCGGGGATCAGGTCGCCCGGCACGATGGTACCGCCGAACGGGATCACAGCGAATACCACGAGTACCGGTACCGCCGCGAGCCACGGGGCAAGGTTGAAGCAGAAGCGGTCATACGTCTTCGGGGTGAAATTCTCCTTCAGGAGCATCTTCGCGCCGTCGGCGATCCCGTGAAAGAGCCCCATCCACACCAGTTTGATATTGGTGAACGGAATGCGGATATAGGCACGGTTGGCGCCGATACGGTCGGCCATGATCGCCGACTGCTTGCGCTCCACCCAGGTGAAGAGGGTCGCAATCCCCAACATGACGCCGATGGCGTACCCCATGAACACTACATAGACAAGCAGATCCTGAATCATGGCTTACAGTCTCCCGAACAGATCACTGGCATGCTGGACCAGCTTGGGTTTGTCGAACACTTGTTCGAAGCGGTTCGTCTTCCCTTCGAAGTTGCAGAAGGTCCCGCTCCGCTCGAAGGTAGTGGAAATGGGGAGAAGGACATCCGCCCGGGTCTCCTGCTCCGGAGCGTAGGAGGTCAAATGGATGATCTTGGCGTTCCCCAGTGACGTGTAGTCCACCTGGTCGCCCCAGACAATGACGACGTCGTGACCGGCAGCGGCGCTGAAGGCCTTTTGACCGAACATCGCATGCACGCTGTAGCTGTTGGGGTTCTTGTCCGCACGGATCAGAAGATCGTCTTCCACCACTTCCCCCTCTGCGGGGCAGTAGTCTTCACGGGTGTACACCTGGACCCGTGGGGACAGCTTCTCCTTGAACGCCTGCAATTCCTCGTTGGACGCGTGGGCGGACAGTATGATCGCCGGGTTCGTCGCACCGGCCAAAAGCCGGTTCGCCTCGGCCGACGCCTCGTCCACGGTGACCGTGTTGCCCGCCATCATCGGGGCCATGGCGCGCGGGCGCGCCATGAACTTGTGCAGGTCGAATCCCGTATTGCAGATCCAGCGGCCGTTGATCTCCGGATTTTCCAGCGGAGAAATACGGTATGCCGTAATGTTCTTCTCCTCGCCCAGCGAACGCACGTACCAGTGCTTCTTGCGTCGCCAGACGTTGACGCTGCAGCCGCGCGCGCAGCGGGTGCAGACGGAACGGACCGGCTCCAGGTACCAGACGCGGCTCTTGTACATGAACTCGCGGGACAGGAGCGCGCCGGTGGGGCAGATGCCGAGCACGTTGTCCGAGTAGGGGTCGTCGAACGGCTGGGCATCGAGACGTGCCACGTAGGAGTGGCTGCCGCGCTCGACGATACCGAGCTGGGCCGACTTGGACACCTCGCGGGTAAACCGTACGCAACGGCTGCAGAGGATGCACCGCTCGTTGTCGAGCACGATCCGCTCGCTCAGGTAGTTGAACTTCTTCTTGTGGTGCTTCGGCTCGATGGAGATCGGCTCCGCCATCCCGTACTTGAACTGGTACTCCTGCACCCGGCATTCGCCGGCCTTGTCGCAGATACCGCAGTCGCCCGGGTGGTTCAGCATGATGAACTGCATGACCGCCGCCCGTGCACTCTGCACTTCGGGGGCTTCGGTCTCGACCACCATGTTCGGGGCCACCGTCTGGTTGCACGCCGGCATCAGCTTGGGACGGCCGTCCACCTTCACGAGGCAGACGCGGCAGTTGCCGGCGATGGAGAGACAGGGGTGATAGCAGAAGTGGGGGATCTCGATGCCGTTACGCAACGCCGCCTGCAGAACGGTTTCCCCTTCATTCGCCTCTACGGTCTTGTTGTCGATAGTAATTTCGATCATAGCGCCTTCAGATTTCCAGACGGCCATCGTACATGGAGCGGCCGTGCTCGATGAAGTATTCGAATTCGTGTCTGAATTTCTTGAGGAAGCCGTTTACCGGCATTGACGCGGCATCGCCGAGCGCGCAGACGGTGTTCCCCATGATCCCCTTCGTGATGCATTCCAGTCTTTCCAGGTCGCCCTTGACACCCTTGCCCCGGGAGATGCGGGTGATGATGTCGTTCATCCAGGCGCTTCCCTCGCGGCAGGGGGTGCACTGACCGCACGACTCGTGGGCGTAGAAGCGGGAGAGCACCTGAAGCAGCCGCACCATGCAGGTCCCTTCGGCGATGACGATGACGCCGCCGGAACCGAGCATGCTCCCCGCCGCCTGAACCGCCTCCGCATCCATGGTCAGGGTCTCGATCTCCGAGGGGAGCAGGACGGGAGTGGAGGAACCGCCCGGGATGACCGCCTTGAGCTCCTTGCCGCCGAGGATACCGCCGCAGTCCTCGTAGATCAGTTTCTTGTAGGAGTAGCCCATCGGCTTCTCGAACAGGCCAGGACGGTTGACGTGGCCGGACACGCCGAACAGCTTGGTGCCGCTGCACTTCTCCGTACCGATGGCCGCATAGGTCGCGCCGCCGTTGGCGAGAATCCAGGGGATGGTCGCCAGCGTCTCCACGTTGTTGATGACGGTGGGTTTCTGGTAGAGCCCCTTCACCGCGGGAAACGGCGGCTTGTTCTTCGGATACCCCTTGAACCCTTCGATGGAGGTCAGGAGGCTCGATTCCTCGCCGCAGACGTAGGCGCCGCCCCCCTGATGCACGATGATGTCGCAGGAAAATTCGGTGCCGAGGATCTTCTCGCCGACGAGACCCGCCTCCTTCGCCTCCTTGAGCGCCTCCATCAGGCGCCGGTACGGCAGGTCGAACTCACCGCGGATATAGATGAAGGAGTGGCGGACCTTCAGCGCGTACGACGCAATGATCATCCCCTCGATCAGCTGGTGAGACGTATTTTCGAAGATCCAGCGGTCCTTGAAGGTGCCCGGCTCGCCTTCGTCGGCGTTGCAGCAGAGGTAGATTACCGGGCTCTGCTTGTTCACGAAGGACCACTTCATGCCGGTGGGGAAGCCCGCACCACCGCGGCCGCGGAGCCCCGAGGCCTTGACCTCGTTCTCCACGTCGATCGGCTGCATCCCCTTGAGGACCTTTTCCAGAGCCTGGTACCCACCGCGCTGGCGGTACGCCGCCAGGGTGTGGGAATCGGCCGTCACATCGAAATTGAAGAAGACTCTCGTCTCAGTCATGAAAGCTCCTTCAGAATCTGGTCGATCTTAGATTCATTGAGTTGTTCATGGTACGTATCGTCAATCTGCATGGCAGGCGCGGTCCCGCAAGACGCGAGACACTCTACCGCGAGCAGGGTGAATCGGCCGTCAGCCGTGGTTTCGCCTTCCTTTATCCCCAGCTTCCGCTCCAGGTACTCGATCAGGCGCTCGGCACCCATCAGCGAGCAGCCGATGTTGCGGCAGATCTTGATGACATGCTTGCCGACCGGCTGACGGTACAGCATGGTGTACCAGGTCAGCGCCTCTTTCACCTGCATGGGCGGCACGTCGAGATACTGGGCAATGAATACGGCATCGCTCTCGGTGAGATGCCCCTTTTCCTTCAGCATGAGATGCAGCAGCGGCAACACCAGGGAGGAGTTCATCTCCGCCGGGTAGACGCTACGCAACTGGTCGAACTTCTCTTCCAGACAGCTCATCGGTCACACTCCCCGCCAATCATGTTCATGGATCCAAAGGTGGCGATGATATCGGCCACCTGATAGCCTTCAAGCAGCGTGTGCATGCCGCCCATATGGTTGAAGCTCGGCGACCGCACGTGCAGCTTGTAGGGACGCCCGCTGCCGTCGCTGACCAGGTAGAAGCCCAGCTCACCGTTGGGAGCCTCGTGGGAGCAGTAGACCTCGCCGGCCGGAACCGGAATGCCGTCCATGATCAGCTTGAAGTGCCGGATGAGCGATTCGGTCTGCGTGTACACCTTCTGCTTCTCGGGAAGGACGACCTGCGGGTTGTCCACGTTGAGCGGCCCATCCGGCAGGTTCTTCACGCACTGGCGGATCATGGAGACCGATTCGTCGATCTCGCGCATCCGGACGTAGTACCGGTCGTAGTTGTCGCCGTTGATCCCTACCGGCACCTCGAAATCCAGCTCGTCGTAGGCGAGATACGGGTTGTCCTTGCGCACGTCCATGGCGATGCCGGTGGAACGGAGGATCGGCCCGGTGTAGCCCCAGTTGAGCGCATGCTCGGGGGTCATGCACCCCACGTTGCGGGTACGGTCGATGAATATGCGGTTTCGGTCCAGAAGCCCGTGAATCCGGTCGATATACCGCTCGTGGAACTGCAGGATCTCCTCGAGACGGTCGAGCCAGCCGTCCGGCAGCTCGCGGGCCATACCGCCGATACGGGCATACGAATAGGTCAGACGCGCGCCGGTCAGGTGGTTCAAGTGCTCGAACATGTAGTCACGGATAGTCATGAGATAGAGGAAGGCGGTCATTGCCCCCATCTCCATGACCGTCGCCGCGATGCAGGTGACATGGTCGGCAACGCGGTTGTACTCGGAGAGCAGCGTACGCAGCCACTTGCAGCGCGGGGTGATCTCGATCCCCAGGAGCTTCTCCACCGTCTCGGCATAGGCGAAATTATTGTTCAGGCTCGAACAGTAATTGAGACGGTCGGTGTAGGGGATGACCTTGTGGTAGGTATGGTGCTCGGCTTCCTTCTCGAAACCGCGGTGCAGATATCCGCAGTGGATATCGGCCCGCTTGACGGTTTCACCTTCCAGTTCGGCAATGACCTGGATGGTTCCGTGGGTTGCCGGATGGGAAGGGCCAAGATTGACTACCACGTTGTTCGGGTCGGCGGTCTCTTCCAGGAATGATCTTACGGGGGATTTGTACTCCACGTTCCTCACCTATTTGCGGTATTCGACGATGGGCTGTTCCATGTCGATGGGATAGTCTTTCCTCAAGGGGTGTCCGACAAAGCCCTCGTAGAGCAGGATCGGACGCAGGTCGTTGTTGCCGGTGAATTCGATGCCGTACATCTCGTGCGCCTCGCGCTCGAGATAGCGGGCCGAGCCGTACAGCCCGGTGACCGTTTCAACCGCCGGCTTCGATTCGGGTACCTGCACCTTCAGGCGAAGACGCTTGTTGTGCTTCGAACTGTACAGATGGTACACCACGTCGAAACGGAGTTCTCGCTCGGGGAAATCCACGGCCGTCACGTCGAGCAACAGAGTGAACCCAAACTCCTCCTTGAGACGCGTCACAAGCGGGAGCAGCTTGTCTGCCGACAGGTCCAGCACCAGCATGCCGTAACTGTCCCACGAGTTCTCAAACTGATCCTTCAGATTTTCGCAAATCGTTTCGTAAACCATATCAAGACTCTCTCTGGATTAGATCTTGGCCGGGTTCGGCTGTTCGAAGGGGAAGATCGGGTGCCGCTCGCGGGCGATGCTGTCCTGCAGCTTCATGATCGCGTCGATGACCATCTCCGGCCGCGGCGGACAACCGGGGACGTAGATGTCGACCGGAATCACCTTGTCCACGCCCTGCACTGCGGCATAGTTGCGGTAGAACCCGCCACTCGTCGCACATGCGCCGAACGCCATGACCCACTTGGGCTCGCACATCTGGTCGTAGACTCGCTTGATGACAGGCGCTTCCTTGTGGCTGATGGTACCGACCACCATGAGCAGGTCGGATTGGCGGGGGGTGAAGCGGGGGAGCGCAGCACCGAACCGGTCGGTGTCGTACAGGGTCGATGCCACAGCCATGAACTCCATGCCGCAGCATGCGGTAACGAACGGATACGGGAAAAGACTGAACTTGCGCACCCACCCAACAAGCTCGTCTCTCCGGGTTGTGATAAAATCCATCATCGCCATTCCAGGCCACCATCCTTCCAGATATAGATAAACGTCAACGCCAGCACCCCCATGAAAAAGAGGAACGAGCAGAGTGAAAGTGTCGCCATTTCGCGGTTACCTGACGAAACCGCCCAGATGAACAGCAGCACCGTTTCCAGGTCGAAGAGCAGGAAGAATATGGCAACGGGGTAATACTTGATGGAAAGCGGTCGGGTGTTGCGCAGCTGCAGGGGACGGGAACCGCACTCGAACGGCTCCAGCTTGATCGGAGTGACAACCTCCTTGGGGCCGAGCAGCGCGTTCAAAAGGACGATCAGACCGACGAGGCCGATCGCAGCCAGGATGAAGATGAAGAACACAAAATAGGGACTCATACCAACCTCTCGCTCGTGATACCGTTTACTATCATCAAACGGGACCCGGTTTCAATAACAAAATCCAATATTGTCTCTACCACCGGGTCCGTCACACAGCCCAAGTTTTTAGCAATGTCTGTGCCAGCCACCCCTACCGCGGTTTATAAATCTTTAACAGCGCATTCGCCATGTCTGCCGGGGTTTCGGCGACACTGATACCGCACTCCTTGAGCGTGGCGATCTTTTCCACCGCCGTCCCCTTGCCTCCGGAAATAATCGCGCCGGCATGACCCATCCGTTTTCCCGGAGGTGCGGTTTTACCCGCAATAAACGCCGCAACCGGCTTGGTCATATGGTCACGCACGAAACGCGCCGCCTCGTCCTCCGCATTGCCGCCGATCTCGCCGATCATGATGACCGCTTCGGTGGCCGGGTCGGCCTCGTACATCGCCAGCACGTCGACGAAATTCGTCCCGTTGACCGGGTCTCCGCCGATGCCGACGCAGGTCGACTGGCCGATGCCGAGAGAGGAAAGCTGCCACACTGCTTCATATGTCAACGTTCCGCTGCGCGACACGACGCCAACCGGTCCGGGCTTGTGGATATAGCCGGGCATGATGCCGATCTTGCACTCGCCGGGGGTGATGACCCCGGGACAGTTGGGACCGACGAGCCGGGTCTTCTTCCCCTGCATGTACTGCTTCACCTTGACCATGTCCAGGACGGGGATCCCCTCGGTAATGCAGCAGACGAGGTCAAGCCCCGCATCCACCGCCTCCATGATCGCATCTGCAGCGAACGGCGGCGCGACATAGATCACCGACGCGTTGGCGCCCGTCTGTGCCACGGCCTCACGAACGGTGTCGAATACCGGAAAACCGTCGATGACGGTACCGCCTTTTCCCGGCGTGACGCCGCCGACCATCTGCGTGCCGTAATCACGGGCCCCCTGCGCATGAAACAGACCCGTAGCACCGGTGATCCCCTGTGTGATGACTTTGGTATCCTTGTTAACCAGTATACTCATGGGCAATGCTCCTTGTGATCGTATGTTATGCGTCAGCCGGCCACGGCCTTGACTATTTTCTGGGCGGCATCCGCCATGCCGTCGGCAGAAACGATGTTCAGTCCGCTCTCCGACAGGAGCTGCTTGCCCCTTTCCACATTGGTCCCCTCAAGCCGTACCACCAGCGGCACCTTGATCCCTACCTGCTTGGCCGCCTCGATGACCCCGGTGGCTATGACGTCGCACTTCATGATTCCACCGAAGATATTCACCAGAATGCCGCGGACCCGGCTGTCCGAAAGGATGATCTTGAACGCTTCGGTAACCCGCTCGATGGTGGCTCCGCCGCCAACGTCCAGAAAGTTTGCCGGATCGCCGCCGAAGTGCTTGATGATATCCATGGTGGCCATCGCCAGGCCGGCGCCGTTCACGAGGCAGCCGATGTTGCCGCTGAGCGAGATGTAGGAAAGATCGTACTGCGACGCCTCGATCTCGTTGTGATCTTCCTCGTCGTAGTCGCGCAGGTCGCTGATCTTCGGATGACGGAACAGGGCGTTGTCGTCAAAGCCGAACTTGGCGTCCAGCGCAAGGAGATTCCCCTCCGCCGTTACCACCAGCGGATTGATCTCCAGCAGCGAGCAGTCACAACCGACGAATGCCTTGTAAAGCCCGATGAACATGGCAACCGCCTGATTGGCGAGCTTGCCGTTCAGCCCCAGCTTGAACGCGATGTTGCGCGCCTGAAACGGCGCAAGTCCGATGAGGCTGTCGATCGGCTCGAGAATGATCTTTTCCGGCGTTTTCGCAGCGACCTCTTCGATATCCATGCCGCCTTCCGTAGAGGCCATGAACGTCACCCTGGCGGTGGCGCGGTCCACCAGCAGACTCACGTAGAGTTCGTTGGCGATATTGCACCCTTTTTCCACAAGCACACGGCGGACCAGCTTCCCTTCGGGTCCGGTCTGATGGGTCACGAGGGTCATCCCCAGGATCTCACGGGTTATGTCCCGCACCTCGTTGGGGGTCTTGGCCAGCTTGACGCCGCCGCCCTTGCCCCGTCCACCGGCATGAATCTGCGCCTTGACCACCCACGGGCCGTCTCCGAGCCGCTTCGCCATGTCACGGGCGCTGGCGCTGTTGTAACAGACCCCGCCATCCGGGACCGCAACACCATACTCCCTGAGAATTTCCTTTGCCTGATATTCGTGAATATTCATCCGGCGCCTCCAGTTTTATAGCGGATAGAAAAACGCTCCACCGATTTATCACGCGAACCGACCAAACACATTGCTTTTGCAATTACCCGGCCAGACGTATACGCCTCGACCGGGAACAACTTACCGTTTCCGAGGACGCCAGATGTTGCGATCCGCAACAATTGTGTAGATTGTAAACACACAATCGTCCGCAGCGGCTCACACAGAGCTCACCCGAATCCCACCACAACGCCCCCCCATGCCGTCTTCGGCACGAGGGGGGAGGCCGCACGCAAACGGCCAGTCCTTCCGGCCGGGATCTGCACCCCGACCGGAAGGACGTAAACAACCGCCGTATTACTCGTCACGCTCGAAGTCGACGATACGGGATGCGACCTGTTTGATGTTGAGGAGTTCCTTGTAGTTGATGTTCCGGGACAGGTAGTTGCCCCCGTCGGTGCCGCAGCCCAGGGTCAGTGACGGCGGCATGGTGTTGTAGATGAGACCGACGCTGCCGTGTACCGCAGGCTGGTTGAGGAGCAGACGGTTGGCCGGGATCTCCATGGCGAACTTGTTCAGAACGGCTTCGTCCTTGGCGTGGACAACGGCGGTGTGGCCGGCGCCACCCCACAGAAGCTGGGACTTGGCAGCCGCAATGGCTTCGTCGGAGCTGTTGTAGGAGATGTAGCCCAGAACCGGGGAGAGCTTCTCGTGGCTGAACCAGTCGTCCGGACCGATGCAGGTCAGGGGCACGAGGAGCAGCGTCGTGTTTTCGGGTACGGAGAACCCTGCCAGCTCGGCGATGACCCTCGGCGACTTGCCGACGATGGCCACGGACGGTACGCCACGCTCCTTGTCGAACATGACCTTCTCGAGAGCCACCTTCTCTTCGGCGTTCACCAGGTAGGCGCCGCGCTCTACCATCAGCTTGACTCCCTTGTCACAGGTTTCCTGATCGTCGAAGATCATCGACTGGTCGGAGGAACAGATGGTGCCGTTGTCGAAGGTCTTGGAGGCGATGATATTGTTGATGGCAACACTCAGGTTGGCGGACTTGGAGACGAAAACAGGGGTATT
>JAJYBI010000032.1 GCA_021779095.1 Deltaproteobacteria bacterium
CCGAAAAGCTCCCTTCATATAAGCACTTATGGCAGTTCGTCCCGCAAATAACCCGACACGACACACCCGGATTTTTATTGACCCAACCCGCTGATTACGCTATAGAATATGAGTTCTGCCTTACATTCAGACCAAGGAGGATACGCAATGCATCTCGTTGACATGATCAAGGAAAAAGCGAAGAAAAACCTGCAGACGGTCGTTCTGCCGGAAAGCTATGATGAAAGGATGCTGTACGCTGCCCAGAAGATCGTTGAGCAGGGGCTGGCAAAGCTTGTCATCCTCGGCAGGCCGGACACCATCAACAAAGCTGCCGCAGAAAAGGGGATCAACCTCGCCGGCGTGGAACTACTTGACCCGGCAGCGTCTCCCAAGCTCGATGCCTATGCCGACGCCTTCGTCGAACTGCGCAAGAGCAAGGGGATGACGAAGGAAGAAGCTCTCAAGCTCCTCACCGCCGACGACTACCTGTACTATGCCGGCATGATGGTGCGCATGGGCGACGCGGGCGGTGAAGTGGCCGGTGCAACCGGGACCACCGGCAACGTGCTCAAGGCCGCGTTTCAGACGGTCGGTCCGGCAGCCGGCATCAAGACTGTCTCCTCGTTCTTCCTGATGATTACCAACAACCAGGCGTTTGGCGAAAACGGCATCGTGCTGTTCGCAGACTGCGCCGTCAACCCGAACCCGGATTCACAGGCGCTGGCCGAGATCGCCGTGGCGACGGCCGGCAACTGCACCGCCTTCCTGGATGTACCGGCCCGGGTCGCCATGCTCTCCTTCTCCACCAAGGGGAGCGCCTCTCACCCCGACGTAGACAAGGTGCTGAAGGCGGTCGAAATCGCCAAGGGGATGAACCCGTCACTGCAGATCGACGGCGAACTGCAGGCAGACGCGGCCCTCCTTCCCAAGGTCGGCGAGAAGAAGGCGCCCGGCAGCCCCGTTGCCGGTAAGGCGAACGTCATCGTCTTCCCCGACCTGGATGCCGGTAACATCGGCTACAAGCTGGTGGAACGCGTCGCCGGTGCCGAAGCGGTCGGCCCGATCATCCAGGGGCTGGCAAAACCGGTCAACGACCTGTCCCGCGGCTGCTCGGTGGACGACATCGTCAACGTCGTCGCCATCACTGCGGTCCAGGCCCAGGCATAGAGTACGCAAAAAGGGCAGAAGCGGTGAAACGCTTCTGCCCTTTTTATTACACAAACAGAAACGGCCGCCGGAATCTCCGGCGGCCGTTTCTGTTGCAACTGCTGCAGGTTCGTTACTTTCTCACGAACTCGGGTTTCGAAAAGCTGTATTCGAACTGCATATGATCGGCGTAGGTCCCTTCGAGGATCGCCACGACGTCCTCGGTAAACACCAGTTCCTCGTCCGTCGGGATAACAAACACCTTCACCGGCGAATCGTCGGTGGAGATGATGTTCTCCTTCTTGCGGGTCATGGAAGCCTTGTTGCGATCGCGGTCGAGCTTGATCCCCATGTGCTCAAGGTCTTCCAGCGCCTTCTCACGTACCTGCCATCCCATCTCCCCCACCCCGGCGGTGAAGACGATGGCATCGAGACGGCCGAGCACGGCGCAGTAGGTGCCGATGTACTTTTTGAGGCGGTAGCACTCGATATCGATGGCCAGCTGGCAGAGCTCGTTCCCTTTTTCGGCGCATTCGATGACGTCGCGACGGTCGGTGTAGTGCCCGGTGATCCCAAGCACCCCGCTCTTCTTGTTGAGAACGCCGTCGATCTCCTTGGCGGACATGGTTTCTTTCTGCATCATGAACGCAGGAATGGCCGGGTCGATGTCGCCACAGCGGGTCCCCATCACCGCACCCTCGAGAGGGGTGAGTCCCATGCTGGTATCAACTGATACACCGTTCTTGATGGCGCAGTGGGAAACACCGTTGCCGATATGCATGGTGATGATGTTGCAGTCCTGCGGCTGCTTGCCGAGCATGACGGCAGCGCGCTTGGAGACGTACAGGTGGGAGGTGCCGTGGAAACCGTACCGCCGTACGCCGTGCTTTTCGTACCACTCGAAGGGGAGCGGATAGATGTAGGAATGCTTCGGCATGGTCTGGTGGAATGCCGTGTCGAAAATGGCGATGTGCGGCACGTTGGGAAGTACGGACTTGGCCGCCTCGATGCCGAGGATGTTGGGGGGATTGTGCAGCGGAGCCAGGTCCTGCACCTCCTTGATGGCAGCAAGTACCGAATCGTCGATCAGGGCAGATCGGGTGAATTTCTCACCACCATGAACCACCCGGTGTCCGACGGCCGAAATCTGGCTCATATCGGATACTACGCCATGCTCCTTGCTGGTGAGCGTCCTGATGATCAGCTGGACCGCAACCTCGTGGTCAGGGCAGTCGTGCTCTTCCCGATACGTCTCTTTGCCGGGCACCTCATGAACGATGTACGAATCGCCGACGACGACACGCTCCACCATCCCCTTGGCAACGACCTCTTTTTTGCTCCAGTCAAACAGCTGATACTTGACTGAAGAGCTACCGCAGTTAAGCGCAAGAATTTCCATGTACTCCTCCCAATTAATTTACCTTCTATCCAAAGCACCACAGTTCATGCAGTACCAAGAAGAATCCCCTTATTTCAAGAGGATAAAAACATCTTTCATACTAACGCAGACAATGGGCAAACTCAACATTTTTTACACCCAGTCGCTACCCACGTCAAACCTTAGGGCTAGACTTTTTATACGCCTTATGCTACTTTTTTCAAGGCTGTATACATACAAAGGAGGTGAAACCCTTGGCTCACTCTATTTCTGACGAATGTATCAACTGTGGCGCATGCGATGACTCCTGCCCGGTAAACGCTATCAGCGAAGCTGGCGGCAAACGCGTTATTGACGGAGATACCTGCATCGATTGCGGTGCATGTGTCGACACCTGCCCGGTAAACGCTATCAGCGCATAACGAGTCTTCTCCACACAGAAAGAGGCCGGTTGGGCAGTCCCAGCCGGCCTCTTTCTATGTATGCACATCCGTCGGCGCAGTCAGGGGCAGTAGCGCGCCATGCTACTTTCCGGCGACTGTCGATCCTGCCGCCTCAACGGCAAAATCAGTAACCTCTTTGGGGACCTGGGAAAACACGACTACAAACGGCAACCCCTTTCCCGGCGGCACGCCCAGATTTGACAGCGAATCTCCGAACTGGTTGGCCATCGCAGCCTCTATCTTGGTCCACGGTAACGTCTTTACCTGCTCCCCGGAGACCACATTCCCGCAAAATGCCGTCTTCTGGGTAAGCACCTTGCCATCCTTGCCGTACAGGATCGCCTTCACCTGCAGAGATGCACGCGGCTTGCGGTAGTTATTCAGCACCTCCCCAGTAACGACAAAAAGCTCACCGGCCTCGTTGTTGGTAGCGTAATACCCCGTCACCTTCTGCACTGCGATATTTCCGTCGTCTTTCGCCTCTATTCCGAACCACTTCGAGACGAATCCAAGCCCAACACGGTCAAACGCTGCAGGACCACCACGGAAAAGGTGATAACCGGCAGCAGCAATGCCACCAACGACGATCAGGGTCACGAGTGTCGCGACAATCGGCACCACCGCCGATTGTTTCCGGCGTGTTGCGATCGACAGGGGAGGGAGTTCCTCCCGCATTCCCATGGTTTCCGGCGGAACAGCCATCGCGCCGAACGAGTCAGCAAGCCCTCCGAGCGCGGCATGACCTGCATCAGACACGCCGGGGGTTTCATTCTCTACGGGCGGCGAGACATCCCAGTGCAGATCGGCCTCTCCGGCCGGCGATGCCAGAGTTTTATCCCCCATGGTCCCGCCACCGAAATCAAAGGAAAACGCGGAAGGCGCCCTCGTTTCATCCGCAAACAGTGGAGTTTCGGCTGTTTCGTCTGCCCGTCCTTCCAACTCGAACGACATATCCTCGCCGACACCGGAGCCCACATGCCCTTCGAAGGTAAAATCATCAACAGGTTCAGACTCTTCCCTCCCCTCCGGTAAAGCGTCCAGATTGAACGAGGGGAACGACGAAATCTCCTGGCCGCCAGCGGCCTCGTTAGAAAGGTCAGGAGCAATCTTACCGAAATCGAACGCCGCACCGGAACCGGTTCCGAATCCGGAATCTGCATCTTCAGCGGGAGGGGTTCCCGTCGCTCCGAAGTCCTCAAAATCAAACGGTGCCGAAACGCGTCCCTCCGCCTCCTCCGCCGGTTCCTCTGTCGGGATATTCTCCGAAGGCAGGGGCTCCCCGGAAAACGGTCCCACTTCCTCGACTGTAGACTCCCATCCGGCATCCTCACCGGCACCGGATACATCGCCGGTTTCGGCGGAGAAGTCAAACTCCGACGCACGGCCATCGAACATGTCGCTTCCCTGCTGTTCACTCTCCAAGGTGCTGTTCAGGTCGCTGAAATCAAATTCACCGGGGGCAGTGGAGTCTTCCGCAGAAACATGGCCCCCAAAAAGGTCGTCTCCGAATGAAAAGGATGCACTCTCTTCCCCGAAACCGGTATCCGAAAACGCCTCGTCACCGGAAGGAGCTCCGGCAGCATCCGATGCCGCATCGGATGCTGCGGCAGAAACACCTTCTTCCACACCGCTACCGGCCGCCGGAACAGCCGCAGCAAGGCTCGTCGCTGCTCCGCCAAGTCCGGAAGCAGTCACGTCGCCCGTTGCGGCAACACCGCCATCGAGGCCATCCAGAAAGGAATCAAACTCCTCTTCCTTGACCTGCGGGGGGTAAACCATAAATACATGACGGCATTTTGAGCAACGAACCTTGGCACCATGAGCTCCGATTCTCGACTCATCCAGCCTGAATTTCGCCTTGCATTCATCGCATTGAACTATCATCTTCATCCTCGCCGGAAAGTTGTGTGTTACGTACGATGTTGCCATTCCGCATGTCATACAGCCACGCTTCTTTGTTTCAGGCTTCTATAACAGAAAGGCCGTATACTGTCAAACCCTATCCGCCATAACCATTCAATTCTTAAACAAAAAACCGATCCTGCGTCGACTCAGCTACTGATCTTTGAGGTCGTTGTACGCACCTGCAATATTAGCGTCGAGGAACGTACGATACCCGGGAAGAGATTCATACTGTTGCAGGTGAAAGTTTTTTATTGTCTGCTTGAGCGTGTCGCCTTTTTCGATATGACGCAACACCTCGGTCATAAAGTCCTTGAAGAACAGTCGAAACCGCTTGATTCCCGTACCATCAGTGATCCCGCCCAGGCCTGGCACAACGACGCGCGCGCCGAGCCCTTCCAGCACCTCCAGATTGATAATCCAGTCACGCATGTGCCCGTCACCCATATATCCGACCACGCCGTTAAAAAAGAGGTCTGACGTAAAAAGCAGGCTCTTCGACGGGATATACACCACCACATCCCCCTCGGTATGCCCGAGTTCGGTGTTATTAAGCGTTATCGTCAGTCCACCCCGCTGGATCGTAACCGCTCGATCAAACAGTAGCATATCGTGCTTGAATTCCCGGTATTCACTTTTCAGTGCCTGCCAGGTCTGCCACGACATAATCACCTCGGCCCCCGGAGGGAAATCGAAGTCGATATAATTGAACCCCTTATGGTGATGCGTAAGGATCACGTGCTTTATGGGAAGCGGGGTTATTTTTGCCACGTCTTCCGTCAGCTCCTTCATGGTTGCCGCAACAAAATGCGCGCCGGCAATGATCACCTCATCATCGGCTACGATGATGAGAGCATTGCTGGCAGCCTCCCCCCCCGGCACGGCAAGTGCCGCATACACACCTTCAGCAGCCTTCTTTATTTGAAAATTTGCTGCCCTGCCGGAACGGGGTGTTGCAAGCACCACCAGGAACAGTACAAACATGCCGCAAAGATGCTTCATCCGTCTCTCCCCATATTGACTACTCATAGTAACGCACCGGAAGCGTATTCACAAAACATTTTAGGAAGCGGAATGGCCGGCATAATAATCCTTGAGCTAGGCCGTAAAATAGTGTATAGATACAAATTCGCGGGCGGTTAGCTCAGCTGGATAGAGTACAGGCCTCCGAAGCCTGGGGTCGGGGGTTCGAATCCCCTGCCGCCCGCCAATTTATTCCCTTCCGTTCTCCCTGCAGAATTCAAGTCGTCTTGCCCGAAACAATCCGTTGGCTTCGACCGGACACAATCCCACAAAATATTATCCGCCCGTGACACTCAACACTTACCACCGTTGACGAACGCGTCCCGTAATCGCCGTCGGCATGAAGACCGGGGCCAGGCAGCGATTCCGTTCGATGCCGATGTCGGTATCGGGCAACAGACTATCGGCCCACGCCTCCCGATCAAGTGCCAGCCGATAGCGGGTATGGAGATCAAAGGCAAAAACGATGAGACACGTGATTCGGAATCCACTACTTCAGGTTGACTCCACCGCTTGCACCATTACCGACCAATTCCGGCAACGAACTGCCATCGATATCGCCATGCCCGAGAAAGGAAGGCTACCTCTCTTGTTTCATCGGAGGGATGAGAAATCTGTTGAGTGGATATTGGGTTGGGTTCGGGAAATGCACCTTCACGGACCATGTGAGGAATCCGTCTCATCGAGAAGGACAAGTACCGCCTCGGCCACGGCATTCATACAGGTACTGCCGCCATGGTGGCAGGAAATGCCAGCCAGTTCACGCACCACCACCCACGGGTCCATGCCCGCCTGCAACCCCGAACTTATCATGCGGGTCATCCCGTCCATGATGGCGCTGCCGCATCCTCCGGCGCGTCCAAACCTGCAGAACAGCTCGACCGGCAGACCGGTAGCAGGGTCAAAGTTGACGGTCACGTAGATCTTCCCGCAGTGGGTTCGAAGTTCCAGCGTCTGACCTCGCAGTACAAGTGGGCGGGCATTCGATGCCGCATTCATGCGTTCCCTGTCTCTGAAACCGTTATGCTTCACTGCCCGTTCTCCGTGCGTATGTGTAAGACATGCACCAGCGACGCCCCGTTAGTTTGTGACACGGACAAGCGACACAATGAGTCAGCATCCGGATAGCCCCCAACACACTCTTCCATCACCAGACCATTGGAAAACACGGGCACGGCCGCCTATTTCCGGAAGCGGAGCCTCGCAGAATAGTATCCGCGGAGCAACCGCTTATATTCCTTTTCTTCTGCGCAATGTGGACAGATCGTTGTGATCAAGGCGCATTTCCGCCTCCAGATACGCAATTGCGCCGGCCAGGTATCGACCTTCCGGCCGAATGCCGACTGGAAACGCTACGCCATCGCCTCGTCCTCGAACGTCAGTATAGACGGCGAACAACAGGGAGCTACCATGCTCCAGAGAACAAAATACGAGCGCTTGGACGGATGGTGCCTTCCGGAGAGGGAATCGACCGTCATGGCCATCCGGACGCTGTCCCGGAGCATGAGATGGGCGGTGATCCCGGCATGGCCGCCCCGTTCTGTACCATCCCCACATCGCCCACCACCGGCGGTACGGCACCACCAAAAATCCGTTTCAGGGATCTCTGGTGATCGAGCTGATCCAGATCAGTGGGCCGTCATTTTCGAAACGGCAAAGCGGCGCACTATCTCTGCGATGGATACCTCCCCATCGGACTGCACCACAGGAGATGCGGCAGTAGGACCTGACGTCCGGGTTCCCAGCGATTTACACCGGAGCTGTACGGCCCAATCACTCTATAAGATAACCATAACGTATGCAAACCGGTTCAAACTGCCGCATCGTGTTGCGCAGGCACATACCATTCTTCGGATGACCGGCAGCGCAGACGGCGCGTACGGAATTTTACCTTGCAATGGTATCGGTCGAATGGTACACAACTGCAATGAAATGGCTCAAGAAGCTGGTTCATCCGTTTATTGCATTCATCGCCATTCAGCTGGTCTGGCTCACGCTCGTTGTCCTCTGGATTTACTGGTTCGTGGGACGCAACCGCGAACTGCACAAGCTCGCCGAGCGGTACAAGACAGACATCACGGGAAGCGGCCTCGACTGGCTCGTTCTCACGGAAGGACTGATCCTGCTGACGCTCATCCTGGCGGGAGTCTATGTCATATTCCTCTACTGGAAGCGCCAGTCCGCTTTGTACCAGCAGCAGAAAAATTTCATCTCGCAGGTTACCCACGAACTCAAATCCCCTCTCGCCTCCATACAGTTGCATCTCGAAACAATTCGGCTCCGGAACCCGCCTCAGGAGAAACTCAACCGTTTCGTTGATACGATGTTGACGGATGCCGGCCGCCTCAACACGCTGATCAGCAATCTGCTTCTCGCCGCCAGGCTCGATCACCAGCAGATACGCCCCCGCCACCCCGTAATCGATTTTTCCGCCTTCTTGAATGAATACGCCGAGCAACGGCAGTCGACACTTCCCGCAGGAAGCGTTCTCACCATATCCATTGAACCGGGCATACACGCCGCCATCGACCGGGAGGGTATCCAGACCGTCCTGCGCAACCTCTTTGAAAACAGCGAGCTGTACTGCACCGGCTCCCCGGACATCAGCCTCACCCTCAAAGACTCCGGCAGGCACTGCATTCTCACCTTCCAGGACAAGGGAATCGGCATCGACAAGAAGAACCTCGAACGGATATTCCAGATGTTCCACC
This sequence comes from Deltaproteobacteria bacterium, assembly GCA_021779095.1. Taxonomy (GTDB): domain Bacteria; phylum Desulfobacterota; class Desulfuromonadia; order Geobacterales; family JAJYBI01; genus JAJYBI01. Next base: position 8,586 of record JAJYBI010000032.1, read on the forward strand.
GCGTGCGGCGCCCCGGCGAAAACATCCGGGGAACGGGGCTCGGGCTGTATATCGTGAAATCCATCATTACCGAGCATGGGGGGACCATCAGGGCGAGCAGCGAAGGGATCGGTACCGGCTGCACGTTTCATATCACCCTCCCCGTCGCCGATGCAAACAGTTCACGAGGAACAGACAACCATGACTGAAGAGGTCCCGCACATCCTCCTGGTCGAAGACGAGATAAATCTGGCACGCGGCATCTGCTTCAACCTGGAACAGGAAGGATACAAGGTCAGCCATGTGGAAAGCGGCGAAGAGTCGCTCGAACGGCTCAAGTACGACCGGTTCTCACTGATCATTCTCGATGTGATGCTCCCCGGGATGGATGGATTTGCCGTCTGCCGGCAGATCCGCCAGCTCGATGCACGCGTGCCGGTCCTCATTCTCACGGCCCGCGGCGACGACGGGGACCGGATCACCGGTCTTTCCAGCGGGGCGGATGACTACCTCACCAAACCGTTCAATCTGGGGGAATTCCTGCTGCGCGTGTCGGGAATGCTGCGCCGTTCCGCCTGGTACCGCCCCGAACCGGTGGAGGAAAGCTACCGGTTCGGCGATAACGAGATCTATCTCCTCTCCTATCACGCCAAGACTGCCCAGGGAGATATCGACCTGACCGACCTGGAAGTAAGGATGCTGACGCTCTTCTTCCGCAACGAAGGGCAACCGATCCCCCGGGCAACCCTGCTGGAAGAGGTATGGGGATACCGGTCGGACACCGAGACGAGGACATTGGACAACTTCATCGTCCGATTACGCAAGTATTTCGAGCCGGACCCGGGAAATCCGGTCTACTTCCAGACGGTACGCGGGGTAGGATACCGCTTTAACCGGATCAGCAGTGATAAACCCCACTGAAGTGCCGCAGGGTCGCACGAAAACAAAAAGACCGGGAGATGCCCCCCGGTCTTTTTGTTTTACCACCGATTTACGCAGTTATCAGATACCCGCCTTCTCCCTGATGGCAGCGGCACGGTCGGTCCGCTCCCAGGTGAACTCGGGCAGTTCGCGGCCGAAATGGCCATATGCCGCCGTCTTGCAATAGATCGGACGCAACAGGTCAAGCTGCTCGATGATGGCACGCGGACGGAGATCGAACGTCTCCCGGGCAATCTCGGCAATACGGGCGTCATCGAGCTTCCCGGTTCCGAAGCTGTTCACCATGACGGAGACCGGCTCGGCAACCCCGATGGCGTAGGCAACCTGCACCTCGCACCGGTCGCACAGGCCGGCGGCCACCAGGTTCTTGGCCACGTAGCGCCCCATATAGGCAGCGGAACGGTCCACCTTGGAGGGATCCTTCCCGGAGAAGGCACCGCCACCATGGCGCCCTGCCCCGCCGTACGTATCGACAATGATCTTGCGGCCGGTTAGACCGCAGTCGCCCATGGGGCCACCGACAACGAAACGTCCAGTCGGGTTGATGAAGTAACGGGTATTCGCATCGAGCAGATGGGCGGGAATGACCTTCCTGACAACCTCTTCGATGATCCCTTCCTTGATCCGTTCGTGGGTTACTTCAGGCGTATGCTGCGAGGAGATGACTACCGTATCGACGCGAACCGGCTTGTTGTCCACGTACTGGATCGAGACCTGGGACTTGGAATCAGGACGGAGGAAGTCAAGCTGGCCGCTCTTGCGCACATCGGCGAGCTTTTTCACCAGTTGATGGGAGAGCTGGATCGGCATCGGCATCAGTTCCGGCGTCTCGGTACAGGCATACCCGAACATAATCCCCTGATCGCCGGCACCCTGATCCTTGAACAGCCCCTCACCTTCTGTCACCCCCATGGAGATATCCGGAGACTGCTTGTCGATGGATGTAAGAACCGCACAGGTCTCCCAGTCGAACCCCATGGAGGAGTCGTTGTAACCGATCTCCTTGATGGTCGACCGGACAATAGCCGGCATATCGACGATGGCAGTCGTGGTGATTTCACCGGCTATCACCGCCATGCCGGTCGTCACCATGGTTTCACAGGCAACCCGGGATCTGGGATCCTGGGTCAAGAGCGCATCGAGAATCGCGTCGGAGACCTGGTCGGCGACCTTGTCGGGATGCCCTTCGGACACGGACTCGGAGCTAAAAATATAATCCTTCATTTCCATCGCAAATACCCTCTCTTTCTATTGAGACGACAAAAATCAACGCAAAGACCGCTATTTATAGCGTCACACCCGCCGTTTGTCAAGACGCAAAATCCCCTCGCATGCCGTGCAGGTCGCGATCCGATGTGCAACGCTATCAGTCGAAGCTGTCAGAAAACCGGGCCGTTATCTCGCGTTGCAGATACTCTTCGACCTCTGCGGCGGTCGGGAAATTCATGGAGGCGGACACCAGCGATTCCGTTTCCGCGCGCGAACAGCGCCGGAGAATCTTCTTCACCCGGGGAATCGATATCGCATTCATGGACAACTCGTCAAAACCGAGGCCGAGAAGAATCGGCAGGAATGTGGGCTCCCCCGCCATCTCACCGCACATGCAGGCATCGATACCGGCCGCATGGGCGGCGTCCACCACCATTTTCAGCGAGCGGAGAACGGCGGGGTGAAGCGGCTCGTAGAGGTGTGACAGGTGTTCGTTGGTGCGGTCAATGGCCAGGGAATACTGGATGAGGTCGTTCGTGCCAATGCTGAAAAAGTCCACCTCCCGGGCCAGCAGATCGGCAATGAGCACGGCGGACGGGATCTCGATCATGATCCCGACATTGATCGTCTCGTCAAAGGGAACTCCCCGTTCCCGCAGCTCCTGTTTCGCTTCCTCCAGCAGGGACTTTGCCTGGCGGACCTCCGTAACCCCCGAGATCATCGGGAAGAAAACCCGGACCGTGCCGAGAGCGCTGGCCCGCAGGATGGCCCGCAACTGGGTCTTGAATATGTCGGGGCTGCGTAACGACAAGCGTATCGCCCGAACCCCGAGGGCGGGGTTCAGTTCGTCGTTAAGATTCAGGTCGGCAACAAACTTGTCCCCCCCCACGTCAAGGGTACGGATCGTCACCGGATGCGGCGCCACCTCACGCACCATGGCGGCATAGGCGGCGTACTGCTCCTCCTCCCCCGGCGGCTCGGTGCGATTGAAAAAAAGCATCTCCGTCCGGTACAGCCCGATTCCTTCGCCGCCGTGTCGCTTGATGGACGGAATCTCTTCGAGGAATTCCGCGTTCCCCTTCAGAAGGATACGATGGCCATCCGTCGCAACAGCAGGCAGGTCCTTGAGCTTGGCCAGCTCGCGGTCCAGGTACTCGTACCTCTGCTTGCGCCGGAGTGCATCGCGAAACGTATTCCTATCGGGATTGATCGTCACTACCCCGGTTGCGCCGTCGATGATCAGGTTGTCGCCAGCGACAATCTCGGCGGTTGCCCGTTCGAGACCAACGACGGCGGGGATTTCAAGGGCACGGGCGAGGATCGCCGAATGGGACGTCTTGCCCCCCAGGTCCGTAACGAAACCGACCACCTTTTCCTTGTCTATCTGGAGGATATCCGAGGGGGTCAGGTCATGGGCAACGATGATGACCTTCCCCTCTACCCACGTAATCGGCTCGTGACTATGGCCGACCAGATGGCGAAGAACACGCTCCACCACCGTCTCCACGTCACTGCTCCGCTCGCGGAGATACTCGTCCTCCATCTCTTCGAAGAACGCCTTGAACTGCAGGAGCGTCCGCTTCAGTGCCCCCTCGGCGTTGATCAGCTCGGTTTCGATGAGCTGCTCCGTTTCGGAGGAGAGCATGGCATCGTCGAGGATCATCAGGTGGCTGTCGATGACGAAGAGGTGTTCCGGGCCGTGCTTTTCCGCGATCTGCTGCTTGAGCCCCTGAAGTTCCTGCCGTGCAAGCGCAAGGGCGGCAATGAACCGGTCCTTCTCGGTAGCCACTTCGGCTGATGAGATCGGCTGTTCCACCACCGCCACGCGGCTTCGATCCGTTATCCGGACCGAGGCGATGGCGATACCGGGGGATGCGCCGATCCCCCTCATTTCGCGGTTTTCAATCCTCACCGAACCCATTGTCGATCAGTTCTCCCAGTGCCGTCATCGCTTCCACTTCATCCGCCCCCTCGATCCGTAGCGTGACAATGCTCCCCTTGGCCGCAGCCAGCATCATGATCCCCATGATGCTCTTGCCGTTGACTTCGACCCCCTCCCGTCCCAGCTTGATGTCGGAGGAGAACTGGGTAGCCGTTTTCACGAACAGCGCCGATGCACGGGCATGAAGCCCCAGTTTGTTAACTATGGTAAAAGTTCCTTCCAGCATATCGTATCAGCAACCCTTTCGACGAACGTTCCCTCCGGCAGGAACCGGAGATTAAACTTTGAGGAATTCACCGGCGACGGTAATACTTTCCATGCCGCACTGCTTGAGCCCTTCGGCCTGCGCGGACAGCCCTCCCCTATCACGTCCCATGGCAAATTGAATCAGCATGGGAAGATTGACACCGGTCAACACCTCGATATGGCCATCCTCCAGAAACGACAGGCTCATGTTTGAGGGGGTACCACCGAACATGTCGGTCATGATGATCACCCCCGCGCCATTATCCACTGACTTTATAGCGGCCGCAATGGAAGCGCGCATGGCATCCACATCGTCATCGGGGCGAATGCCGACCGCCACCGCCCGCGGCACGGTTCCGACGATGGTCTCGGTCGCCTTCAGCAACTCTTCCGCCAGACCTGCATGTGCTACTATTACCAGTCCAATCATATTTATCCCTTTTCTATATCTCGATGAATCAGCTTAAACAGCAGATCGTGACGTGTGAGCCGTTCGCATATCTCGCGGGCAATGGCTACGGAACGGTGCTTCCCGCCGGTGCAGCCGATGGAGATGGTCAGATAACTCTTTCCCTCTTTCTGATAGGCCGGCAGGAGAAAATCGAGAAGTCTCATATACAGGTCGAGAAAGGTCTTCGTCTCCGGCTGTTCCAGCACATAGCCCCTCACCCCCGTATTTTCGCCCGTCAGGTCCCTGAACTCGGATATAAAGAACGGATTCGGCAGGAACCGCACATCCATCACCAGATCCGACTCTTGAGGGACACCGTACCGGAACCCGAACGACTGTATCAGCACCGTCATCCGCCGTGCACCGACACCCCCCTGGATATGGGCGATCACTCGTTCACGCAGCTGGTGTACGTTCAGCTCAGAGGTGTCGACCTCGAACGTGGCGAGACGCCTGAGCCCGTCCAGCTGCGCCCGCTCGTACCGGATACCGTCGGGAACGGAACCGCTCTCCAGTGCCGGGTGGCGCCGGCGGGTCTCGGAGAAACGCCTGATCAGCACTTCGTCGGTTGCGGTAAAGAAGAGGATCTCAAGGGAATGCCCCGCTTCACGGAGCTCCTGCAACACCCCCTCGTATCCCGCAAGGAAATCCCGGCCGCGGATATCGAGCACCAACGCCACGTCCCGCACCGAATCCTTCGACCGCTCCACCAGATCGACAAACGTCGGAAACAGGGCAACCGGCAGGTTGTCGAGGCAGAAGAACCCCTCGTCCTCCAGCGCCTTGATCGCCGTCGACTTCCCCGAACCCGACAGACCTGAAACGATGACGATCCGCATCCTATTCGACCTCGTCGCCGACGGGGCGCATTTCCAGCTTGGCAAGGAGCTTTTCGTGGAACTCCCGGGCTGAATGATACCCCATCCCCTTCAACAGGAAGTTCCGGGCCGCCACCTCGATGATTGAGGTCAGATTCCGCCCCGGCCGTACCGGTATCCTGATATGGGGGAGTTCGATGTCGAGGATGGGATACACCTGATCGTCGATGCCAAGCCGGTCGTACTCCTGCGCGGGGTCCCATTCGATCAGTTCGATAACCATATCGATGATCTTCTTGTCGCGGATCGACGAGACACCGAACAGGTCCTTCACGTTGATGATCCCCAGGCCACGGATTTCCATGTGATGCTGGATGGCATCCCCCGCCTGCCCGACCAGCGCCGCCGGCATCTTCTTCTTAATGAAGATGATATCGTCACCCACCAGCCGATGCCCTCGAATGATCAGGTCGAGTGCGCATTCGCTCTTTCCGATGCCGCTTTTGCCGAGCAGCAGCACACCGACGCCGAGTACATCCACCAGTACGCCATGGATATGGGTGGTTGGAAGAAGCCGTTCTTCCAGAAACTTGGTGATAAGGGAGATAAACGTGGACGACTTGTGTGACGACACCAGGAGCGGTATCCCCGCGGCCTCCGCCTCCTCAGTGAGATAGTCGGGCGGAGTGAGGTTCTTGGTGATGATGAAACAGGAGATGGGGTGGGTACAGAGGTCGCGGACCGACTCGTGCGCCTGTGTGGTGGGTAGACTCAGCAGGTACGATATCTCCGTATTGCCGAGCACCTGAATCCGGTCGGGATGAAGCTTCTCGACATAGCCGGCGAGGGCCAGCCCAGGCTTCTGAATCCGCGAACTGGTTACCCGGTGTCCAATCCCACGACGACCGGCAACGAGATACAGCTCAAGGCCGTATTCGTCCTCGCTCAACAGTTCCTCGATGGAAAGGCTGATCTCGTTCACGGGTGGAAATCCTGCTTCATGGGAAGTTCACTGCGAGAAGCCAACTGTGGATACCGTTCATGCGACCTCATAAACAGGGGAAGGACCGTGCAGGGGGACGACTTGCCCCGGACACGACCCTTCCCTTCACGGGCGAGCAGAGACGACTCAGACCTTTTCCGGCTCGATCAGGCCGTAATTACCATCGTCACGCCGGTATACGACATTGATATGCTCGGTGCTCGAATCGGTATAGACCAGGAAATCCTTGTGCAGCAGGTCCATCTGCATGACCGCCTCTTCCACCGACATGGGTTTGATGGAGAAGGTCTTCGTGCGGATAATCACCGGCTCCTGCTGCTGATCGACGCTTTCCGCCTCGACAACGCTCTTGCGTACCTGCCGCTGGGCGCCTTCAGCCGGTTTATGGGCCTTGATCCGCTCTTTGTAACGCCGCAGCTGACGTTCGATCTTGTCGATGACCGCATCGATCGCGGCATACATGTCATTGGTTTCTTCGGCAGCCTTGATGGTGATCCCTTTTGCCGTCAGCGTGACCTCCGCGGTATGCCGGATCTTCTCCACCGTCATGAACACCTGGGCAACAATCGGGTCATCGATATATTTTTTGACCCGGTCAAGCTTTTCTTCCGCATAGCTTTTCAAGGCATCGCTGGGTTCCATGTGTCTGAATGTCGTTGCAATCTGCATATCGTACCTCCTTAATTATATGACCCGCTGCCGCGGCAGCCGAGCGTAATGTCGCCTTAGAAGAGCCGCTTCCTCTCCGAAGACGATCCGATGCGGAGCATTTCGCGGTACTTGGTGACGGTGCGTCGCGCAATGTTTATGTTCTGCACGGCAAGCAGTTCCGCGATGCGCTGATCACTGTGGGGGCGTTTCGGGTCCTCGCCGTCGACGATGTCCTTGATCTTGTTCTTGACACTCTCCGACGCGATGAAATCGCCCTCATTGGTCGAAATGCCGCTGTTGAAGAAATATTTCAACTCGAACAACCCCTGAGGAGTCTGCATGTATTTGTTCGTGGTAACCCGGCTGATGGTGGATTCGTGCATGCCGATATCCTCGGCTACATCACGCAGCACGAGGGGACGCAGATACTCGATCCCCTTGTCGAGGAAATCCCGCTGGAACTTCACGATGCTCTTGGCAACCCGATAGACCGTACGCTGGCGCTGATGGATACTCTTGATGAGCCAGAGCGCAGAGCGCATCTTTTCGCTGATGTACTCCTCCGCCTTGGCATCCCCCTGCCGGGCCGGCTTGCTGTCTGCGGCGTAGAACGGGTTGATCCGCAGATTTGGCAACCCCTCGTCATTCAACACGACGACGTAGTCGTCACCCAGCTTGTATACGAAGATATCCGCGGAGATATACTGGACATCATCGTGGGCGAACACGCTTCCCGGCTTCGGGTCGAGGCCGGCGATAATCCTCGTGGCGACAAGAATATCCTGTATTTCGACACCGAGTGCCCGGCCGATCTGCTTGTAGCGACGCGCTTCCAGGTCCTTCAGGTGGTCCCGGATCAACGACTCAACCACCCCACCGCCCATACCGAGCTGATCGACCTGGATGAGCAGGCACTCCCGCAGATCGCGCGCCCCGACCCCCATGGGGTCGAACTCCTGAATCCGCTGCAGCACCGCTTCGACCCGTTCCTCTTCCACCTGGAGCGACTGGGCAATCTCTTCGATCGAAGCCCGGAAATAACCGTCCTCATCGATGTTGCCGATGATCTCGGCACCGACACCCCGCTCCAGGTCGCTGAACCGTGCCATGTTCAGCTGCCACATGAGATGATCGGAAAGACTCCCCTTCTTCGTCAGGATGTTTTCGTACGACGGACGATCATCGTCATCGTCGTAATACTGCTCACCGGCACTGTAGTTATACCCTTCGAGGTAGGCATCCCAGTCCATCTCACGAAGCGTCTCTTCACCCGCCTCGACTTCCTTGAACTCGCCGGTTTCGCCAGGCGCCGCCTCTTCCTTTTCCTGCAACTCGAGCTGTTCCGGCTCCTTGGTGTCCTCCAGCTCCATCGACTCCTCAAGAACCGGATTTTCCTCGAGTTCCTGACGGACCACGTCCTGAAGTTCAAGACGGGACAGCTGAAGCAGCTTGATCGCCTGCTGCAACTGGGGTGTCATCACCAGTTGCTGGGTCAATTTCATCTGCTGGCGCATTTCTATGGCCATAATTCAGTGGTCCCCTACCGCTTCTTTGCTGAAAGTATACCGCGAATACGTTAGCCCGTCATGCCGGCCGTCACAGACGGAACTTCTCACCGAGGTAGATTTCACGTGCCTTCCTGCTCTCCGCGATCTGCTGGGGGTCGCCGCATTCCAGCACCTCCCCCTCATTGACAATGTACGCCGTATCACACACGCCAAGGGTCTCGCGCACGTTATGATCCGAAATAAGTATGCCGATCCCCCGTTGCTTGAGATCCCTGATGATCGCCTGGATATCCATGACGGCGATCGGATCGATGCCGGCAAACGGTTCGTCGAGCAGTATGAATGCCGGATCTATCACAAGAGCCCGGGCGATCTCCACACGGCGGCGCTCCCCACCCGAAAGGGCATAACCCTTACTGCCAGCAATATGCGTGATGCGGAACTCCTCGAGAAGCGTCTCCATCCGTTCCTGCCGCTCACGTTGCGACAGATCGTACATCTCCAGGACCGCCATCAGATTGTCGCGCACCGTCAACTTTCGAAAGACCGACGGCTCCTGAGGAAGGTAACCGATCCCCTTCCGTGAGCGTATGTACATGGGGTCTTCGGTAACGTTCTCCCCGTTAAGGAAGACCTCACCCGCATCGGGACGGCACAACCCCACCACCATGTAAAATGTCGTGGTCTTACCGGCCCCGTTCGGCCCCAAGAGGCCGACGACACGTCCGGAGGCCAGCTCCAGATCCACACCATTTACTACCGTCCGACGGCCGAAACTCTTTTTGAGTCCGCGCGCCTCCAGCCTGCGTTCAGGGGCGAGTCGCGTCATGATCGCCCCTGCCCCCCCCGGTATGGATGACCGCTTCCACCCGGCCGGTCCCGCCACCGCTCACCACGCTCTTCTGTTCGGCAACATAGTAGGTAATGACGCTCCCGGCAACAACGTCATCCCCCTGAAACACCTTCGGATTGCGGTCAAGGACAATCGTACCCGCGCCGGTGTTGTACAGGGCATGTCCTGCAAGGGCAAGCCGGTCTCCCTGCACGACTTTTACCTTGCCGGTCGCCTCGACGGACGAAATGTCCTGCCCCTTGCCTGAGGACTGTACGACGAGCCGATCTGCATAGATGGTAATGTCCCCCTGGCGGGCCGTCACCCTCCCCACAAAGGTCGCCGTCTTATGAACCGTATCGGTATACAGCTCGTCCGATTTTATCTGGATCGGCTGGGAAGAACGGTTACCGGCTGCACCGGACGCGATGGCGTTCCCGGCAGACGCAACGGTAAGCAGCAATATGAGGGCAAGGCTCTTCATGGTTTCATCCCGGGCGTAACCGTCGCTGTCACTGCATGCAGGACATGGGCATTACCGGTAACGGTTGAAAGTTCCATCCCGACCCCCCGCACGGCAAGAGGACCGTCCACAAACACGATCCGATCCTGGGTGGTAACCAGCGAACGGGCAGCGGCATAGGAGAGCCGGTCCGTCGTGAACCGCATCAGCTTGCCGTCTCCTGCCACCACATTTCCCGAAAGCTGGACATCCTTGCCGGCATTGTCATAGAGCGCCCGGTCAGCCGTCAGCGTCATCTCTTCACGTGTGCCGGTGCGCGGAAACACCAGCCGGATCTTCGCAAGTTGCGTGACGTTCCGCGACTTGTCGTAATCGGCCGACGCCGCATACAAGTCCCACTTTTTTACACTACCTTCAGACTCAGCGTAATGGATCTGCTGCAGCGAAAGCTCGATGGACGGGGACTGCCTGCGCAGCGCCCTGGCGGGCCTGCTGAGCCGGTACACTTTCAGAAGAATGGTAACGGCCAGTGATACACTGGTCAGGACGATTACCACCGCCAGCAGGCGTCTGATCGTTTTCGGCTTCAACATGGGTACGGGCGGCAGTATAACACTTGGCTACGGGGGTGTAAAGGAGATTCTGGCAAGGAACGGCATGAGTTGGCACAAAGATTGTAATAGCGGCACGCCGCAACTACCCGGGAGACCATGAAGACACTCAGGAGAAATACCGGCTGGTGATTTCATCCCACTTCCCCTGGCCGCGCAACAGCAGGTCGCAGACCTCGCGCACCGCGCCCCAGCCACCACGATTCTTCGTCACCAGATGGGCGAAGGGGAGCACGTCGGACACGGCATCGGCAGGAGCAACGGCAAAGCCGACCCTGCGCAGAACGGGGATGTCGATGACATCATCACCGACGAAGGCAACCTGCTCATCGGCGAGCCCTTTCTCCGCGAGGATCGTCAGGTACGGCTCCAGCTTGTTCACCGCCCCCTGCACGACACAGTCGATACCCAGCTCCGCGGCACGATTGGCAACCACCTGCGACTTCCTGCCGGAGATGATGCCGACCTCGATACCCGCCCGCTGCACCATCTTGATGCCATGGCCGTCTTTCACGTTGAAGAACTTGCTCTCCACGCCGTTGGAATCGAAGATAATGCGGCCGTCCGTCATCACCCCATCCACATCGAGGAGCAGCAGCCTGATCTGCCCAATGCGCGGCGTCATCATGCGATGCCCGCCTTCAGAAGATCGTGAAGATGAACTATTCCCACGGGGCGGTCGGCCGCATCGGCAAAGACGAAAAGCGAGGTGATGGCATACTCCTCCATCTGCTGCAGCGCCTTCGCGGCGAGATCGGACCGGTCGATCCGCTTCGGATTGCGGCTCATGAGCTCCCCTGCAGATACGGACATGATATCGATCCCCTTCTCCAGTGCCCGGCGCAGATCGCCGTCAGTGATCACCCCGACCAGCGCACCGTTGCCGTCGCAGACCCCCGTTATCCCCAGCCCCTTCGAGGTAATGACGAAGAGCGCATCGCGCATGAGGCTCTCCTCCGTCACCAGCGGCACCGCATCCCCTGCATGCATCAGGTCCTCGACCCGCAGGATCAGCTTCTTACCCAGCGCACCGCCGGGATGAAACAGGGCGAAATCCTCAGCCTTGAAGCCACGCTCCAGAAGGAGCGCAACGGCGAGGGCGTCCCCCATGGCGAGGGTTGCAGTGGTGGATGCGGTGGGAGCGAGCCCGAGCGGACAGGCCTCCTCCTTCACAGAGACGTCCAGCAGCGCATCGCCGGCCTTGGCCAGAGTCGAGGAAAGGTTGCCGGTCATGGCGACGAGCGATGCCCCGAGCCGCTTGATTACCGGCAGAATGCGCACCACCTCCTCGGTCTCGCCGCTGTTGGAGATGGCGATCACCACGTCACCGCGCATGATCATCCCCAGGTCCCCGTGAATCCCCTCAGCCGGATGGAGAAAGAACGACGGCGTTCCGGTGGATGCCATGGTCGACGCGATCTTCTGGCCGACGAGCCCCGACTTCCCCATGCCGGTGACAACAACCCGTCCCTTCGAAGAGAGGATAAGCCGCACGGCACGTTCGAACTCGCCGTCGATGGCGTCGGCAAGCGCCAGGAGCGCTTCCGCCTCGACCCGTATAACCTTTTTCGCTTCTTCAAGAATCATAGGTATATGAACCTTCAATCATCCGTTCGCGACACGAGTAATTTTTCGTCAGTTCAAGGCTGTCGAGGGATTGAGCGGGGGCGTCCGCACTATCAATACCGAAGACTTACGCAGAGCTGGCGGAAAAGGGCCGTTTACTATTTCACGATGGCGTCAATCGCCTTCAGCTTCTTCAGCAAGAGCGGCAGGTCGTCCAGCTTGATGGAGTTCGGCCCGTCACATAACGCCCGTTCCGGGTCCTCATGCACCTCCATGAAGATGCCGTCGATCCCGGTGGCGACAGCCGCCCGGGCGAGAAACTCCACGAACTCGCGCTGCCCCCCCGACGAACCACCCTGCCCCCCCGGGAGCTGGACGCTGTGGGTAGCATCGAAGATCACGGGGTAACCGAAGGAACGCATGATCGGCAGGCTGCGCATGTCTGACACCAGGTTGTTGTAGCCGAAACTCACTCCGCGCTCCGTCAGCGCGACCCGATCGTTTCCCGCATCCAGCACCTTGCCCATAACGTTCTTCATGTCCCACGGGGCAAGGAACTGTCCCTTCTTGACGTTGACAACCCGGCCGGTACGCGCCGCCGCCTCCACCAGATCGGTCTGCCGGCAAAGAAACGCCGGTATCTGCAGGACATCCAGCACCTCCGCCGCCGGCTGCACCTGCTCGATGGAGTGGATATCGGACAGAACCGGCACCCCGAGCGCCTCCTTCACCCGCTGCAGGATACGGAGCCCCTCCTTCATACCCGGCCCACGGTACGCCGACCCGGACGTACGATTCGCCTTGTCGTAGGACGCCTTGAAGATCAGCGGAATGGACACGCCGTTACAGAGCGTCATGAGCCGCTCCGCCGCACGCATGGTCTCCGTTTCCCCCTCGATGACGCACGGACCGGCAATCAGCACCAGCGGCCGGTCGCCTCCCAATTTCACCCCGCCGATCGTAATTTCCTTGACCATATGATTCCTTCGCGATCCCGCGCCGGCCTTCAGGGGAACGCCCCCGCCGACCTCGCGCACCGTCGACTGTTATTTCCTGTTTACGAGCGATGCCGCAATGAACGCCTTGAACAGCGGATGGGGGTTGAGCGGTTTGGACTTGAACTCAGGGTGAAACTGACAGCCGACGAACCAGGGATGGTCACCGATTTCCACCATCTCCACCAGATCGACATCGCGGTTGATCCCCGACAGCACGAGGCCGCACTTCGACAGCTGCGTGCGATAGCCGTTGTTGAACTCATAGCGGTGCCGGTGCCGTTCCGATATCTCCGTCGCGCCGTACGCCTTCTGGGCCATGGTCCCCTTGGTCAGACTGCAGGGGTAGGCGCCGAGACGCATGGTCCCCCCCTTGTGGACGATCCCCTTCTGCTCCTCCATCAGATGGATGACCGGGTTCTCGCTGTCGCTGCGGAACTCGCTGGAACAGGCGTCGGCAAGACCGCAGACGTTACGCGCATACTCCACCACCGCCATCTGCATGCCGAGACAGATGCCGAAAAACGGGATCTTCCTGGTCCGGGCAAACTCGATCGCCCTGATCTTTCCTTCGGTACCCCGCTCTCCGAAGCCGCCGGGGACCAGGATACCGTCCACATCGTTCAGGTCAGCGTCCAGCCCTTCTTTCTCAAGACGCTCCGAATCAAGATACTTCAGCACCACCCGGCAGTCGTTGGCGATACCGCCGTGAGTGAGCGCCTCGGAGAGCGACTTGTAGGATTCGGTGAGGTTGACGTACTTGCCGACAACGGCGATGCGCACCTCACCCTTTTCCGGCGTGCGGAGCTTCTCTACCACCTCCTGCCAGTGGTTCAGATCCGGGGATTTCGTCCAGATGTTGAGTTTTTCGACCACCTGCTCGTCGAGTCCCTCCTTGTGGAGGGCGAGGGGCACGGCGTAGATATGCTCGGCGTCCGCCGATGTGATGACCGCCTTCTCCTCCACGTTGCAGAACAGGGCAATCTTCGCCTTCATGTCGTGGGGCAGCTCGCACTCGCAGCGACAGATAAGGATATCCGGCTGAATACCGATCTCCCGGAGTTCCTTGACGGAGTGCTGGGTCGGCTTGGTCTTCATCTCGCCGGCGGTCCGGATATATGGCACGAGGGTCACGTGCAGGTACAGGACGTTGCCCGCACCCCGGTCGGCCTTGAACTGGCGGATCGCCTCCAGAAACGGCAGCGACTCGATGTCACCCACGGTACCGCCGACCTCGACGATGGCCACGTCGGCCCCCTTGGCGTTTTCCAGGATCTTCGCCTTGATCTCGTCGGTGATATGGGGGATGACCTGGACGGTCCCCCCCAGGTAGTCGCCACGCCGTTCCTTTTCGATGACCGAGAAGTAGACCTGGCCGGTGGTGAAGTTGCTCTTCTTGGAGAGACGGGCGCTGGTATAGCGCTCGTAGTGTCCGAGGTCCAGGTCGGTCTCGGCACCGTCGTCGGTGACGAAGACTTCGCCGTGCTGAAACGGCGACATGGTCCCCGGGTCGACGTTGATGTACGGATCGAGCTTCTGCATGGTGACCCGCAGCCCCCGTGCTTCGAGGAGGGCGCCGAGCGACGCGGCCGCAAGCCCCTTGCCGATGGACGACACAACACCGCCCGTAACAAATATGAATTTGGTCTTCATTGCATACTCCTGTGGATACCAGTGAACGGAAGATGTAAATTGAAGAGACAGGCAGATCAGGCGCTGAGGCGCGCCAGTACGCTGTCCAGATCGGACGGGACATCTACGCCGATGGAGTCGAATTCGGTTTCCACCACCTTGATCCGGTACCCGTTTTCCAGCGCCCGCAACTGCTCGAGCTTTTCCGCAAGCTCCAGATAGGTGGGGGACATCTGCGAAAACTGGAGCAGAAAATCACGACGATAGGCGTAGAGCCCCACATGCTTGTAGCAAAGCAGTTTGCCGGAAGCAAACGCTTCATCCTTGAGATCGTTCCATTTGTCCCGAAAGTTGGGGAGCGGAGAGCGGGAGAAATAGAGGGCAAACCCCTCCCAGTCGGTCACGACTTTCACCACGTTGGGGCTTAAAAAATCATGGAGTTGCTTGATGCGTGACTTCAGGGTTCCCATGCAGATCGAACTGTCCTCGATCAGAGGCTGAATCGCATCGTCGATCATGGCGGGCTCGATGAGCGGCTCGTCCCCCTGCACGTTCACGATGAGATCGGAATCGAGCCGTGCAGCCACCTCCGCAAGCCGGTCGGTACCCGTTTCGTGCCCCCGAGAAGTCATCTCGGCCCGGCCGCCGAATGCCTTTACCGCCTGCATGATCCGCTCGTCGTCGGTAGCCACGATGACCTCTGATACGTGGGACGCCCGGGACGCACGTTCGTAGACGTGCTGCACCATCGACTTCCCCTTGATATCCGCAAGGGCCTTTCCTTCGAAACGGGTCGACGCGTATCTGGCTGGTATAACCGCTGTGATTTTCATAGGTTGGGAGGCCGTCTCATGAGAATACGTCCCCCCGGGTGGCGGGACAGTCTAAGCTACCTCAAAAGGGCTGAACGTGTCAAGGAAGGAAATCGGGGAAATGTCGCGCAAATGCCCCAACAGAGGCTTTCCGCGGCAGCACGGGCAGTGAAAAGGCCGCACGGTAACGCGCGGCCTTTTTCTTCAGTAATGACGGGACAGCTCAGCGGAAATCGGAGAACTTTGAAAAGACCAGGTCCGTCTTTCCCGCTTCCTTCAGATGGCACTCGTAGCAGTTCTTGACCGGGTCGATTCCGGACGGGGACCCGTTGGCGTTGAACCCGGCGAAAAGCCACCCTCCGGTCGCCTTCTGCCTTTTATCCTTCTTCATCAAAACGATCATGTTCTTCTTGCCGGCAACCGGCTTGCCCCCCTTGTCCTTGATGGAAAAGAACTCGACCACAAACCGGCTCCCCTCGGGGTATGCGCCCCCCTTCTTGAACGCCGGCATCGCCTTCTTGTCCACATAGGTGTAATGGATGCCGTAGAAGAGGGAGTTCTTGTCCGTCACCATCTTCTGCGCACTTCTTTCCCATCGAGCATACCCTTTGGGGAGTGAAGCACCGGCCGCCAAGGCGAGCGTTGCCGTACCTATCACCAGCGCTGTCAACGCAACCACACCGATCATCAACCGTTTCATCGAACGCCTCCATTCCGTCGTAATTCAACCGTCGGACGATAGTAACCGATATCCACCGGATTGTCATCCATCATGACAACCTCATGTATCCTTTCTGCGGACGATGATCTCGCGCGCCATAGCAGTATCGATGGCGAACTCCGAGAAGCCGACACGGAAGATATACGACGGAAAGGTCTGCATAAGCTCGATGCGATTGCCGGGTAGGACCCCCATGGCCATCAGCTTCTGCATCTTCTTGCTGTCGTCGGTCTGCAGATAGGCAATTTCTCCCTCCTCGCCGGACTTGAGCTCCGTCAGCGGCACGACGCCGAGATCGCCGTTTCGCCGCGCCTCCTCGCAGCATTCACCGGGGGGAATGGCCTTGCCGTGGGGACAGGTGGTGGGATGATTGAGCATGGTACAGACCTTCGTGTCGACCCCTTCGTTCAGCAGGTGTTCGAACTGGCATGCCTTGTATTCGCCGCTCTCTCCCCTGATATTGAGCACATCCATCATCAGCCTTTCGGCGAGCCGATGACGGCGGATGGTCTTACGCCCTTCGTCCCTCCCCTCGGGGCGAAGATAGACCCGTCCTTCCCGCACCTCGATAAACGCCAGATCGGTCAGTTCCTGGTATGCGGAGTCGCCAGGCGGTACCTGGATGGCATCGCGCTCGGCATACGCCTGTTCCTTTTCCTCGACGGCAATCCAGAGGGCCTCCAGTATCTCCTCGGCCCGGTCGGACAGTTTCATAGCTCAGCTCCTTTCACGTATCGTTACGCTCTTCTTTTTGCAGCATTTTTTTCAGCCTCTTGAGCACCTTCGATTCGGGCGGGTTCTCGTAATTACAGCGGGGACAGCGCACCATGCGGCACCCTCCCGGCATGCCGCATTTTCCGCAGCCGCGGATCCCCTCCTCCTCCGGAAATTCGTAGCCACAGAACCCGCAGCGCATCAGAGGATTCCCGTCATCAGGAGAAACTGGTTCAGCAGCCAGCCGGACGAGAACGCCAAGAAGCTCACGAACAGGCCGATCCCCAACGCGACCTTAAGCCCCCGTTCCTTCTTCATGATGAGGAACTGGGCGACACAGGGGATGAACAGGGTGAGCGTCACCGCCGCGACCGTCAACTGACGGGGGTTGAGCAGACCCTTGGTCTGCAGGTCGTACAGACCGGCCGCCCCGTAATCCCGGCGGAAGAAGCCGAAGATGAAAGAGACCGCCGTTTCCCGCGGCAGGCCGAGGGCGGCCATGACCGGACTCATGCCGTTCACCGCCTTGTCGAAGAAGTCGGTGATCTTGCCGAACCAGAGCAGGATGGACGCCAGGACAAACAGCGGCAGGATCTCCATGAAATACCACTGCATCCGGGTATAGGTCTTGGTCAGGATGTTGGAGAGCTGCGGCCGGCGCATGGGAGGAAGCTCCATGTAGAACATGGGGGTCTCGCCCGGCATGATCCGCGCCGCCAGGAACCCGATGAACAGGAAGATGAGAATCAGGCAGACGGACCAGACGGCGAGGGCGCCCGGCGCCTTGGACAGAAGGGCCAGAATAACGCCGAGTTGGGCGGAACAGGGGATGGCCAGGGCAAGGAGCAGCGTGGCGATGACCCGTTCGCGGACGGTCTCCAGGGTCCTGGTCACCATCGTCGCCATGGTGTCGCAGCCGAAGCCGAGGACGATGGGGATGACCGCCCGCCCCGTCAGCCCCACATGTTTGAACATCCGGTCCACCAGCAGCGCCAGACGCGGAAAATAGCCGCTGTCCTCCAGCAGGGAAAAGAACAGGAAGAAGGTGGCGACGATGGGGAGGATGATGCCGACTGCATACCGGATGCCGAGGGTAATGATCCCGTATTCCCCGACAAACAGCTCCTGCCAGATCGGCCAGGGGAGAATCGACTTCACGACGCCGGTAATCCAGGGATTGAAGTGCGCCTCGAAGATCCTCCCTTCGAGGAAATCCACCAGGGTGCCTGCGCCGAAATCCCCCACGAACTTGTAGAGCCCGAAATAGAGCACGATCAAGAGGAGCGGCACGCCGGTAAGCGGCCGCACCGCGAGGCGGGACAGACGCTCGCCCGGCGTCTCCTTCCGCTTGTCGGGCATACGGAACACGTCCGAAAGCAACGCCTTGACGATCCGTTTCCGCTCCATGGAGAGATCCATATGGAACGATTCCCGTCGCTCGTACGTCTTCGACTTGACGACGGCTTCGATCTCCGCAAACCGCTCCCCCTCGCGGCGCCTCACCAGATCGGCCACCTCGTCGTCCCGCTGGAGGAGGAGCAAGGCCAGCGATTTTCTGGACAGCGGATAATCCGCCGTAAATAGCGATACCACGCTCTCGATATCCGCCTCGAGGCGCCTGCTGTAGCCGAACACCGCATGGGTGCCGCGATCGTAGCCGGCAATCGCCTGGCGTATCTCCTGCAGGCCGCGCTTTTTCGCCGTCGCCGCACCGATTACGGGGATGCCGAGCTTCTCCTGCAACAGCGGGATATCGACGGACAGCCCCATCCGCTCCGCCTCGTCCATGATATTGACGACGAGGATCAGCGGCAGTCCGGCATCGATGAGCTGCAGGGTCATGTCGAGCATCCGTTCCAGGTTGCGGGCATCGAGCACATGGATTACCACGTCCGGCGATTCGTTCAGCAGGATCTCCCGCGCAACACGCTCTTCCTCGGTAATCGGCAGGAGCGCATACATGCCGGGCGTATCAATGACTTCGCACGCCTTCCCTTCGATGGTCGCGTTTCCCCGCGATACCTCCACCGACGTCCCGGGGTAGTTGGAAACGGTTACATAGGCGCCGGTAAGGGCGTTGAACAGTACACTCTTCCCCACATTCGGATTTCCGACCAGGACGACCCGCCGAACTCCCTGTCCGGCATTTGTTGCATGATGGGTGCCGGGCTCCCTGCTCTTCTTCTCAGACAT
Source organism: Deltaproteobacteria bacterium (assembly GCA_021779095.1). Taxonomy (GTDB): domain Bacteria; phylum Desulfobacterota; class Desulfuromonadia; order Geobacterales; family JAJYBI01; genus JAJYBI01. Next base: position 27,874 of record JAJYBI010000032.1, read on the forward strand.
GTTTCCTGCAACCTCGCCTATTCAGATAATGACAATCGATTTCAGATATCGGACAAAATATTATTTCCGGCACCGCGCACAGATGCCGTACAGTTCGAGCTTGTGGGTCTCGATGAGAAACCCGTGTTCCTCGGCGACGGCTTCCTGGAGATTTTCGATGGTCTCGTTGGAGAACTCGACGATTGCGCCACACCGGGTACAGACGAGGTGGTCGTGATGCTCACCCCTTCCCACATGCTCGTACCGGGTCTGCCCGTCACCGAAATGGATTTCACGGGCGATCCCCGATTCGGCGAACAGCTTCAGGGTCCGGTATACCGTGGCATACCCGATGGTGGGGTATTTGGCGCGCAGTTTAAGATACAGCTCTTCGATGCTCATATGCCGGTCGGACGAAAGGAACAGATCCAGAATGGCGTCCCGCTGTCGCGTCGACTTGAGCCCTTTCTGTGCGGCAAATTCCCGGAAGATTTTTTTGTTTGCCTGCTTCATCCCGCCTCCAGCAATTGAAAGTGATTTTCACTATACAGATGGCACCCGGCGTGGTCAAGCTTTATTTGGCAGCTATCACGTGTGGCGGCAAGTAATGACAAGATACGGGAGAAGCGAACAAGGACAACGCTGGAGGGCACGACAGACAGAAAGAGGCTGCCCTCAACGGACAGCCTCTTCCAGTATAACCAGATAACCGTCGGGATCGTAACACCACAGCTCCATCCCGCCATAGCGATGCCGTGTCAGAGGGATCAGAATCTCGATCCCCTCCTCCTCGAACGCATCGCGGATCTCTTCCAGACCGGCAACGACAAATCGAAGCGCAACCCCCACCCCCCTCGGAAAGGTGGCCAACTGTTCCTCCAGCAGGGGGTGCTCCCGCACAACGGCGCTTTCCTCCGCAAAGACCAACTCACAACCGTCCTGCCTGACAACCAGCATGTCCGGTGAACCGGGGGCGGTAATGATCCGGGATACGGGCAGTTCGAGAATGCCGCCGTAAAACGCCTCCGTCGTAGCGATATCATCGACGGTCAGTTGCAGCGAGAATGTCGACACCCGGCGCTCCTTGCTGGAGTCCCCGCACGTGGTTCAGCGACCGCCAAACCAGATCATGGCATATCGTGTCAGCAGGGTCAGGTAGTTGGTGAAGATCAGTACACCCACGACCACAAGGAAAAAGCCGGTCACAATCTCGAATACACGGATGTACTGCTTGAAGCGGTTGAACAGCGAGAGGAACTGGTGCATGGCCAGCGATGAGAGGAAAAACGGGATGGCAAGCCCCAGCGAATAGGCCAGCAACAGGCCGATCCCCTTCACAACCGTCGCCTCCGTTGCCGCCACCATCAGAATCGAGGCAAGGATGGGACCAATGCAGGGGGTCCAGCCGGCGGCAAAGGCCAGACCGACGATGAAGCTTCCAACATACCCTGCAGGTTTGCGATGAATGGTAAACCGCTTTTCGCCCAGCAGAAAATGGATAGGGAATATGCCGGTCAGGTGGATACCAAACAGAACGATCAACACCCCACCGACCTTCCGAATCGCCCCCATATGCTCCTGCAGGAACATTCCCACATACGTTGCGGACGCCCCAAGCAAAACGAAGACGGTCGTGAATCCGGCAATGAACAACAGCGAGTGGAGCATCGTCTGTTGCCTGACCTCGTGGGTCGGATGTGCCTCCTGCAGATCAGCAAACGACAGACCGGTAATGTAGGTCACATAGGACGGAATGAGCGGCAGAACGCACGGCGACAGAAACGACAGAAGTCCTGCGACAAAAGCACCGAGTACCGTAATGTGATCTGCTTGCATCGGCAATCCTGTTGAAAAATCTTACGTCGGTTCGGACAACAGAATAAAGGTATCAGCGGGCAATGAGATCATTGAAAAATTTCAGCACAACGGGATCTCTCCAGTTCATTCCACCCACAACTTTTTTAACGATAACACCTTTCCGGTCGATAACAAATGTTTCCGGCACGCCGGTCGTCCCGTACAGCCGACTGATGCTCCGGTCTGTATCGAGCAGTACCGGCAATGTCACACCCGACGCCTTGAAAAAGTCCTCGACTGCCTGTTTGCCGCCTTCATCGATGGACACAGTCACCATCTGGAACGACTTTTCTCCCGACATCTGCTTGTTGAGGGCCACCAGAGACGGGACCTCTTCACGGCAGGGAGGACACCAAGTTGCCCAGAAGTTGAGCAGGACAACCTTCCCTCTCAGGCTCGACAGTTTCAATTCGTGTCCGTCCAGATCTTTCAGGGAAAAATCGGGAGCCACGGCCCCTTCGACTCCCTCAAAGGCGAGCGGCTTGCTTTTGTTCGCCTCCTTGCCACTTTCACGTGAGCATCCGCAGCACAAGGCGATTCCCAGCAGTAATGCGATCAGAACAATACGCGACATTCCTGTAATCCCTCCGCAAAGCGCACAATTTTATTCCGGCACGAGAGGCCATCTCCCGGCAATACAGACGAAGAAACCCGGCGCACGCCCGGAAAACAAGTCATTTGTAGAAGATACGGAAGGTAATTGCAAGTGCAAAGTGACCGTCGGGAACCGGCGAAAACAGACGTGGAGCCACTGACGTGCGTCAGTGGTGCCGGCAGTCCCGGAGCATCTGGCGGGATCTGACCGCAAGAGGGAGCAGCCTCTCGTGGCGACCGAGGACCTCTTCGAGGGATATGCCATCGTTTATGATAACGTCATCATCGGCAAAGCGGGTCGTGGCGATATAATGGCCATCTCCCGTGATGAACACAGCTATCGTGTAATGATCTCCCAGGAGTTCCACATCGGCCTGATGAACGAGTGTTTCATGTGTCATGGCGCCTCTCCGTTCGACGAAAATGGCCCACCACGTTAGAACCAACACATAATACAGCAAGTTTCAGGCCAACGGCTGAATGCGGACGTGGGAATAGCCGGGCGGCAACATACTGACGGTGCGCGTTTTTATCCAATGCGCGAACGTCATCATTTGACGTAGTAGTGCGGTTATTTGGCGCGGGTCAGGACGTAATCCGCCAGTTCAAGGAGGGCGTGCTTGCCGGGAGAGTCGGGGAAACGGGTGAGTGCAGCCTTGCTGCGGTCCACGTAGGCATGGGCGGCCGACACCGTGTACTCGATGCCGCCGTACCGGTGTACGAGCGAAATGACATTCTGGAAATCCTGCTGCTCCAGAATCTCCTTCTCGATGACATCGGCAATCTGTTCACGTTCTTCTTGAGAGCAGTTAAGGAGGGTGTGGATCAGGGGAAGGGTGATTTTCCCCTCTTCCAGATCGTGGCCGATGCTCTTGCCGAACTCATCCTCATCGGCCACATAATCCAGGATGTCGTCCATCAACTGGAAGGCGACCCCCAAATCCATGCCGTACTCGCTCAACGCCGTTTCCTGCTCCGGACTGGCGCTGCCGAGGATGGCACCCGCCTGGCAGGCGGCGGACAGGAGTACGGCGGTCTTGTTCCGCACGACCTCTATATAGCGAGGCTCCGTCATATCGAGATCGCTGGTGCAAAGCAGTTGCAGGACCTCACCTTCCGCAATCATGGTCGTGGCACCGGAGAGCACCCGCAGTATATCCAGGTTGCCCGCCGCCACCATCAGTGAAAACGATTTGGAAAACAGGAAATCTCCCACGAGCACCGACGCCTCGTTGCCCCAGAGGGTGTTCGCCGAGGCTAGACCGCGCCGCAGATTGGCGTTGTCCACCACGTCGTCGTGCAGGAGGGTTGCGGTATGGATAAATTCGATTACACTGGCGAGGGGAATGTGACGATCACCGGCATAGCCACACAGCTTTGCGGAAAGAAGCAGAAGGGCGGGACGGATACGTTTGCCGCCGCTGGAAAGTACGTATTCGCCGACCTTTCGGATCAACGGTACATCCGACTGAAGATCCTGCCTGAACTGTAGTTCTACGTTCTTGAGATCCTCGCCGATCAGTTCCAGCGCTGCGTGCATTCCCCCACCCCTGTTGAATTTTCGCAATACTATCGGATTGTCGTCGGGGTTGTCAAAGCATTTCTGGGTGAGGAATCTTCCTTGCCTTAAAAAAATTGGTCACTTATAATGCCCGCACACGACGGTAAAGACCTCCCGACATGTATGGCACGGCACCTCAATTCAACCCATGGGGACATTGTATATGACCAGAGCAGCACATCATATTCTCGTTGTTGATGATTCCCACACGTTCCAGCAGGCCATGGCGCGCCTCCTCATTTCGCAAGGCTATCGCGTTACCTGTTCAAGTTCCGGTGAAGACGCCGCGAAAAAGTTGCAGTCAACCGAATTCGATCTGGTGCTGTCGGACATAATCCTGCCGGGGATGAGTGGCCTGAACCTGTTGAAACTGATAAAGGAACATGCGCCGGATACGGAGGTCATCATCATCACCGGCAACGCTTCCAGCTTTACCGCTATCAAGGCACTCAGACTCGGGGCCTACGATTACATCGTCAAGCCGATCGACGACGAAACAATTCTCTACAATGTGGTAGAGCGTACGCTGGAAAAGCTGACCCTCACCCGGGAGAACCGCAGGCTCATTGAAAACCTTTCCGAGCAGAACCTCCGGCTCGAAAAAACCCTTTCCCTCATGAAAACCGTCAACCAGGTCAGTACCCTCATCGCGTCGTCACTGGACATCAGCGAAATTCTGAGTCTGCTGGTGGAACAGGCGGTGGAGAACCTGAAGGCGGAAAAGGGATATCTGGTCCTCATCGATCGCGCCAGCAACCGGTTCTCCATGAAGGTGAGTGTCGGCATAGACCATTCCCTTGCAAAGCAGTTCGGGATGGACTGCGACCAGGGGATATCGGGGCTGGTGGCTAAAATGGGCGAGGCATTGAAACTCGGTGCGGACATCCCACTCGACCTGACCCAACGGATGCTGGAAGAGGACGAAAGCGGAGAGCTATTCTCGACGCCCGGCATCCTGTCCGTTCCCCTGCGCCTGAAGGACAAGGTTGTGGGGGTCGTCAACGTCTCCGGCCGCACCACCGGCCGACCATTCACCGAGGAAGAAACCGAGTTCCTCAGTTCCCTGGCAAATCATGCGGCTATCGCGCTCAACAATGCGGGGGCATTCTACCGACTGCGCCGCGGCACCGCCTGACCGGCCCACACCCCGCATTTACGGAGGAGATACCATGGACGACCGGATCGCAAAATTTCTCACATCACCCGTTTTCGGCGTTGTCGGAGCATCGAAAAACCGCGACAAATACGGCAATAAGGTGCTCCGCTGCTATCTCATGAACGACAGGACTGCCATCCCCGTCAATCAGCATGAAAAGGAGATCGAAGGGATTCCCTGTGTCGCCTCGGTTACCGACCTGCCGGATGATGTGAAGAGCATCTCCATCATCACCCCGCCGGCGGTCACCGAACAGGTGGTTGACGCGGCGATCGCCCGGGGTATCGAAAACATCTGGATACAGCCGGGTGCCGAAAGCATCAGAGCGGTAGAAGCATGCCGTGCCAAGGAAATCAATGTCATTGCCGACGGCAGTTGCCTTCTGGTAGTACTCCGCTATAGGGAGGCCCACTAATTTTCCGTCCGGGCTGCCTTCAAAGGGAGGGAGTGCAATGAAATTCCCGATCTCCCCCCACATCCGGAAGGTGCACCCGCCCCCCATCTCCGAGGTAAAGGGGTGGCTTGCCGGCTGCACACCAGACTTGCCATTGGTGGACCTCTGCCAGGCGGTGCCCGACTACCCGCCCCATGCTGATCTCACGGACCACCTGAAGCAGCTCCTCGACGACCCGCTCATGGCTAAGTACTCTCTCGACGAAGGGCTACCCGAGGTGCGGGAGACCGTCTGCGAACGCTATCGCCGACGGTACGGTGCCGCCCTCAATCCCGCCCAGATCTGCCTTACCATCGGCGCCAGCCAGGCGTTCTGGCTCGCCGTGACTGTCCTCTGTCGGGCGGGCGACGAGGTCATCGTCCAGCTCCCCGCCTACTTCGACCACCCCATGGCGCTACAGGCGCTGGGCATCCGCTGCGTCTACGCTCCGTTCCACGAGGAAACCCACGGGATGCCGGACATAGCCGACATTGCCAGGCGGATCACGCCGCGCACCCGGGCCATCCTCCTTGTCACCCCCAGCAACCCCACCGGTGCCATTATCCCACCGGAAGCGCTGGAAGAGCTGTTCGAGCTGGTCCGTAACCATAACATCGCCCTCGTGCTGGACGAAACCTACGGCGACTTCATCCCCGGCGGCGCCCCGCCGCACGGACTGTTCGCCCGGCCGGACTGGAGCGGCAACTTCGTGCAGGTCATCTCCTTCGGCAAGACCTACGCCCTCACCGGCTATCGGGCCGGTGCGCTCGTCGCGGCAGAGGCGTTCATCAACCAGGCGCTGAAGGTCCAGGACTCCATGGTGGTCTGTCAGCCGCGCATCACCCAGCACGCCATCCGGTACGGCATCGAACATCTGGACGGCTGGGTTACGGCGAACTGCGCCATGATGGCTCGCCGCCACGACCGGTTCGTCGCTGAGTTCAGCCAGCCGGGAAATCCGTTCACCCTCGCGGCCAGCGGCGCCTTTTTCGGCTGGGTGCACCACCCTTACGCAGGCCGGACCGGCCGGCAGGTCGCCCGCATGCTCGTAGAAAAGGCGGGAGTGCTCACCCTCCCCGGCGAAGTCTTCGGTCCGGGGTTGGAAAACTACCTGCGGCTCGCCTTCGGTAACATCCACGACGAGGCAATTTCCGGGGCGGTCCGACGGTTCCGGGAATGCGCCGGTGAGCCACCTGCCGGCTGACCGCACCGACCGGCAGCCCCAAGAACGGTAGAGACTGCAACGACACTATTTCTCAAGGTAAATTCATGGTTGATAAGGTCCCCTCCTCCACATCGATATCCAATGATCCCGCCGCCGGCTGCCTTTTGTGCAGCGCCGACCTGGTCTACAGGGACGCACAGTCCGTTATCCCCTGTGCACTTTGCGGCGAGGAGCTCTCCACTTCCGCCGTCTGTGCCAACGGCCACTTCGTCTGCGACCGATGTCACAGTCTCGGCGCCCTCGACCTTATCCAGCACTACTGCAGCATGAGCGACTGCACTGATCCGGCAACCATGGCCCTGCAGCTCATGCGGCAGCCGGTGCTGAAGATGCATGGTCCCGAGCACCACTACCTGGTGCCGGCGGTCCTTATCACCGCCTGGTGCAACCGGCATGACGACACGGAAAAATCTGCTAAACTCAAGACTGCCCGTCAGAGGGCGGAAGACGTCAAGGGGGGATTCTGCGGGTTCCACGGCACCTGCGGCGCCGCCATGGGAGCAGGTATCGCCTGCAGCATCATCACCAGCGCAACACCGCTCTCCGGTGATCCCTGGCGGCTGGCGAACCTGATGACCGCCACCTGCCTCGCGGCCATCGCCGAGCCGGGCGGTCCCCGCTGCTGCAAGCGGGATACCTTCCTTGCCCTGCAGACGGCCATCGCATTCCTCAACGACCAACTCGACACCGGATTGCCCATTCCAAAGCTGATCCGGTGCGGTTTCACCGGCAGCAACCGTGAATGTATCGGCCGTCGCTGCCCGTACTTCCCGGGTTGACACCACAGCCTCTGGAGAGAACATGAACAGCTACTACGATCCGGCAGACCTGCCGAAATTCGGCGACATCGGCAAGGAGGCGCCGGAGCTGGCGCGGAAGTTCTTCGATTACTACGGCAGCGTCTTCGCAGAAGGTGCCCTCACCGAGCGGGAGAAGGCGCTCATCGCCCTGGCCGTCGCCCACGCCGTGCAATGCCCCTACTGCATCGACGCCTATACCGTCGCCTGTCTGGAAAAGGGCTCGAGCCTCGAAGAGATGACCGAGGCGCTCCACGTCGTCACCGCCATCCGCGGCGGCGCCTCGCTCGTCCACGGCGTGCAGATGCGGAAGATCGCCGAGAAGCTGTCGCTGTAGCCGATTCAACGCTTCTGAATCCGCAAGCGGCTCGGATAGGTATGAACAACAACGCCTTCAAACATACCCTCGATGCCCGGGGGCTCACCCTGACCCGCGGCAGAACCGCCACCCTGCAGGTGAATACGGGACTCATCTGCGACCTCGCCTGCCGGCACTGCCATCTGGAGGCCGGGCCGGGACGGACGGAGACAATGAGCGCCGCGACGGTGGAGGAGGTCATTGCCTGCGCCGACCGGTGCGGTTTCGCCACCGCCGATATCACCGGCGGCGCACCGGAACTGCTCCCCCACCTCCCTCGTCTCGTGGCAGGGCTCGCCCCCCAGGTGGACCGACTCATCGTTCGCACCAACCTGGTGGCGCTCTCCCGTCCAGAAGCTGCACATCTCCATGAACTGTATCGCCGGCACCGGGTGGCAATCGTCGCATCACTCCCCGCCGTCAATGCGGGGCAAACGGAGGCTCAACGTGGTTGCGGTGCGTGGGAGACGAGCATCGTCATGTTGCAAAAGCTGAACGAACTCGGATTCGGCAGAGCCGGAAGCAGTCTTGAGCTGGATCTGGCGACCAACCCGTCGGGGGCTTTCCTGCCGCCCGGCCAGATCCAGGCCGAGCGCCGGTTCCGGTCGGACCTGCAGCGGCGTTTCGGCATCACCTTCAACTCCCTGTTCTCCTTTGCCAACGTGCCGCTGGGACGCTTCCGCAGCTGGCTGGAAACCTCCGGCAACCTGGAAACCTACCGGGAGCGGCTCGAAGGAAGCTTCAACCCCGTCACCCTCCCCGGCCTCATGTGCCGCACCTTCATCTCCGTGGACTGGGACGGATACCTGTACGACTGCGATTTCAATCTGGCGGCAGGGCTGCCCCACGGCAACCGCAGGCTGCACATCTCGGAACTGAGCGAACTGCCGCCGGAAGGGACGGCAATCCCCACGGGCGAACACTGCTACGCCTGCACTGCCGGCGCGGGGTTCACCTGCGGTGGAAGCATCGAATAACAGGGCCTGTCACAACAGGCGCAATAGTGCTGCAAAAGAATCAACCATCTCGGAGGAAACCATGTCCAGCTCGACACAGTGGGAACGGTTCAAGAAATACTACTGCAGCTGCCCGGAGATCGGCCTCTCCCTGGACATCAGCCGGATGGATTTCCCGGACGCGTTCCTGTCGGCCATGGAACCGGCCATGCAACGGGCCTTCGCGGCTATGGCCGAGCTGGAGCGAGGCGCTATCGCCAATCCGGACGAGGGGCGGATGGTGGGGCACTACTGGCTGCGGGCACCTGAACTTGCACCAGCAACGGAGATCGCCGCCGAGATCCGATTTACCCTGCAGGCGATCAAGGAGTTCGCGGAGACGGTGCACCACGGTGAGATCGCTCCGCAATCGGGCGGCAGATTCACCCGCCTGCTGGTGGTGGGGATCGGGGGGTCGGCCCTGGGACCACAGTTCGTGGCCGACGCACTGGGGAATCCGGGCGACCGGATGCAGCCGTATTTCTTCGACAACACCGACCCGGACGGCATGGACCGGGTCATCGCCACCCTCGGCCGGCATCTGGCGGAAACCCTGACCGTGGTGATCTCCAAGAGCGGGGGAACCAAGGAGACACGAAACGGCATGCAGGAGGCGAAGGCCGCCTACGAGGCCAAGGGGCTCGCGTTTGCCCGGCACGCGGTGGCGGTGACCGGCAAGGGGAGCGAGCTGGACAAAACCGCCGAGGCGGAGCGATGGCTCGCCCGGTTCCCGATGTGGGACTGGGTGGGAGGACGTACCTCGGAGACCTCGGCAGTGGGGCTGTTGCCGGCGGCACTGCAGGGGCTGGACATCGAAGCCCTTTTGTCCGGTGCTCGGGACTGCGATGACCGGACCCGCACCAGTGGGACGGCTACAAACCCGGCTGCGCTGCTGGCGCTCATGTGGTACTATGCCACGGACGGACGGGGGGCGAAGGATATGGTGGTCCTCCCGTACAAGGACCGTCTGCTCCTCTTCTCCCGTTACCTGCAGCAGCTGATCATGGAATCGCTCGGCAAGGAACGTGACCTGGCGGGGAACGTGGTTCACCAGGGGATCTCGGTTTACGGCAACAAGGGGTCCACGGACCAGCACGCCTACGTCCAGCAGTTGCGGGAAGGAGTGCCCAACTTCTTCGTCACCTTCATCGAGGTGCTCAGGGATCGGGATGGGACGTCACTGCAGGTGGAAAACGACGTTACCTCCGGAGACTATCTGTCCGGCTTCTATCTCGGTACCCGTCAGGCTCTCCACGAAAACGGCAGGGAGTCGCTTACCCTCACGGTGGATTCGCTGGATGCCCGTACCGTTGGTGTACTCATCGCCCTGTATGAACGGGCCGTCGGCCTGTATGCATCGCTCGTGGGGATAAACGCCTATCACCAACCGGGGGTGGAGGCGGGCAAGAAGACGGCCTCCGCCGTGCTGGACACCCAGAAACGGATCCTGACATGCCTGCGCCGGGCCGATGGCCGCGAGCTCTCGCTGGATGAAATTGCGATTCAATCGGAATCTGCCGATGATCCGGAGACCGTCTTCAAGGTGCTGGAGCACCTGCGGGCCAACCCGGATCACGGCATATCGGCGACGGAAGGCGAAACGCCGTTCCACCGCCGGTACCGCTCAGTACGATGAGGCACCGACTGGTCCTCGCGGGTGGCGGTCATGCCCACCTGTACACGTTGTCCCGCCTTGCGGAGCTGACGGCCCGAGGCGCACTGGTCACGCTGGTGACTCCGGACCGCTACCACTACTACTCCGGCATGGCGCCGGCCATGCTGGCGGGAACCTGCCGGCCGCAGGATATCCGCTTCGACGTGGCCTGCCTCGCCGAGCGGGGCGGCGGCTCCTGCGTCATCGGCACCGCACACCGCATCGACACCGTCAACCGCAGTCTTATCCTTCAGGACGGCACCGGCATCCCTTACGATACCCTTTCCTGCAACGTGGGAAGCAGTGTCGTGCTTCCGTCCCCGACGCAGGCGAACGTCATCCCGGCGAAACCGATTGACGGGCTGCTGGCCGCCCGCAACCGTGTCCGAGAACTCCTCGCCGAAGCGGTCGAACCGTCGCTCCTGGTCGTTGGAGGAGGTCCGGCCGGTGTGGAGCTGGCCGGCGCACTCTGGCGTCTCGCCCGGGATGCCGGACGTCCGGCCCGCGTTACCCTCGTCACCGGCGGTACGCTATTGGCGGGAATGCCGCCAAAGGCACAGAAGACGGCGCGCCATTCCCTTGCATCCCGCGGCATCGCCATCCACGAACAGACGCGTGTCACCCGATTCGGCGACAACTCGGCACTGCTGCCAACGGGTCAGGAGCTCCCGTTCCAGATGGCCCTGCTTGCCACGGGGGTCACCCCACCGGCCATATTTCGGGATTCCGGCCTGCCGGTTGCCGACGACGGCTCCCTCTTGGTGAACGACCGGTTGCAGGCGGTGACTCATCCGGAACTGCTGGGAGGCGGCGACTGCATCACCCCGCCGGACGGCAGACTGACGCGGGTCGGTGTCTACGCCGTCAGACAAGGGCCGGTTCTCTTCGCCAACCTCCTGGCGAGGATAAACGGGACCTCACTTTCTCCATTCTCACCCCAGAAACGTTTTCTGCAGATCCTGAACCTGGGAGACGGTTCCGGACTCATGATCCGCGGATCGTGGGTGCTGGCAGGGCGCATCGCGTACCTGTTGAAACAGATCATCGACTACCGGTACATGCACCATTACCAGCGCTGCGGCGAACGTAATGCACCATCATGAAAAAGGCCCGCCTTAGCTGACGGGCCTTCGTGCGTCTGACGACAGGCAGAGAGAATCTACTCTCCCATCTCCTTGAGAATTTTGCGATACAGATCGTCGCTGTCGATTCCCGCCACGGTTTTACCGTTCACCGCAGCAAAGGGGGTCTTGTGGCAGGGGCCGCACTTCTTGATGCAATCCTTGACCTTCATGTCGAGTTTCGGATGCGACTCCCTGAGCCGCTTCACCACCTTACCCTTTCCCTTGTTATGCGCGCAGAAACGCACCTTCATCTATCCGTCTCCCGTTGCTATCAGGCGGCCGTCGTCGGCGGCGGAGTGAACACGCGGGTTCCCAGCTCATTATCCAGCATGAGCAGGCCGTAGCCGTTGTCACCGACGAGCTTGAGCTTGCCAATCAGTTCACGGTCGTTTTCCTCCTCCTCCACCTGTTCGGTGACGAACCACTGGAGGAAGATCTGGGAGGCATGGTCCTTCTCCTTCACCGCCAGGTCGGTAAGCTCGTTGATGCACTTGGTAATGAACTGCTCGTGATTGAGGGTGTCTTCCATCATCTGCAGCAGAGAGCCGTACTTCGAAGGGGGGGCGGCCATCTGCCCGACGATCGCCTGCTCTCCCTGACTGTTCAGGTAGGTGTAGAACTTCATGAAATGGATCATCTCTTCCTGGTACTGTACCATGAACCAGTTCGACGCCCCCTTGAAACCTGTAGAGGCCGCACTGGCCGACATGTTCAGGTAGAGATACGCCGAGTACAGCTCGGTGTTCATATGCTTGTTCAAAGCGGCCGACATCTTCTTGCTCAGCATCTGTATAGTCCTCCATTGAATTGATAGTTACCGCCAGTATACCCCATTGGCCGTGATTTTCACCTTCACACGGTCTGGGCTTCGCAGAGAGCTCGGTCCGCTTCCACCAGCACCCGCCAGAGGTCGTCGCTGTCCCCCAGACCGACTTTCACCAGATAGGCGGCAATACTCAGGTTGGTGCGGGCGCGAAACAGCTCCACCTGGCGCAGGAAGTCCTGCGGAAGGCCGGTGGACGCACCAAGGTACGCTTGCAGGAACAGCCCGTCTTTCAAGCGATCAAGAAGTTCCGGATGTCGGAACAGCTGGTTACGCAACTGGGCCAGGAAGCATCCCACATCGAAAGCACGAGGCAGACAGTAGGAGCTTTCGAAATCGATGGCCGCCGCATACAGGGTATCACGTCGATCATTGACGTCCTGGCCGATAATTATGTTCTTCAGATGGTAATCGCCGTGTCCCTGAACAAGCAGCTCAGGCCAGCCGGCAACGATCCGCTCCTCTTCGGCATGAACCGCATCGCGGATGGCGCGTGCCTTGAGCGTATGCTTGTGGTCGATAGCCGCGAAACGCTCCACGTACCGGTCGAGACGCTGCTCCTCACGCGGCAGGAACTCCTCGGGCGGTGTGACCCGCAGACGGCATTCGTGGAGTCGGGCCAACCACCGGGCTGAAAGTTGAAGCAAGGTTTGTGCATCGTCATCCGAAGCGGTCAGCAGTCGGTCGTAGAGAGATTTACCACGCAATCCCTGCTCGATGAGAGTCATCGTATCCGGATCTTCGTCAATGGGGCGCGGGACACGAAACATACCGCCGTCAAAACCGTGAGCAGCAATTTCCCTGACGATGGCAAATGCACGATCGGCGGATCGCCAACGAGTCTTGGAATCCATTGAGCGGATGATGATCCGTTCCCGCACCTCGTCGCTCCCCTTGGCACCGATGGCAACCTCAATAACATGACTGTTTGCTCCAGACCGGGGGATTTCCTTCAGAAACGGGCGACAGCGGCCGGCACGGATTTCAGCGGCAAGGTCAAGGACATCGCATAAAGGATGATCGAAGATGGTCGGATAGATACCGGCATAACTTCCACTGTGCGTATCCGTGCCCCCGAGGGCCGTAAACCGGTACCGATGCCAATCCTGTAACGCGCGGATATTACCGCGGGTGGTATGGTTGGAGTTAAAGATTTCGATTGCATCGAGAACGGGATTCAGCAGGTCACGTTGGGCGGGGTCGCTGCTGCCGCGATAGGGATGAGCCCACACAAGTGCCGCTTCAGGAGACTCGTAACGGACCTCCGCAAGTGAGGTTCCGCGCGGGAAGGTGTGATCAGCGCCATAGATGAGGATATCCCCGCAATCCACGGTATGCAGTTCCTGTCCCGCCATGATGAGGAAATGATCGGGGACCTCGGCAGAACGGCGCAGTCGCTTCATTTCATCGAGGGACCAGAGATAATGGTGATCAGTTATAACAATTCCCTGGAGTCCCTTTGTGTGTACCCTGCGGACGAGATCAACTGCGGAAATACAGCTGCAGGAAGAATGCTCCGAAGTATGGGCATGCATCTCAATCAACATGCTATAAGCATAACAGAGCAGGGGAATGAATACTATTCAAGACCACGATACTTATAGACCGAACGACCTCGCAGACGCAAAAACGCCCCACCACTAGCGTGATGGGGCGTTTTCAATTAATTCCCGGCGGCGACCTACTTTCCCACACAGCTACCCGTGCAGTATCATCGGC
>JAJYBI010000006.1 GCA_021779095.1 Deltaproteobacteria bacterium
GACTGAATGGCGATGGTGCCCTGGGCCGTTGTAGCCAAGGAGTATCCCGTCAGGTTGCCGGTCAGGTTGATCGCCCCGGTGGCGGCGATGGCCGGCGTCGCCTGGGCCGTCAGGTTGCCGGCGTTCAGATCGACCGCGCCGGTGGCCGCCAGCGCCGGCGCCCCCGTTACGTTCGACGTCAGGTTGCCGGCATCGAGATGCACGGCGCCGGTGGCCGCCACCGCCGGTGCCCCCGCCGACCCCGCCGCCAGGTTGCCGGCATCGAAGTCGATGGCGCCGGTCGCCGCAACGCCCGCCGTGCCGGCCGTACCCGTGGAGAGATTGCCGGTGAGGCTGACGCTCCCCGTGGCCGCCACGGCCGGTGCGGCGTCGGTACCCCCCGACAGGGCGGCGCCTGATACGGCGGTGGCACCGGGCATGCCGCGCAAAAGGACTGTGCCGTTGAATTCCGTGGTGGCGGCGATCCGGTCGACCTCCCGGGTCAGCTGGTCCATCTCGTTCTGGATGCTGCCGCGTTGGCTGGCGGACAGGGCACCGTTGGCGGCCTGGACCGAGAGTTCGCGCATTCTCTGCAGGATGTTCCGGGTCTCGTCCAGCGCCCCGTCCGCCGTCTGCAGGAGCGATACGCCGTCCTGGGTGTTCCGCTTGGCCTGGTTCAGGCTGCGGATCTGCGCCTTCATCTGCGTGCTGATGGCCAGTCCGGCCGCATCGTCCGCCGCCCTGTTGATCCGAAGCCCCGACGAAAGCCTCTCCAGCGACCTGCTCACGGAGTTGTCGGCATTGAACATGGAGAAACGGGCGTTCATCGCCAGGATGTTGGTGTTGATACTCAGGCTCATCGGTTTATCCCTCCGTAACAGATGCGGTACCGTCACAGGGCGACCGTTCCGCCCGAGGCAGCGGAACACGTCGTCATCATGCCATCGAAACCGGTTTTACCTGCCAGGGAACGTCTGTTTTCCAACGAACAGAACGCTCCTGAGGTCCATCACGAGCGTTACCGGCAAAAGCATTTCATAATTATCCGCAGCTAACAAAGCATATCGACGGGAAAGGGAGATTCTTGACCTCTTTTTGTGACAACGGGGACAGAGAAACCCCCTTTCTGGCGAACAAAGGAGCTGCCGCCACACCACGCCCGGAAAAGGAAATGGCCGACTCCCGGGGGAAATCGGCCACTGGTCCAGGTGCAGCGGCCTGGTTCAGGCGTAGTTTATCTGCACGTCGTCGGGTGAGCCCCGTGTCGATGGCGAGGATCTCCTCTTTCGTGCCCTTCTCTCCATGGCCCAGGAACTGACCGGTCGTCCAGTAACTGTCAACCGTATTTTGTCCGGGTTCTTCGGCAGACTCAGCCCTTGACAGCGACCTCCCCCTGACCCATATTGAAGGACAGCGGATGCATCCAGCGTCCGCACGCGCCCACCGCCGCCGGAAGCCCCCATGATACCGCTCAAGGACTACCGCCCCACCCGCTCCTTTCCCATCGTGACGGTCATGCTGATCGCCCTCAACGTGGCGATGTTCATCCAGGACCGTCTCACCGGGCACTACAGGACCGTGCGCGTGATGACCGATTACGGGGTCGTCCGGGCCCGGACTTACGTCGGCGGCCTGTCGAGCCACCTGGCGCTGGTGCCGAAGCAGTTAATGGCGCATCCCCTGCAGACATGGCCGACGATCTTCACCTCCATGTTCCTCCACGGCGGCTGGCTGCACATCGGCTCCAACATGCTGTTTTTCTGGATCTTCGGCGACAATATCGAGGACACCCTCGGCAGGTTCCGCTTCCTCGTCTTCTACTTCCTTTGCGGGATCGCCGCGGCCCTCGCCCAGGTCCTGAGCAATCCCGCCTCCACCATCCCGATGGTGGGGGCGAGCGGCGCCATCGCGGGGGTGCTCGCCGCCTATCTGCTCCTCTTTCCCCGGACCAAGGTCCTCACCCTCGTGCCGATCTTCTTCTTTTTCACCACCTTCGAGCTCCCCGCCTACCTGATCATCGGCTACTGGGCGGTCATCCAGTACCTCAACGCCTGGCTCCTGGGGGGCGGCGGGATGCTGCAGGGGGGCGGCGTGGCCTATTTCGCCCATGTGGGCGGGTTCACCACCGGTCTGCTCCTGCTCATGCTGATGGAGGGACGGGGGCAACGGCGAACCAGGTGGAGGGAAGACAGGTGACGGCCCTCCCTTGAAAAGTCCCGTCGGACACGATCAGGCAACCCGGCAGTCTCGGTGAGACCCGGCAGGCTTTCCGCTCCATCCCCGCGGATGGTTGACTATTATCGTCCATCCGCTGCAGCGATTTTGTGCCGCAGTGTACATTCCCGTAAGGATGTGCCAACTCCATTCACCGGCGGGCGGCGGGGATCGGATAACACCGGTCAGGGGGCTCCCCGTTCGAACGCGACCAGCGGGGACGCTATACCAAGCCGCACCCGGACAGGGATCGGCGGCCCCTCAGACCCGCGCCAGCACCCGTTCAATCCGTTGCTTCACGTCGGCCGCCAGGGTCGCGACCTCCGGGTTGCCGACGAGCGACAGCGCCGCCACCGGGTCCATGGCCACCACCGCCGTACCGCCGTCGTCGGCCTCGTAGACGACCACGTTGCAGGGGAGCAGGGTGCCGATAGTGAGCTCCCGGCTGAACGCCTCCCAGGCGAGTGCCGGGTTGCAGGCGCCGAGGATGACGTACCGGCGGAACTCCTTCCCCAGCTTTTCCCGCAACGTGCCGGTCACGTCGATCTCGGTGAGAACGCCGAACCCTTCTTTCTGCAGCTCCTCCCGGACCCTCTTCTCCGTCGCCCCGAAGGAAGACTCCACCGTCCTGCCGAACGCGTAGGGGGTACGTATCTCCATCGTTTCCTCCTTCTTACGCTGTCTGACGATAGTGTACTACACAAAACCGCGGCCTGCCGACCGGCACGGGCGATGCTGACCGGTGCCTTGACCGACGCCCCGGTTGGTTCTACCATGATATCAGGGACGTGCACAGCTGCAGAAAGGAGAGTCGCCATGTCTGCCTTCGAACTGACCGTAAAGGAAGCGGCAACACTGATCAATGTCCTGGAATCGTGCCTCTCCGACCTGTCGACGGAGCGGGTCAAGACGGACAACAAGGCGTGGCACGCGGAACTGAAGGAACGGGAAGCACTGCTCGGCGGGATTCTGAACAGGCTGAAAAGCGTATCCTGACGTCAGCGGCGGCAACGCAGAGGGGGACACGACCATGCAGAGCGCGACGAATCTTTCCGGGACGGTTGCGGTGGTGACCGGCGGCGGCCGCGGGCTCGGGCGTGCCGCGGCGCTGGCGTTCGCCGGGGCGGGGGCGGCGGTGACCGTTGTCAGCCGGACGGAGGCCGAGCTTCATGAGGTGGTCCGGCTGATCGGAGACGACCGTTGCCTCGCGGTGGCGGGCGACGTGGGGGAGGAGGAGACCGCGCGACGGGTGGTGGCGGCGACGGCGGAGCGGTTCGGCGGCGTGGACATCCTGATGAACAACGCCGCCATCGTCGAGCCGTTCGTGAAGATGGAGGAGGTCACCGCAACGGAATGGGAACGGGCACTCTCCGTCAACCTGAAGGGGGCGTTCTTCTTTGCCCGCGCCGTCGCACCGCAGATGCGCCGCCGCGGCGGCGGGGCGATCATCAACGTCACCTCGGGACTGGGGAGCTGCGCCCTCTCCCCGTTCGGCCTCTACTGCATCGCGAAGGGGGGGCTGAACCAGCTGACGCGCATCCTGGCGCTGGAGCTGAAGTCCGACGCCATCCGCGTCAACGGCCTCGACCCCGGGGTCATGGATACGGGGATGCAGGAGCATATCCGCGCCGCCGGCCCGCACACGCTCGGTGCCGGCACCTGGCGGCGGTTCATGTCATTCAAGGAGGAGGGGCTGCTCGACCCGGCGGACACGTCGGCGCACCTGGCGCTTTTTCTCGCCGATCCGCCGCTGGCGTTGACCGGCGAGATCGGAGATGCCGCCCACTATGCCTCGTTCGGTTTCGCGGGATAGGCCCCGGTCACTCCAGTTCGGAGGTGCAGAGGGGACAGCGGGTCGCCTTGATCGGAATGGCGGAGGTGCAGCGGGGGCACACCTTCGTGGTCGGCTCCGCCGGCGCCTCCTCCCGTTTCAGCCGGTTGATCCCCTTCACCAGCAGGAAGACGGAGAACGCCACGATGAGGAAACTGACCAGAGCGTTGAGGAAGATGCCGTAACTGATGGTGACCGCCCCCGACGACTGGGCCTGTGCCAGGGTCAGGTACGGCCCCAACCTCTTCCCCTCCTTCAGGGTGACGAAGAGGTTGGAGAAGTCCACCCCGCCCAGCAGGAGGCCGATGGGGGGCATGATCACGTCCGCCACGAGGCTCTTGACGATCGTGCCGAACGCTCCGCCGATGATGATCCCCACCGCCATGTCGACGACGTTGCCTTTTACGGCAAACTCTTTAAACTCTTTCAGCATGACCCGCTCCTCCCTGAAGGTGTGCCATTGACCGCGACGCGGACGACACGCCGCCTTCTCCTCGGCAGAGGGGTGCCGTCGCGCGGCAGGCTCACACCAATATAGCACGGACGGAGCGGCTGTCCATTCCGGCGGGACCGGGATGGACAGCCGAAACCGACATATTGAACCGCAGCACCGGAAGGAGAGACGTCATGCATGATCTGTTGCCGGATGGAGACGAGATACGCCGGGCGGTCAAGTGGGTGTCCGCCCACCTGCAGGAGGAGCCGGACCGGCCGGTGGGACCGCTGGTCCGGGAAGCGATCTTCCGGTTCGACCTGTCGCCCCGGGACGCCGAGTTCCTGACGCATTTCTACAGCCGGACCGGGGAAGGGTCGTAACCGCCCGCCGCACGTGAGGTACCCGCAATGTCGTGGAATCGCCGTTCCGGAACGAAGAAACACGGCATCCTCCTCGACAGCCCGCTGGACGACGACGGGCGGTGCCGGGAGTGCGGCGGCGCCTGCTGCCGCGCCTTCATCAGCGTCCCCCTCACCTGGGACGAGTACGTGCGGCTGGAGGGGCTCGGCGCGACCCGCCTCCAGTTCTCCCTCACCGGACACCACTCGCTCGTCATCGAGAACGGCTGCGAGTTCCTCTCCCACGGCCGGTGCACCATCTACGCACACCGCCCCGACGTCTGCCGGCGCTTTTTCTGCAGCGACTGAGCGTGCCGGTGCGGATACGAAAAAGGGAGGTCCCCTTTCGGCCCCCCCTGAAGCGCATCCCGCTATAACCGGTCAGCCCGGTCAACCCTGTTGCTTTCGGCCTGTGCCGCCGTGAACTCCTCGTTGGTGAGGACGAGAACCCTCGTTGATCTGCCGTCGGGGTTGATCTGCACCTCGGAGATATTCATCCGCACGTCCGACAGCCACGCCCCGGTGAAGACGTCCAGCGGCACCTCGTCCGGCTCGTATTTCGGTCCCAGCGGCCGCGCGTTCTTCAGGTATTCAACGACCCGCTCCTTCGTCGACCAGACCGGCAGGGAGTATTCCCCGTCACCGACCTCCTGCGCGTAGATGTTCTTGTACACGCTTCGCGCCACCCAGAGCCGCCCCGCCGCATTCACCTCCTGCAAGAAGGCAAATGCCTTGATGTATTCGACGGTCATTGCTCGTCAGCTCCCTTGCTGCCGTGAGGGTCGGTTGCGAGGGGCCGGGCCGGATTTCAACGTCATTTAACGCATCAAACGCCACTCTCTGAATCCCTGTGCAGCCGGTTTCCTGACCCGCCTCGCGTGTGGCATCTCATACGATCAGTATATCATTAACGACATGCTGCGCAGGACCATTCATCCCGTTTCACTCAGAACCCCCCGCCGGAGGACCGGGTCATCTGCTTCAGGGTATCCGCCACCCCCTTGGTATGGCTCGACGTTTCGGTCGTCCGCCCGCTCGACTCCTCGATGATGGCCAGAAGCGACGAAAGCTGGTCTACCGCACCGGACTGGGTTTCGATCTCGTGGGCGACGGTGCCGATCTCGGTGGAGAGGCGCGAGATGTTCGCGCCGATCTCCAGGGCGCTGGTACGGGACTTCTCCGCCAGGTTCCGCACCTCGTCGGCCACGACCGCGAATCCGCGGCCGCTGTCGCCGGCACGTGCCGCCTCGATGGCCGCATTGAGCGCCAGCAGGTTGGTCTGGTCGGAGATCTGCTCGATGATCTCCACCACGCTCCGGATGCGGAGACTGTCGTCGGCCAGTTCCCGCGCGCTCGTCGCCGTCATGGTGGCCTGCTGGCTCAGTTCGAAGACGGTCGCTCCCAGCTGCTGGATCGCCCCGACCTGCTGTTCGATATGTGACGACAGGTCGTCGACGGAGCCGTACAGGTCATCGGCGCATGAACCCAGCTGGCCGGCCATCGCCTCCCGCTGGCTGTGCGACTGATACAGCGTATTGCCCAGATCGTTCAGGCCGGCAAAGAGGCGTGCCATGGAAGGATCGAGCCCCAGGGCGTCCATCCGGCTCTCGTACTGCTGGACCTTGAAATCCTCGATCTGCCGCACCACCACCTGTGCCAGCCCGTTCAGCTTGGCGATCTGCCGCCGCAGGAAGAACGCCTTGAACTCCCCGTAGTGGGCGACGAAGTTGTTCACGTACTCGTCGTAAAAACCCGCCCCCCGCGCCACCCGGAAGAAGAAGATGGCGGTGAGCGTCTGGTTGAGGTTCAGACCGAGGATCTCGCCGAAGGTGGAGAATCCGGCCACCGCGGCGCCGCCCACCTTCCCCACGTTCCCCAGTTCGCTCTGGTTGCAGAGCCGGCGCAGGATGCAGTCGTTGAGGATGCCGGCAATGAGCTGGCCCGACTTCCCCTGCATGAAGCGGCCGAAATCCTTCTCCAGGTTGGCGGCAAGTCCGGTCCGCTTCACCAGTACAAGCTCCTCGCCCGGTGCGATGTCGCAGTAGAAGTGGACCTTCCCTTCCGCCGTATCGAGCTTGGCTACGGAGCGGACGTACAGCTCCCCCCCCACCGTGATGGCAAAGGAGTAGTCGCCCAGTTTCGCCTCCAGGTTTGCCGGCGTGCAGCCCAGCGTCTCGCAGAGGGCATCGATGAAACCGGTGATCCGCCCCTGGCCGTCGACGACCTGCCTGACGAAGCGCTGCTCGACGGATGCGGAGAGCACCTTGAAGCTGCTCCCGGCCGGGTCGAAGTTCTGGCTCTTCAGCACGCCGAAGCGCACATCGGGAGCGGTCTTCAAAAAGGCGATGAGGGCGTGGTTTTCCAGCCGCTTCTTGCCGTCGTGCAGCCAGGTGTTGCGGAAATCGAAGGTCCCGCCGGCAGAGCCCCCCACGAACAGGCAGGGAAACCGACCCGATTCGTACAGCGCCTCCAAGAAGAACGATTCGGAGGCCGACAGCCCGTCGAACAGCACGTAGGCCAGGGTGTTGCGGTGGTCGATCTCCATGCCCACCCTGATCCCGGAGATGGACTGCCTGATCCGCTGCACGCGATCCTTCAGGGAAACGCCCACCTTCCCCTGGCGCAGGTCCTCGCACCCCAAAGGCACGCTCACCACCTCCGCCGCCGCGATCACCGAGGCGTCGAAACAGAGGACGACCACCCGGTCCCACCGGTCGCCCGTGGGACAGTACAGCCGGTCGGCACTGGCGTGCAGCTCGCCCGCGGTGGAACAGATGGACATGGGGACGCCGGGAAACCGGGAAGAGAGCGTCGACGCCACCTGGTTGATATCCACGTGCGGCGAGACATAGGCACTGACGAAGGTGGGAACGATACGGACCTTTTCCAGCTCCCCCTTCAGGCCGGCCACACTGCTCTGCAGCGAAACAACCCCATTCCCCGCGTCTACCTTGCGTTTGAACTTGAAGATACCCATAGCACGATTCCTTTGCAGATGTAAGTAATGCCGGCTGAACCGGTGAGTGACGGTTGGATGTTTTACAATCCTTATCGTCGGCATCTCCCAGAACATTAGGACAAAAAATACTGCTCAATCCCTCGTAACCTCTTATTTTTTCTTAACAAAACAGAATTTACCCGACTTCGCAGTAAACGACGTTTTATATTTCAGCTGTTTTTTTCGCTCATTTTCCCGCCCCCCGGCGGTCAACAGCGGAAGCGGACGACATCTGCGCGGGGGCACCGCTCAACAGTTCACCTCTTACGTTCAGAACTTATTGAGAGTACAATCAACCGGACACCCCCAGTCACCGGCCCTGGAAATGGACCTGCAATCGGGTACAATCTTTCCACATCGCACTTCACGCGGAACTCCCTGATGAAACATCGCCTGCTGAACTACATACGCACGGTCCGCATCGGTCGCCTCCTGCTTCGCACCTCCCTTGCCGCTCTCGTCGTCCTGCTCCTCCTGGCGGGGGTGATCGCGGCGCTGCCGGCCATCGTCTCCCTCCCGTCGGTCCAGGCCAAACTCCGACGGTCGCTGGCAACGTCGCTCAAGCGGCCGGTCTCCTGGACGGCGCTGACCGTTTCATGGCGCGACGGGCTGGCGCTCAGGGGGCTCATCCTGGGGGACGGTCCGGCCCCCCTTATCCGGAGTTCCGTAGGGGATCTGAAGTTCGTCCCCCGCGTCGCCTACCTGCACGGCCGGCCCCGGGTCGACCTGCTCCTGCGGGTCGATGGCGTTAGCGCCGACCTGGCCCCCGGCCCCCCGAAACCGCCGCCGGCACAACCGGCCAGAGACCCGCTGACCGCCATCGCCAAGGCGATCCAGCAACTGGAGGCGATGGACAAATCCCTGCCGCTGGACCTGGGACTGCAGGTGGCAATCGGGCCGCTGCACCTCAAGTTCCGTGATCCGAAAACCGGCCGGACGCTGGTCCTGGACCGGGGCGATATCCGGCTCGCCATGCCGTCCCTGGCGGACCGGCCGATCACCGCGGGCGTTCGCGGCGACCTGACGGTGGACGGAAGAACGCTGGAGGGGCTGTCGCTCTCGGCGGAGATCAAGGATCTCGTCGCCGCGCATCGCATCCGTCCGGCCGGTGCACAGCTGGCGGTCACGGCCACGCTCCCCGGCGGAACGCTGACGGTGGATGGCGGGCTGCTGGAGCGGGACGGCATCCGCACCCGCCTCCGGCTCGACCTCCCCCGGCTGACGGCGGCGGCCGGGCCGCTCCTGCCGCCGGCGACACCGCGGGTGCAGGGGGCCGTTACGCTGAACCTGCACGCAACGGTCGACAAGAGGCAGGATCTCCACGCGGACGCGGCATTGACCGGCACCCGCCTCGCCCTGAGCGGCGGGCGACTGAAAGGGGGGCGGATCGGGCCGCTGGAGCTGCAGCTGCACCAGAAAATCGCCTCCGACCACCGGCGGCAGCAGGTGCGCTTCACGGGCGGCAGGCTCAACATCGGCACAATGCTGGATGCGGGGTGGGAGGCAACCGTGGACCGGCCCGCCAGCAAGGACCGGGACCTCAGTGCCCGGCTCGGCCCGGTGCGGGTCGATCTCAGACAGGCGCTGGCCCTGGCCGGGCCGCTCCTGACCAAGCCGCTGCCGGTCACGGAGCTGGCCGGGGAGCTGCGGCTGCAGGAACTCACGGCCCGGCTGCAGGGACGCTCAAAGGGCGAGGTCAGGGTTTCGGGGCTTGCACTTGAGCTGCCCCATGCGCGCATCAAACAGGCGAAGGGCGGATTGACCGTCGACGGTGTGCAGGCCAGGGTCGAACAGGCGGTCATGCCACTGGAGGCGATGCGGCCGACCCGCGTCGATGCTGCGCTCGCCTGGAGCGCGAAGCGCTGCGTTCTCAGCGGCAGGCAACCGGTCGTGCTGGACGGCATGAACGGCGGTGCGCAGGCCAGTATCACGGATCTGGACCTGCGGAGTCGCTCGCCGCGCAGGGTAAGCGCCCGGCTCGACCTGACACAGACGCTGGCGCTTGAGCAGGCCGACCTGGGGCCGCGGCTGACCGTCAGTAAGGTGCATGAGCAGCTCGCGGCCCGGGCCGAGGCAACGGAGTCCGGCGAGATCCAGATCAGCCTGCCGGAACTGCGACTCTCCGCCGGCAGCGTGAAGGCGGCCGCCGCCGGCAAGAATCTTCCGCCGCTGCCGGTCGACGCCCTGGTCACCGCCGCGGGCATCCGGCTTCCTGCCGTCAAAGGGACAACCCCGTCAATGGAGCGCGCCAGCGTCACCCTCAAGAGCGGCGCGGCCCTGCAGCTGGCTGGCACCGGTTCCCTTGCGGGCGGCACAGGGACCACCACCGGCACCCTCCGGGTGGACCTGGACCGGGCCCTGCCGCTGGCCGCACCGTTCCTTCCCAAGGGCGCCTCTGCCGGCGGGATCACGAGCCTCGCCTGGAGTCTGGCGGCGCCGGTGGGGATCAAACCGCCTGCCCGGGAGAAGAACCCGCTCCGGCTGGCCCGGGCTGCCCTGGGACTGCTGGAGCGGGGTGACCTGACCCTGACCCTGGCGAACCGAAGGCTCGTCTGGCCCCTGGCCAGCGGCAAGCTGACCCTGGCCGAGCTGCGCACCTCCCGGCCGGTGCGGCTGGTGCTGCCGGCGAAGGGGAGTACGATCCAGGCCGGAGGGGAGATCGCCTTCAGTGGCCTGAGCGGGCTTCCCGGCGCCGGGGCAAAGCTGCCGCCCCAGGGCGGCACCCTCTCCCTGGATGGGGCGCTGAACAACTGGCAGAGCCTGGCGCTGCACGAAAAAATGCAGCTCCTGCCCCTCGGCCTCAGCCAGCAGGGTGAGGGGACGGTGGGGCGGCTCGACGCGCTCATGGACCAGGACAAGCTCACGACAGCTCTGCTCCTGCAGCGGCTCGACGCCACCCTGACGACCGACGTGACGGCCCGCTTCCCCGCGACCCTGACCCCGGTACCCGGCGGGGTGGAGGTGGCCGGCACCGGGAACGTCGGGCTGCGCCTGAACCTGACAGGGGGCAAGAACCTGGCGGTCCACGCCACTGCCGCCACGCGCGACCTGGGGTTGAAGCTCAAGAACGGCACCACCGTGGAGGGGATGACCGCCGACCTCCTCTTCGACCGGACCTATGCCCTGGCCCGGGCAGCGGAGACCGGCTGGACACCGCTCTCCGCCTCGCTCGTGCGTCCCCTGCCGTTGCAAAGGGGCGCAACCGGCGCGGCCGAGCTGGCCAACCGGGTGCGGGAGGACCTGCGGGGGCAGGTGCAGGGGAGCCGCCGCTTCACCATTCGCCGTGTGACCCTGGCCGGTGCCAAGGTGCCGCTGGAGCTCACCGCCCTGGAGGGAGACCTGCTCCTGACCCCGGAGGAGATGGGGTTGAGTTTCTTCCAGACCGAGGCGCTGGGCGGGACCCTGCGGCTGCGGGGGATGCTCGACCTCAGGCCGGAGGTGCCGGCCCTTTCCACTGCCTGCTCCTTTTCCAACCTGGAGACGTTCCTGCTCCTCCCCCCCGACGTGCGACAGCGGAGCCGCACCAGGGGAGAAGAGACGGCGGTCACCGGCGAGCTCTCCCTGGACGCCCCGCTCGCCACCGGGCAGCGTGAGCTGCTGGAGGGGATCAGGATGCGGCTGAACCTGCGCCGGATCGGCCGGGAGACCCTGGAGCGGGCGCTCTTCTCCCTCGATCCGTACGAGCGGAACGAGCAGGTGGTGGCCCAGCGCAAACTGCTGCGCAACGGCAACCTGAACTGGCTGCGGGCCGGTACCCTGGACGGCTCCTTCAGCCTGGAGGGTGAGGTGCAGGTGAAGGGGATCAACGTCACCCTGCCGCCAGTGGAGCGGATCCGGCTCGCGGAGATGCCGCTCAAGAAACAGATGGCCACGACCCTCTCCGGCATACAGAAGCTGCGCAGGCTGCTGGACCTGGTGCGGGCGGACACGATCAAGATAAGCCCCGAAGGGAAGATCTCCCTGACGAGGAGGAACAATGAATAACGCAATGAAATGGGGCCGGCTGGCCGCACTGCTTCTTGTGAGTGGCTGCACCCTGGCCAAGGTGGACGTGAACGTGGTGAGCGAGCGGACCTCCCTGGAGAACCAGGTGCTCGGCACCTACAACAGCCTGAACGAGGACCTGCTGCTGGTGGCATCGGTACGGGGGGTCTCCCCCACCGGCCGGATCGAGGCGCCGCCGCGCCGCTCTCCGGAGCAGCAGGACGCGGTGAACGCCATGGAGACCATCGCCTTCCATGCCGACGACCTGGATGCGTTCAAAAAACTCGGTTGGGTGGGCGAGAACAACCAGGGGCTCATCACCCCGTTCCCGAGGGAGGTCCCCAAGGGGCTCTCCAAGGAGATGCAGGAGTTCGCCCGGCTGTACAACGACGACGAGTTCAAACAGGTGATCGACGAGGTGAACCAGTCCCGTGACGTGCTCATGCAGCGGGTGATCCAGACCAACGAGAACTTCACCGCCAAGGACCTCCCCGCCATCCGCAGGGTGTTCGCCGGGATCAACCGCCAGAACAGCGCCCCGGGGACCAAGGTGCAGGGGGACGACGGCACGTGGGGCGTGAAATGAGACGAGATAGAACATCTGAGACGTCTCGACAGCTTCCCCCTCCCTTGACGGGAGGGGGGCAGGGGGTGGGTGAAGCCGGACGTCTCCGACTTCGTGACACCCCCCCCCCCACCCTCGCCCTCCCCCGCCAGGGGGGAGGGGATCTCTTGCCGCGGCTTCGAGGCGTGGTTATAGCCATGCTTCTGCTGGCAAGCATCGCGACCGCCCACGCCACCCCCCTTTCCGACGACCTGCTGGCACCGGCGGCGCCGCGGCCGGCGCCCCGCACCCGGCCGGAGACAGCTCCGCGGCCGGCCATCTTCACCTCCCGTTCCGTGGTCTACGCCGCCCGCTCCGGCGACGGCAAATGGATCGCCACGGTGGAGAAGGGGGACGCGGGTGACGAGCTCTGGCTCCAGCCGGCCGCCCCTTCGCAGGAGCTCCCCCGGCTGCTCCTCACCAGCCCGGTGCGGCTCTCCGCCCCGGCACTCAACCGGGACGGGAGCCTGCTCGCCTACGCCGACGCCCGGGACGACGTGAAGGGGGACATCTGGCTCCTCGACCTGGGCTCCGGGGCCAAGGAGCCGCGGCGGCTCACCGGACCGGAGGCGGCGGACGACGCGCCGGTCTTCACCGCCGACGGCACGGCCATCGTCTACCAGCGGCAGCTCCCCGGCGCCGACCGTCGGGAGCTGGTGCGGCTCGACTACCGCTCCGGGAAAAGCAGCGTCCTGCCGGTGGGGATCGATGCCGGCTTCGCCGCCCCGGCGCCGGACAGGGTCCGCTGGGTACTGGTCTCCCGGGGGGACGACCCGGGGGGCGACCTCTGGCTCTGGAACGAGCGGACCGGCCAGCGGCAGCAGCTCACCGCCGGCCCCGACCGCGACCTCTACCCGGCCTGGGAGCCGGACGGCACCATCCTCTTCACCCGTTTTTCCGCCGGAGCCGACGGTGCGAACGGCCAGATCTGGCGCCTGCGTCCCGGTGAAACGGGGAACGACGGCCGTCCCGCTCTCTTCCCGCTCACCGCCGGCACCATCCCGGCGGTGGCCCCGATCCCGACGGGGGACGGTTTCCTGTTCGTCGGGGGCGAGGGGGGCGGCGGCCAGCTCCTGTCGCTTCCGGCTTCCGGCGAGGTCCCGCGGCAGGCGAGCGTGGCGGCCCAGTGGGAGCTGGCACAGCGGATCATGGACCGCCAGCCCCCCGACCCGCCCCATGCCGGGCTGGCCGCCTGGCGCGTCCTGGCCCGTGAAGAGACACCCAGTCGGGAAGGGGCGTTGGCGGGAATCGCCCTCGGCCACTTAAGGGAAAAGGGGAACGACCCGGACGGTGCGGCCGCGGCCTACGGCGCCGTGGTCCGACGCTACGCCGCCTTCCCCGCAGAGGCCGCCCTGGCGGAGATCGCCCGGCTCCGGGTGACCACGGCCGAAACGTGCGCCGGGGAAAAGGACCCGGCGGTCCGCGCACGGCTCATCGGCGCGGCGACAGCCGCCATGACCGCCGCCGTCCACGGCCAGGGAGGCGACCCGGCAGCCCGGGCGCTGGTGGACCGTGCCCGGCTTTTGACCGACTGCGGCGCCGGCGCCGCGGACCAGCTGGCCGCCACCCGTCTCCTGGAGCAGGCGCTTGCCGTTCCCGGTGTCTCCCGGCCGCTCCTGGCCGAGGCCGCCTACCGGCACGGGGCGCTCCTCGCCCGGCTGGAGAAGGGGGAGGGGGCGCTCAAGGCGCTCACGAGCGTGGCCCGCGACTACGGCGACCAGGAGGAGTGGGCAGAAGCGGCCATCGCCGTCATCCTGGACCAACTGGCCACGCCGGGGGAAGACGCCCGGACCGGCTACGCCGCCCTGGCCGAGCGATACCGCACGGAGCTGCCACGGCTCGCCATGGACGCCTGGAACCGGATCGGCGACCTCAACTATCGGGACAACGAGTGGGCGAAGGCGAAGGACGCCTACCGCACCGTGCTGGAGAAGTTCCCGCCGCTCCCCACCCCCACGGCCGCGGCCCGCTTCGCCCTGGCCGAGATCCTCTACCGGGAGGAGCGGTACGCCGAGGCGACCGCCCTCTACGAGAAGGAGATGGCCGGCCGGCCCGAGGACGCACCCCTCTACCAGCTGGCGCGGGCCGCCTACATCCGCAAGACCCTGGCCGCCGGCGAGAGCCTCTACCGCACCGGCGAGGTCTCCGCGGCGCGGGCCACCTTCCTGGACCTGATCCGCTACGACGGCCGCAGCGTCGAGGCCCACCGGGGGTACATCAAGTCGGTGGCGGCCCAGGGGCAGGCGGCTGAGCTCCTGGCGCTCTACAACCGGCTCCTTGAGCGCTACCCGGACGACCCGGTCCTTCTTTATGCCTCCGGTCTGACCGAGACCTACCTGCCGGGGAAGGAGCACCTGCAGGCGGCGGACGCCCGGATCGCCCGGGCCGCCGAGCGGATGCCCGACTCCGAGTATCCCCCCCAGACCCGGGGCTACATCGCCGAGGTGATGGAGACCGTGCAGGGTGAGCGGGGGGGGCTGGAACGGGCCATGCAGTTCTACCGCCGCGCCTGGCTCCTGAACCGGGGCCGGGAGAACCCGGAAAACCGCGCCAACCTGGACCTGAACATCGGCAACATCGCGTTTCTCCTGGGGAGTAACGCCACCGCCTGGAGCCACTACCGGCAGCGGCTCGCCGCGGGCATCCCCTTCGACAACGAGGAGACCGAGCTGATCTTCTACCGGCGCTACGCCGCCGTGGCGTTCCAGATGCACGAGAAGGAGGCCCCGATCACCGGCTACACCAAGGCGCTCAATCTGGCGGAGGGGCGGCTCGTCCCGGCGCGGCCGCTGGAGCTCTTCGGCCGCCTGACCCGCCGGATCATCGAGCGGCTCTTCCAGGCGAAGGAGCTGAGCGGCGCGGCCATCAAGGCGCTGCAGGAGCAGCAGGAGATCAACGCCGAGCTCGAGCGGCTCGGAAGCACCGTGCCCGATGCGCCCCCCTCCGGCGGCTGGGACCGGTTCGCCGGCGATCTTCAGCAGCAGCTGGCGCGGGAGCGGACGCTCCTGGACAATGCGCCGTCGTGGAACAGGGACGGGATGGAGCGCTTCGGTGCGGAGCTGCAGTCGCTCCTGAAACGGGCGCAGGAGAGCCTCGCCGACGTGCCCCGGCTGGTGGAAACTTGTGCCGAGCTGCACGACCGGCTGGGGCTGGCGCTCCTGGAGGCGGAGCGGTTCGGCCCGGCCCGTGAGCAGTTTGACGCTGCCTTCCGGCTGAACAGGGGGCTCGGCCGCACCGGCAACCTGGTGGCGAACCGCCGATCAAGCAGCATCGCCGCCTACCGGGAGGCCCAGGGAGCATCGGGCGGGGAGCGGCTGCGGCTTCTCAAACTGGCCCGGGACGGCTTCCGGGACGAGCTCTCCCTTGTCAAGGAGTACCCGCCGGAGCAGAAAAAACCCGTCACCCGCGGGGGCGGGCTCATCGCCATCAACGCCACCGTGGCGCTGAACAAGGCGGAGAGCACCCAGGCGGCCTACGGATTCTCCGCCGTGCAGGAGGAGCGGCTGGTGGAGACCTTCCTGGCCCGCATCCTCTCCGCGCTGGGGGAGCCGGCCGCGGCCGGGGAGCTGCTGCGGCAGCAGCTGGCGCGCTACCCGGCGGCAAACGACCGGATCAATGCCGGCGACCTGTACGGGGTCGGCCTTCTTACCCACCGCACCGCCCACGTGGCCTACGCCCTGGGCGATCAGGCCGCGGCCGCCGAGGGTTTTCGCCGTTCCACCCTCCTGTCGCTCAAGGCGGGGAACCCGGTGAGCGCAATGCTGAACCTGGTGAACTGGGGCGAGCTGACGGCCACAGCCCCGGCCGACACGCTGGCCGACTTCCTGGCGCTGGAGGCCCGGACGGTGCAGCTGGCCGACTCCTACCGGGATACCCTCCCCCCCCTGGCCCTGGCCCGCTTCCACAACGATCTGGGGGCCATCCTCGCCCGCCGGGCCGGTGCGCTGCCGGCCGACGGCAGCCGCCAGGCGCTCCTCTTCCGGGCGGTGGAGGAGTGGAGCCAGGCCCTGGCCACGGCGGATGAACGGAACGCCGGGGGGCACGCGCTCCAGCTCCTGCGGGCCGCGGTCCAGCTGAACCGGGGAGCGGTGCTGGCGGCTCTGGGGCTTACGGACGCCGCCGGTGCCGCCGACCGGAAAGCGTTGGACATCGCCCGCGCCGCCCGGGCCGACGGCTACGTCTGGCGGGCGTTGGCCGCGCTCGGCCGGTACGACGACGCCCTCAAGGCGCTGGACATGCTTTCCCCCACCGCCTGGGACGCGAGCCTGGGCGAGATCCGGCTCCGGTTCGCCCCCCGGCTCGCTGCAGTCGCCGCCACCGACCCGGAGGGGGCATTCGGCCTGTTGGAGCGGCTGAGCGAGCTGGAGCGGGTGCAGATCCTCGGCCGCTCGCTCCTTAAGCTGGACGACCCGGCGGTGCGAGAGCTCCTGGCGACGGCCGCGCCGCACCTGGCGGAGCTGGACCGGGTGCGGGACAGGCTCGCCGCGGCGAAGCAGGCGGACCGGGACTACCTGGAGCTCAGGCAGCGGCAGGAGCAGACCCTGGTCGACGGTCTCCTCGGGGCGAAGCTGGAGCGGCTCCCCGCCTTCTATGCTCAGGCGGGGACCGGCCTCCTCAAACTGGCCGCGGCGGGTGCGGCCCTAGAGGAGGCGACAGCCTCGGCTGCCCCGGCGGGCGACGAAGCGGCCGCCCGGGACCGGTTCACGACGCTTCTCGCCGGTTACCGGAAGGGGTGCGTCGCCGGCAGGGAGGGTAATCTCTGCCGGGCCGTGACCCCGCAGCCGGTGGAGGCGGTGGACATCCTGGAGATGATGCCCGGCCGGACGCTCCTGCGCTTCACCGGGCTTCCCGACGGCCGCTGGCTCCTCTTCTCCCTCGGCGGGACAAAGGGGGTCACGGCGCAGACGGTGGACCGTTCCGAACTGGACAAGAGGCTGGCCGCCACGCCACCGGCCCTGGCCGCGTATGAGGAGCCGCAGGCCTTCGCCAACGCGCCGGTGGCGGGATGGTCCTTAAGCGCTACCCAGCTCTTCCGGAGCCTTACGGAGCGGCGTCCGTTCCGGCGGCTCGTGCTCGATCCGGCCGGCTGGTGGCCGGCGGGTGCGTCGTTTGCCAGGCTGCCGGCGGACAGACCGGAGACGCAGCTGGACTTCGCCCATACCCTGGTGCTCCCCGGCCGGGCCGGGCTCCTGCCCCAGGTGCCGTCGGAGCCGGGCAGGGGCGAGACCACGGCCCCCCTCTGGGAGGACGCAACCGGCGCGCGCCGGCCGCTCACAGACCTCGCCTCGGCCAACGGCATCTCCCTGGTGGTGGCGCCCCGGGCAGGACGCGATGCGGCCTACGGCCTCGGCCAGTTCCTGACCCTTGTCGGGGTGCCGACGCTCCTCCTGGCCGACGGTTCCGCCGCGGGACCGCCGGCGTTCGCCGCCGCCTACGGCACGGCATCCGTCGGGGCGGCGCGGGCAACGCTCCCGGCCGGCTGGCTGCTGGTCGGGGATACGGGACCGGACGCGGCCGAGGCGGCGCGGCTCGGCAAGCGCCAGTTTCTGGCCTACGGCAAGGAGGGGATACAGGCCCACAATGCCGGCCGCTACACCGAGGCGCTGGCACTCTTCGAGAACGCCCTCGCCATCACCGCCGAAAACCCGGACCTGGCCAGGTATCGCTCTACCCTGGAGCGGTACGCACGGGAGAGCGCCTACGCCGCCGGCGACACGGACAAGGCGATCCTCCACGCGGCGGCGCTCCTGAAGCTCATAGCCAAGGAGAAGCCGTACTCGGCGGACCATGCCGACGCCTACCTGCGGCTCGGGCTCCTCCAGGGGCGGGCCGAGCAGTTCACCGAGGCGGCCGCCTCCCTCAAGGAGGCGGTGGGGATCTACGCCGACCTGGGGCTTGCCAGGGAGCAGGCATCGGCCCTGGCCGACTTCGGCGTGGTGATGGAGAACGCGGTGCGCTACCCCACGGCGCTCTCCCTCTTCGAGGAGGCGGCGGGGATCCGGCGCACCCTGAAGGAAGAGATCCCCCTGGCCGAGCAGTACCGCAACCTGGGGCGGATCTTCGATCTGCGGCTGAACCGCTATGCCGAGGCGCAACAGTATTACGCCAAAGCCGGGGATATCTACGCGAAAGCCGGCAAGCCCGGGCTGGAGGCGGAGACCCTCCTGGAGCAGGGGCGCTGCCAGCGGCTCCTGGGGAACTTCCCGGCGGCGGACGCGCTGTACCAGCAGGCGCTCGCGAAGGCGGGCGACACGGAACTGCGCACCCGGATGCGGATCGTGCTGGAAGAGGCGAACAACGCCTGGTTCCAGGGGCGCTACCAGGAGGCGTTCGACAAGCGGGAAGAGGTGGAGAAGGCGGCCAGGCGGGAGAAATGGCCGCTGGAGCAGGTGATGACCAAGAACACCGGCGGGCTCATCTGGTGGACCCTGGGGAACAACCAGCGGGCGCTTCTGGAGCTCAGGGAAGCGCTCTCCCGGGCGCAACACCTGGAGGTCCGCCAGGACGAGGTGGCCACGACGCTCAACAACATCGGTCTGGTGCAGCGCGAGTCGGGCGCATATACCGAGGCACTCGCCACCCTGGACAAGGCGCTCGCCATCGACCGGAAACTCAAGTCGCGCTGGGCCATGGCGTATGATCTGCGCAACCTGGCCCAGACCCGGGTCCGGATGGGTGACCCGGCCGCGGCGGTGCCGCTCCTCACCGATGCGGGGACCATGGCCGGCGCCATCGGCGACCGGGTGAACCTGGCCAAGATCTCCCTGGCCCGGGGGGACGCGGAGGCAGCGTTGAAACATACGGCCGCGGCCGAGGCAGCCTACCGGACGGCGCTGAAAGAGGCGGACGCCATGCTGCTTCGGGAGGTGCGCTGGCGCGCCCTCTTCGGCCTGGCGCGGCTGCAGCAGGCGGCGGGGGACACGGAGCGCGCCGTCGCCACCTACCGCCAGGCGATGGAGACGGTGGAGAACATGCGGGCGGAGATCCGCCTGGATCAGCTCAAAGACGGCTTCCTGGGGGACAAGCAGGAGCTGTACGGGGCGCTCGTGTCGCTCCTGGTGGACCTGAAGCGCGACGACGAGGCGTTCGCCGTAGGGGAGCGCTCCCGGGCCCGGAACCTCATCGATATCCTGGGACGGCAGCGGCTCTCCCTGAACGGTGCGAAGGACCGGGAGCTGTACGAGCGTCAGATCAGGCTGCGGGAGCAGATTCAGGAGCAGGAGTCGCTCTTGGCCCAGGCCGCCGAAAAGGACAAGGCCATGTACGCCGCGGCGCTGGAGCGGCTGCGGGCCGACTACCAGGACCTGCTGCTGGACATCGAGCGGCAGCGGCCGGAGCTCATGTCGCTCGTCAAGGTGCAGCCGGTGGAGCTGAAGGATGTGCAGAAGGAGCTGGAACCGGGGGTGCTCCTCCTCTCCTACTACCAGCTGCCGGACCGGCTCCTCTGCTGGCGGATCGGCCGGGACGGGGCAAAGCTCTTCATCCTGCCGGTGACCGCGAAGGCGCTGGCCGGCGAGATCCGCGCCTACCGGCGGATGCTGCAGAACCTGGAGCCGCTGGAGACGCAGTCGAAGGCGCTCTACGACCAGCTCCTGGCCGCGCCCCTGGCCGGCCTGGGGGAGGAGAAGGCGCTCGGGATCATCCCCCACGGCTCGCTCCACTACCTTTCCTTCGCAACCCTGAGCGACGGGAAGGACTATCTCATCGACCGGCAGCGGCTCTTCTACCTGCCGGCGGCCTCGGTGCTCCGCTACACCCTGGCGCGGCGCCAGCCCACCAAGAACCTGCGGGTGCTGGCCGTGGGGAACCCGGACCTGGGTGACCCGTCCCTGGCGCTCCCCTTTGCCGAGCGGGAGGCGCGGACGCTTCGCTGGGATTTCCCGTCCGTCACCATCCTCACCGGCGAAAAGGCCACGGAGAGCTGGGTGCGGGCGCATATCGGCGAGTTCGGCATCATCCACCTCGCCTCCCACGGCGAGTTCGATCCGGTGAACCCGCTCTTCTCCGCCATCCGCCTGGCGCCGGACAAGAAATCCGACGGGAAGCTTTTGGCCGAGGATGTCTTCGGGCTCCCCATCAAGGCGGACCTGGTGGTCCTGAGCGCCTGCCAGACGGGGCTCGGTGACATCAAAAAGGGGGACGACGTGGTGGGGATGAACCGGGCCTTCATCTTCGCCGGCACCCATGCGCTCGTCTCCAGCCTCTGGCGGGTGAGCGACGTCTCCACCGCCATCCTGATGAAGCAGTTCTACCGGGAGTACGGCCGCAACGACAAGGCGGAGAGCCTGCGGCGGGCCATGCTCCACGTGAAGAGCCGCTATCCCCATCCGGGCTACTGGGGGGCGTTCACCCTCATCGGCGACTACCAGTGACGACAGGTTTTTGTGATAAGGATGCGGGGTGCTATACTAAAAACGTTCGAGAGAACCATTTCACGCGACGCCGCAACGAAAGGCGTTCAACAATACTTGGATTCATGGTTTTATACGTTGCGTCGTAGCGGCGTTGCGTGAGTAAGGAATTGATCAGACGTGGACATCAAGGGAGGTTCGATATGCGCAGAACGGTTGGAGCAATGCTGGCCCTGCTGCTGGCCTTGGCCGGCACCGCGGCCATGGCGGATGAAACGCGCTGGGTCACCAGCGACGGAACGGCCCTGAAACAGGAGGCGACGATGTCGTCGCCGGATGTGGCCCCCCTGCCGGTGGGGACCGCGCTGACGGTGATAGAAGCGGGCGACCGCTGGATCAGGGTCCGGACCGCCGACGGGAAGGAAGGGTACGTCTACGCCGGGCGCATCTCCGATACCCAGCCCGCCGCCGAGGCCGGCGGCGGCGACGGCCTGTTCGGCGAATCGATGCAGCAGAGCCAGATCCAGGCGGCCAAGGCCGACAGCGCCCGGAGCATCCGCGGCCTGTCGCCGGAGACGGCCCAGTATGCCAAACAACGGGGAACGCCCGCATCGTACCAGAAGGCGCTGGACAGGATACTGGCCCGGCAGGTGACCCCCGCCGAGCTCAAGGCGTTCCTGCGCCAGGGCAGGATCGGCGAATACGCACCGTAAAAGGTTTCAGCATATCGATAGGGAGACGGCAATGAAAAAATTCCTCATGGCGGCAACCGTACTGACAGTTCTCTGGGCCGGCAGCGCGCGCGCCGGCCTCTTCGACACCCTGAAAGAGGTGATCGGCCCCGACACGAAGGAGGGGAAGATCCTCTCAGGTGCTACCCAGGTCCTCTCCAGCACCCAGGATATGGACTACCAGACCGAGCGCACCATCGGCGAGGCGCTGGCCCTGGAGGGGCTGCAGCGGTTCGGCAAGCCGGTGGCCAATGAACGGCTGCAGGAGTACGTGAATCTGGTGGGGGACGCCGTGGCTGCCAACAGCACCCGCCCCACCATCCCCTACCGGTTTGCCGTCCTGGACAGCCCGGTGATGAACGCCTTCTCCACCCCCGGCGGTATCATCTTCATCAGCAAGGCGCTCCTGGACATCATGGACAACGAGGCGGAGCTGGCGGGGGTCCTGGCCCACGAGGTGGGGCACGTGGCCGGCAAGCATGCCCTCGGCACCATCCGTCGCGGCCAGTTCCTCTCGGGGGTGGGGACCATCACCGCCGCCACCATGAAGGGGGACCAGGGGAAACAGTTCCAGTCCATGGTCGGCGACCTGCAGGAGGTGCTCTTCGTCAAGGGTCTGGACAAGGACCTTGAGTTCCAGGCGGACGCCATGGCCATGGAATCCGCCTACCGCACCGGTTACGACCCGCGGGGGCTGATCGAGGTGCTGCAGAAGCTGCAGCGGATCGAGGCGACCGCCGGCCACAAGGCAGGGTCCTGGTTCTCCACCCACCCGCCGCTGGACGAGCGGATCGCCCGGCTGGAACGACAGCTGAAGAAATATCCCGACACCGCCAAACTGGCCAGGCTGCCGGACCGGTTCGCCAAGCGGACCAGGTAACAACCGACACCGGCGTGACCTGCGGGCTATCCCGGGGTCACGCCGGGGCGACCGCCGTCCGCTCCTCCCGGGCACCGTATCGGCATCGCGTCGGCCAGCGGAACAGCCGGTTGCGAGACGTTCCCCGGCAAAGCCGCCCTGTCAGGATTTTTCCCCACCCGTTTACAGCTGTAAAAAACGTTCCCATCCGTCGCCACATCCATCCCGCTTGAAACATCTATCAAGATACCGGTTTATCGGGCAGATTCCGCAAACGCCCGTTCCGGGCACGCCTGCCGCTCTCCTGTCTCGCCAGCCGGTCACCCATGCCCATAAACGGTGTCAGAGAATGCGGGGCGCCACCCGGCTGCGGCTCCGCGTTTGTTGCGACGGACTTACCAAGGAGTACATTGACTAGCCGACATGCATACAATCCCCCCTCCCTCGATGGGAGGGGGTGAGAGGAAGGGAGTTGTCGAATAGTCATGCTTCGCCTCAACGATCCCGAAAGGGACATGCGTGCATAGCTTTTAACGAAAGTAAAAGAATTAACCGCTTGACATTGGCACCTGTACGGGTATGTTTACTGGCACGGATTTCATGCAGCGCCCAGGGAGGGGCCGATGGAATGGCGAGGTGACGGTTCAGGGAGCCGCCTGATCAGCGAAGGAGCTGATGGGGCGGCTTTTTGTTTTCCGGATTCCTCCCGGCTCGCGACGAAGGGAGACAGCAAAGATGATCAGGCAGAGATCGGGTGCGGTCCCGTTATCTCCCCGCAAGAGCATCTACCCGCACAGGGGGCGGCCAACGGCAGCCCCCAAAAACCAGGAGGAACGATATGCTGGCATTTCTGAGCGATATCCATTTTACCGACGGTAGTTCCGGGGAAACGATCAAACCGACGGCATTCCGGATTTTTGCCGACAACCTCTGCAAGCTGGCGGATACGGTCACCCCACTTGAAGAACTGCGGATCGTTCTGCTGGGGGATATCTTCGACATCATCCGTTCCGCCCGCTGGCTCGAAAACGGCAACGCCATAAGGCCGTGGGATGCGGCGAGCCCCGGGCAGGAACAGCTTGTCGCGAACATTCTCCAGGACATCCTCGCAAAGAATGCGGCATCCCTGGCAGAATTGAACAAACTCAGGAGCTACGCCGAGCAGAAAGGCGTCCCCTTCGCCATCACCTATGTAACCGGCAATCACGACTGGCTCGTCAACCGCTATCCCGGCTGCCGCAAACAGGTCGCCGACGCCCTGGGGTTGCCGGCTGCCGCCGGTTCGCCATTCCCGACCGAACTTTTCGAGCCCGCCTACAAGGTGTTCGCCCGCCATGGCGATATCTACGACACGTTCAACTACACGGGCAATCGCGATGCCTCGTCCATCGGCGATGCCATCGTCATCGAACTGCTGAACAGGTTCCCCCTGGTCGCCGGCGGCAAACTGGACGGGCTGGTCGCTGCAGGCAAGCTCGGCCAGGATGAACGCGACCGGATCTTTGACCTGCTCAAGGAACTGGACAATATCCGCCCCCTCCTCGACGCCCCCTCCTGGGTCCTCATGGTTTCCAACCGGACCGCATCGTCCGCAGCCCGGCAGGCCATCACCGGGGCCTGGGAACAATGCGTCGACGATTTCTTCAAGGTGCCGTTCATCAGTAAACAGGACACATTCCTCTGGCCGGATACCATCGACCTGCTGCAGATCGCCCTCCAGCTCTCTTCACACACGTCCAAGAAATTCCTGGAGCAGATCGTCGAGCTCAAAGACCGTTTCTTTGCCGGGACCGGCGACGGCGGCTACGGCAAGGCGGCGTTCGGAGAAGCAAAGGTGCGGTCGGGCGAGGCCGGCCTGGTCCTCTACGGCCACACCCACGAGCACCTCATCCTGCCGATGGATCAGGTCCCCCTCGATGGCGGCAGGACCCTGGACAAGATCTATTTCAACACCGGCACCTGGCGCAAGACATGGAACAAGGCGGCCTTCGAACAGGTGAACCGCGAATTCATCGGCTGGCATGTCCTCACCTACATCTCGATCTTCAAGCCGTCGGAGAACGGTCCCTACAACTACGAGGTCTGGAACGGTTCGCTGGGCTGACGCCCCCGTAACGGTCACCTGTCGACCCCCTGCACGTGACGTGGAGGATGCACGGCCCGGCTCGATCGGCATCTGTGGGGGGAAACGACCAGGGTGACGTGTGGTTTCAGGAGAGGTATGCGGACCAAGAGCGCCGCAATGACGCAGTCCGCAACGGGTTTGCCGCTGTTGCAGGAGGAATCGCCATGCTCATGGATCTGACCGACAACCGCAACGATTCGCTCTGCCTGCTCGGCAGGCTCATGCTGGCCGGTGGTACGGCACTCTTGTGCTACGCGGCAAGTCGCGGCGAACCCGCCCTCTTCTTCTCCATTGCCGGCGTCAGTCTCCTGATTGCCGGCGCGGCCGCCACATCCGGCGGTCTGCTCGGTTTCATCTTCGGCATACCCCGCTCCGGCTCTGCCGCTCCCGGAACGGGGAAGGACGGCAAGGAGGGGGGCAATTATCGGCCGAACACCAATCTGGAGCAGATCTCCGACTGGCTGACCAAGATTCTGGTGGGCGCGGGGTTGACCCAGCTGACCACACTCCCGGGGAGACTTCAGACCCTGTTCGAGTACGCGGCACAGCAGATGAACGGTTGCGGAGACTGCACCAGCAGCGTGTACACCGGGTCCGTCATCACGTTCTTCTTCATCGGCGGCTTCCTGTACGGCTTTCTCTGGGCACGTCTCCATCTGGCCAAAGAGATGAAACGGGCCGACGACGACCTGGCAGCCCTCCTGGCCAGGAGTATGGGGGCCCTCGGAGCCTTGGAACAGAAGTTCGACGATGGTGACCGGCAGAATTTCCAGACGCTCCTGCACCAGACGGAGAAGGTGCTCGCCTCCCGGGAGACCGAAACGGATGCCAGAAAGAAGCTGGCGTCCCTTGTCCGCGAGTACGAACGGATTCGTACCTATAACGCTTCGGGCAAAGACCGGACCGTGCAGATGGGGGCCATCGTCTCACAGGTGAGGAGCCTGTATTACAACCTCAACTATAAACCGGAAGAGATCGAAAAGCTGTTCCGGTCGGGAGGCGACGGGAACCGGATCGCCGCGCTGGCTCTGGCGAAGGTCAAACCCGACGCAGCGTTGTTCGGCATCTTCCTCGATGCGCTCACCGGCTCAAAATCCGCCTTCGAACAGTACCAGGCGCTGTCCGCCATCGAGCAGGTATTCCTCCAGCTGACCGACGACCAGAAAGCGGAACTGAAGTCGGCACTCGTGGCGCAGATGGGCGAAGGTCCCGGAAAGTTCATCAACATGGGAACCGACAGGGGCGCGATAGCCGGCAGGTTGATGAAAAAGATCGAAGGATAAAACTGTAGCCCACCGTGAAAGGAGATCCACCATGCCAACGAAGAACGCCGCACCTGAAGCACCGGCAGTCCGCAAGTCCGTCTACGGCTGGCTCCCCGACATCCCGGACAACCGGGACCGGATGTACGGCGTCGTCCGCAGGGCGCCGCTCCCGGCCACTCTCCCCGCCAAGGTGGACCTGCGCCCGAACTGCTCGCCCGTGGAGGACCAGGGGGACCTGGGAAGCTGCACGGCCAACGCCCTGGCCGGCGCCCTGGAGTATCTGATGACCAAGGACAAGGTCAGGTTCGCCGACATGAGCCGGCTCTTCATCTACTACAACGAGCGGGTCATCGAGCACACGGTGAAGACCGACGCCGGCGCCATGATCCGCGACGGCATCAAGACCCTGGCCAGGCAGGGGGCCTGCACGGAGAAGAAATGGCCCTACGACATCGCCAAGTTCACGAAAAAGCCGACAAAAGGCTGCTACACCGAGGCGCTCAACCACCAGATCCTCGCCTACGCCCGCATCAACACCCTCGACGAGCTGCGCGCCTGCCTGGCCGACGGCTATCCGGCCGTCTTCGGCTTCTCGGTCTACGAAGGGTTCGAGTCCCCGCAGGTGGCGAAGACGGGCGTCGTGAACCTCCCCAAGAAGAACGAAAAACTCCTCGGCGGCCATGCCGTGCTGGCGGTCGGGTACGACGACAAGGCGAAACGGCTCATCGTCCGCAACTCCTGGGGCCCCGACTGGGGGATGAAGGGGTACTTCACCCTGCCGTACGGCTACGTGACGGACCGGAATCTGTCGGACGACTACTGGACGATTCGGCGGGGGGAAGGGATGTAGGAGTGGCTGCGAAACAGGGGGCGATTCACAATCCATCCATCGAGGCAGAAAGCCCCGCTCCATGAGTGGCCTTCTGCCTCTTCTCCGCGGAATAACGCCTTATCAATGTTCCCCGTACCCGCCATGACCCTCATCGTGGTCCCCGTGATGGTCATGTCGGTATTCACCCTCGTGGCGTCCCCTGTCGTGCCACCAGGGCTCGATGATGCAACTGGAGAGCTGGGTCGCAGCGACCGCCAGGAACAGCAGCCGTACCAGTAACGAACGTTTCATTTCCCTCCCCCCTTTCGTCGGAACGGGGAAACTTCTCTCATTTCATGATACGCCGCTCCCGGCCCGCCGTCCACGGCTTTGGCCACCCCCCGCCATCCTCCTCCGCAATCACCGGATTCCGGGAAGATGCCCCCCCCGCGATGACGCATTTGCAGTTGTCGGCCGGAGATATATACTTAAGCAATTCCAATGCGAAACGATCATCCAGGCTGACCTGTCAGACGAGGCAAACCGATGGCTCCCGTGGTTGTTTTCTCACAAGACGGTTCACCGCCCGACTACGACGGGCTGACATCACCAAAGGTCCGTTTCGCTATCGTGCCGTTCGAAGAAGCGGCCCGCTCCTTCCGCGACAGCGCCATGGAGCTGGCGATCATCGACTGCGGCGAGGATACCGGCGTGGGATTGCGCATCCTGGAGGAGATCAAACGGCGGCGATGCGACGTGCCGGTGATCTTCATCACGGCCGCAAGCTCGGAAGACGTGGTACTGCTGGCCTTCAAGCTGGGAGCACGGGAGTATTTCCGCAAGCCATTCCCTCCGGACGAACTGGCGGCGGCAGTGACAAAACTCCTTGCGTTCACGCGGCCGGGGCACCTGCCGGGCTCACCGGGGGAGACGGAGCTGCAGCCGCTCCTGCGCTGCCCAGCCAGTCTGCCGGAGCGGCTGCAGGGGGTGGTAACCCACATCGAGCAGGACCTGGCGGCCACCCACCGCCTCGAAGAGCTGGCAAGCAGGGCCTGCATGAGCAAGTACCACTTCTGCCGTCTCTTCAAGCGACACGTGGGCTTGAGTCCCAAGCAGTACTGCCTCTGCCGCAGGATGGAAGAGGCATGCAAGCTTCTCTGCCGTCCGGACCATTCCATCACCACCACCGCTCTCAGGCTGGGGTTCAACGACACCACCGAGTTCATCCGGCAGTTCAAAAAGTTCACCGGCCTCACCCCCAGCGCCTACCGTAAGACCCACGGTCAATCGCCCTCCGCAAGATAGCAATTTCCCCCGATTAAACCGCAACTCTCCCCGAGTACCATAAACATTATATGGTTAACTTTCTTTTACACTTATCACGACACTCCCCCACCTGCCTGCTGGTGCATCCGGACGGGGTGCCCAAGTCAGTGCCGGTGCCTGCAGCGGGAACGTTCCTCCGAAAGACAGGAGACCATCAATGAAACGAATGACGCTGATCATACTCATGTCGACCCTGTTCGCCGTACCGACCCTGGTTCCGGCCGCTGAGCGGCCCGTGGCCGCGCCCCCGGGAATTACGGGCGATCTGAATACGATGGCCGGCATGCTGACCGACATCGGCCGACTCCTCGGACAGAAGCCCATTACACCGGCCCAGCGCCGGCAGATCATGGGCCTCCTGGGGGAACTGGGAGGCGTCATGCAGGAGATGGGCGCCGGCGGTGAGATCGAAGGCTGGCGCCTGAGCAAGGAACGCCATCAGATTCACGGGATAAAAGTCCGACTGGATAAGGTGCGCCGGCAGCTCGAATAACGACGGGGGGGCCGGCGCGCGACGTTGCGTCGGCACCTGACCACTTCCGGCATGGCCGTTGTGACATACCGCACCGAAATCACGGGAGGTGAGAGCGGAGCAGCGGATGCGGCGTCTCGACAGGCAGAAGTATTCCATCAACCCATAATGTATCGATTATGACAATAAGGAGGAGAGTATGAATGTTCGCCCACTATCACTGCTGGCTGCAGGCCTCGCACTGGGACTGGTGTGTGCGGGTTCCAGCAAAGCAAGCACCCTCGTGCCGCAGACCGCCCTGCCGGGCGGCTGCATCCCGCAGTTCGCCGTGCCCATGCCGGTGTTCGGACCGGCCGGTCCGATACCGAGGGTCAATGCCCTCATGCATCCGAAAATCACGGTGAACATGCAGGAGATCGAGCAGGCGGTACTGCCGACCGACACCTCAACGTACAATGCGCAGTACTATGACCCGTTCGCCGGCTCGTACCTCAACTG
The DNA here is from genome assembly GCA_021779095.1 of Deltaproteobacteria bacterium. Taxonomy (GTDB): domain Bacteria; phylum Desulfobacterota; class Desulfuromonadia; order Geobacterales; family JAJYBI01; genus JAJYBI01. Next base: position 28,883 of record JAJYBI010000006.1, read on the forward strand.
CCCCGCCCCGGCCTCGCTCAGCATCGGCAAGACCCGCGTATGGGCCTACGGCATGACAGACACCAGGACCGGCAAAACGCTCGCACCGGCCAACTGGCCCGCCGTGACGCTGGAGGCCAGACGCTTCGTGCCGACGACCATTACCTACAAAAACAGCCTTCCCAAGTTCGGCGACCCGATCCCGGGCACGTCACTGACCGGGCTCGTCCAGGGGCTGGTCACGGTTGACCAGACGATCGACTGGGCCGACCCTCTCGGCACAGCGGCGCTGAACGGCTGCACCATGTTCCCCCAGGGGATGAGCATGAATCCCTTTGACAACAACCCTGGCCTGAACCCCTACTGCAATACGCCGTACCAGGATTCCCCCCCGGCGGTCGTCCATCTGCATGGAGGGGAGAGCTGGTCCCGCGTGGACGGCGGTCCGCTGGCGTGGTTCACCCCTGACGGGCACAAAGGAAAGGATTACTACACCCGGTACAATGCCGGGCCGGGCACCGCGGTCTACACGTACGACAACTTCCAGGAGCCGGGCACCCTCTGGTTCCACGACCACGTCATGGGGCAGACCCGCACCAACGTCTACAGCGGCTTCGCGGCCTTCTATTTCCTGAACGCTCCCCTCCTCGAACCGATCGGCCTGCCGGACGGTCCGTTCGATATCGAGATGGCGGTCCAGGACCGCCAGTTCGACACCAATGGCCAGCTCTTCTTCCCCGACGGCTCCTCCGCCAACTGCGGTTCGGGGCTGGCAGGGGACGCCTGCCTGAACGGTGCCCCCCCGAACCCGCTCAACCACCCCTTCTGGGTCCCCGAATTCGCCGGTGACGTGGCGATCGTCAACGGTGCGCCCTGGCCGGTCCTCCATGTGGAGCCGCGGCGCTACCTCTTCAGGCTCCTGGATGGCTCCAATGCCCGCATGTACAATCTCGATTTCGGTGCAGCCCCGGTCTACGTGACGGGTGCCGACGACAACTACCTCAACAGGCCGGTCGTTCCCACCGCCGGAACGAAGCCGGGCAACGTGTTCATCGCCCCTGGCGAACGATCCATAGTGGTTGTCGACTTTTCGGCGCTTGCCGGCCAGACCATCACCGTCACCAATGACGCCCCCGTACCGTTCCCGAGCGGTCTGTTCCCCGTGCCGCACTTCGATCCGGCGCTCTGCCCGCAAGGAGGTACGCCATGCCCCGCAGATCAGCCGCAGATGGCGAGCATCATGCGGATCGTCGTCGACAAGCCGCTCTCGTCACGGGATCGCAGCTGTAACCCGGCAAAAGGGCAATGCGGAAAGCGCCTGCCGTTGGTCAGGCTGACCGACGGCAACGGCAATGTGGCGCCCGGCGTGAAGATCAACAAGAAGCGACAGCTCATCCTGAAAGAGTTCGAAGGCCCCGGCGGCCCGCTCATGGTCCTGGTGAACAATACCCAGTTCATGGGATCGGCGTCTCCGGGCATCAATCTGAACGTATTTCCGGACGGCATCACGGAAGTGCCGAGGGAAGGCTCCGTCGAGGAGTGGGAGATCATCAACCTGACCATGGACGCCCACCCCATGCATACCCACCTGGCGCAGTTCCAGGTCCTGAGCCGCCAGCCGTTCGATCAGGACGGGACCCTGGGTTCGGGGATAGCGGGCGGTTATATGGGCGCATGGAATGCCGCGTTCGGTACCGACCCGAGCATGGCGCCGCTGTATAACGGCTGCACGGCCGGCCAGTTCTGCCCCGGCTACGGCCCACCGCTTCCCTACGAAAAGGCCAATGCCGACGGCGCGCTTGGCGGCAACCCCGCAATCAGTCCCTACCTGATCGGAACGGCTACGCCTCCTGCCCCGGAAGAGTCGGGCTGGAAGGACACCGCCAAGGCCTATCCGGGCCAGGTGACGAGATTCCTGATCAGATTTACTCCAACGTCCATCCCGGTGTTCAGGAACATATCCTACACCGGGAAGAACCTCTATCCGTTCGACCCGACCGATGGCCCGGGCTATGTCTGGCACTGCCACATCATCGACCACGAGGACCAGGACATGATGCGTCCGTACAAGGTCGGCAAATGATCGCTTTGAGCGGGGGCCGCGAGGTGCGGCCCCCGCACTCCTCACCGGTGCACAACCTACATCACGACAAACCGGAGCGTGCAGATGAAACGACTGATAACGATGCTGGCGGTTGCACTCCTCATGGCGGCCGTCTGCCAGGCGGAGGAAAGGAATGACCTGACGGGCACGAAGGCGAAGAACAGCTACAGCCTCGGCTACGAATTCGGCAACAACCTGCGGGCGCAGGAGATCGATCTGGACGAGCGGATTCTCCTCGACGCCATCCGTGACGCGCTCGGCGGCCGGAAGCCCGCAATGAGGACCGAGGATATGCGGGACAAGCTGAAGCAGCTCCGCAAGGAGGTCCTGATACGCTACAACCTGCGGCAGAACGAGCGTGCGGCGCAGAACAAGCGGGACGGCGAGGCGTTTCTCGCCGACAACAGGGACAAAAAGGGGGTTACGACCCTGAACAACGGCCTGCAGTACCGGGTGCTGACGGAAGGGAGCGGCCCCCGGCCGTCGGCGACGGACCGGGTGAAGGTGGCGTACCGGGGAACATTCGTGAACGGCATGGAATTCGACAGCTCGGCGGCCGCCGGGGCGGTGACGGCCCGGGTAAACGAGATGATCCCCGCCTGGACCGAAGCGCTGCAACGGATGAGGACCGGCGCAAAGTGGCAGCTCTTCGTCCCCCCCGGCCTCGCCTACGGCGGCCGTCAATTCGGCAAGATCCCTCCCAACAGCACCCTCATCTACGAACTGGAGCTGGTGTCCATAGATAAATGACCCGATCCGGGGCCTGGAAGCAGGATTCAGGCTGGAACAGAGGGTCGACTTAACTGAAAGGAATAATGCGCTGCTGCGACAGAGGGGAAAACGGGAGATCTAACCCGTACAGCAGAAATCAGGCCACGTTCTCCGCACTCCATCCTCCGTGTAGTGCCGTGACATCCCCTTCCAGATTTCAATTGCGCCGAATCCCGAGAAATGCCGCCGCTCAAGCATGGAGGGAGAAAGGGGGTGTATGTCTGCCGGACACTCTACCGTCATTACCACCAGACGAGGGAAACCTCGTCATGAATTCAAAGAGCTACAAAGGAGGAACACGATGCGAATAAAAATCTTCTATTTGATAGCGACCATCGCAATTCCCGTTTTCATGTTTGCTGGTTGCGGTGGAGACGGTGGGACGACCCCCGTCTCAGGCGTGAGCAGGGGCGTCATCACCCAAATGGGCAGCGTCTTTGTCAACGGCGTGGAGTTCAGCACTACCAACGCCACCATTACCATGGAGGACCCCACCGAAACCCACGGTCTGAAGGTCGGCATGGTGGTCACCGTGACGGGAAGCTTCGATGACGGCACCCATGGCACAGCCTCCAAGGTCGAATACGCGGACAATCTGAGAGGACCCGTCTCCACCGTCGATACCCGTAACCACACCATGACCGTACTTGACCAGAACATCACCTACGATCCAGTGAAGACCGTATTCAACAACTTTTCCGGTACCGGCGCCAACGGGGTCGCCCCCGGCCAGATGGTGGAGGTGAGCGGCTTCAACGCCGCGAACGGCACCGTCCAGGCGACCTACATCGAGCGGAGGTTGCCCAACTGGACACCTTCCACCACCGTGGAGCTGAAAGGGGCCATCACCTCCATGCCGACCACGACGACCTTCACCATCAACTCACTGACCATCGACCACACCGGGATCACCCTCCCGGACGGCACGACGGTAGGCTCATTCGTAAAGGTGGAGGGGACTATTCCGGCTCTGACCGGCACCACGCTGCATGCCACCATGATAGGTTCACACACTGAGGGACCCCAGGCGAGCGAAGGGGAGCGGGTCGAGATCTCGGGGCTCGTTTCCAACCTCAGCGGCACCACCTTCACGGTCAACGGCACCACGGTCAACGCAGGGACCCTCTCCCTGGCAGGCGTCGCCAACGGCGTGAAGGTAGAGGTGGAGGGGACCCTCAAGAACGGGGTCCTGATGGCCTCCAAGATCACCGTCGAGACCGAGGCGCCGCCGACCACCCTGCCCGCGGCCCCCACGGCGGTGACCGCCACCGCCGGCTTCAACCAGGTCACCGTCGCATGGGGGGCCGTCAGCGGGGCCACGTCATACAACATCTACTGGTCGACGACCTCCGGCGTCACGCCGGCCACCGGCACCAAGATCAGCGACGTCGTGTCGCCCTATATCCAGACGGGTCTGACCGCGGGCACGGCATACTACTACGTGGTCACCGCGGTGAACAGCATCGGCGAGGGGCCGCCATCCGCCCAGGTCTCGGCCACCCCGACCAGCGTCCCCACCGTTCCGGTGGCGCCCATCGGCGTCGGCGCCGTCGGCGGAGCGAACCAGGTCACCGTATCCTGGGCGGCGGTCAGCGGGGCCACCTCCTACAACATCTACTGGTCCACCACCACCGGGGTCACGACCGCCACCGGGACGAAGATCGCGGGCGTCACCTCTCCCTATGTCCAGACCGGCCTGACCGCCAGCACGACCTACTACTACATCGTAACGGCGGTTAACGCCGCCGGCGAAAGTGCGCCTTCCGTCCAGGTCTCGGCCACCACCTCGGCTCCTCCGCCGACCGTGCCTCCGGCCCCAACGGGTGTCACGGCAACCGGCGGAACGAACTCGGTGACCCTCGCCTGGCCAACCGTTACCGGAGCCACATCCTATAACCTCTACTGGTCCACCACTACCGGGGTCACAACCGCGAATGGTACCAAGATTACGGGGGTAACGTCACCCTACCTCCATTCCCGGCTGACCGCCACCCCCACCTGGCTGGCGGCAAATACCCCCTATTTCTACATCCTCACCGCCGTCAACGCCGTCGGAGAAAGCACCCCCTCCGCACAGGCAACGGCCACCACCTCGGCGACCGACGGCGTGGCGCTCTATGGCTCCAACTGCGCCGGCTGCCACAACCCACTGGCCACATCGGTGAAGCAGGGCCGGACCGCGGCACAGATCCAGGCAGCCATCGACAGCAACACGGGCGGCATGGGAAGCCTTTCCGGCCTGACGCCGACCCAGGTGCAGGCGATCGCCGATGTCCTGGCCATAGGGTTCTAGACCTGTCGGACGCATCTACCGACAAGGGATGACGCATGCAGAAAGGGGCTCTTCCGGGAGCCCCTTTCTCATCTGCGCCTCACCCCTTCCCAAACGCCACCTTGTACACGTCCTTGTACTCTTTCGCGAAATGCACCTCCAGCCCCTCGCGGAGATAGTCGGGAAGCTCGGCAAACTCCTTCCGGTTTCCCTCGGGGAAGACCAGCACCGTAAGGCCGGCGCGACGGGCGGCAATAGTCTTCTCCTTCACCCCGCCGATGGGAAGGACCCGGCCGGTGAGGGTGAGCTCGCCGGTCATCCCGAGCTTTTTCCGCACCGGTTTTCCGCGCATCATGGAGATGAGCGCCGTGGCCATGGTGACCCCGGCGGAGGGGCCGTCCTTGGGGGTGGCGCCGGCGGGGACGTGCAGGTGGACGAAGCGGGTGTCGAAGAAGTCCGCCGGGGCGCCGTAGTCCTTAAGATGCGCCATGACGTAGGAATAGGCGATCTCCGAGCTCTCCACCATGACGTTCCCCAGCTGCCCCGTCTGCCGGAACCCCTTGGTCTTGCTCGGGACGGCGGTCGCCTCGATCGGGAGGGTTGCGCCCCCCATGCTCGTCCAGGCGAGCCCGGTAACCACGCCGGGGGTCCCCTCGAACAGCTCCTCGGTGGTGAAGACCGGCTGTCCCAGGTAATCGGGCAGCTCCTTACGGGTGATAACCACCGGCTCGGTGCGGCCGGTGGCGAACGCACGCGCTGCCCGGCGCATCAGCTTCCTGATCCGGTTCTCCAGGGTCCGCACCCCCGCCTCCCGCGCCCAGCCGTCCACGAGCGCCGCGAGCGCGTCCTTGCGGATGGTCACCTGTTTCGCCGAGAGCCCGTGGTTTGCGAGCGCCTTCGGGATCAGGTAGCGGCGGGCGATCTCCAGCTTCTCCTCCAGGATGTAGCCGGAGAGCCGGATGATCTCCATCCGGTCCAGAAGCGGCGCGGGGATGGTGTCCAGCTGGTTGGCGGTGGCGACGAACAGGACGTTGGACAGGTCGAACGGGACGTCCAGGTAGTGGTCGCGGAAGGTAGAGTTCTGCTCCGGGTCCAGCACCTCCAGGAGCGCCGAGGCCGGGTCCCCCTGGTAGGAGGCGCCGATCTTGTCGATCTCGTCCAGCATCAGCACCGGGTTGGCGCTGCCGGCGCTCTTCATCGCCTGGACGAATTTCCCCGGCATGGCGCCGATGTAGGTGCGGCGGTGCCCCTTGATCTCCGCCTCGTCCCGCATCCCCCCCAGGGAGAAACGGAAGAACTTTCGCCCCAGGGCGTCGGCGATGGAATGCCCCACCGAGGTCTTTCCCACCCCCGGCGGCCCCACGAGGCAGAGGATGGAACCGGAGATGTCCCCCTTCATCCGCCCCACGGCGATGAACTCCAGTATCCGCTCCTTCACGTCCGTCAGGCCAAAGTGGTCACGGTCCAGGACCCGGCGTGCCTTCTCCAGGTTGTAGGAATCCCTGCTGAACCGCCCCCAGGGAAGGACCGTGAGCCAGTCCAGGTAGTTGCGGGTGACGTGGTACTCGGGGGAGGCGGGCTCCAGGAGCCGGAGCTTGTCCATCTCGTCGGTGACGGCGGCCTTCGCCTCGTCGTTCAGGGTGAGACCTTTGAGACGCTTCTCGAACTTCTCGATCTCCGCCGTCTTCCCTTCCTTCTCCAGCCCCAGCTCCTTCTTGATCGCCTTCAGCTGCTCTTTCAGGAAGAACTCCCGTTGCTGGGCGCTGATCTTCTCCTCGATCTGCCGCGTGATCCGCGACTGGAGCCGCGACACCTCCAGCTCCTTCTTCAGGAGCACCAGGACCATGTCGATCCTCTTCCTGACATCGAAGGTCTCCAGCACCCGCTGCAGTTCGCCCCTGTCTGCAGAGGTCAGGGTGGCGGCGAAGTCGGCGAGCTTCCCCGGATCGTCCAGGCTGGAGCGGTTCAGGTACAGCTTGATCTCTTCGGAGTAGAGCGGATTCAGCTGGATCAGCTCTTTCAGGGTGGCGAGGACCGCCATGGAGTACGCCTTCAGCTCCGCATTCACGGAGAGTTCCGTGCCGTACCGGTACCGGACCCGGGCGAAGATCAGATCGGCCGAGCCGGAGATATCCTCGATGGTGAACCGCTCCAGGGTATTCACCAGGAACTGGGCGGATTCGTCGTCCTCATGGATCATCTTGACGATCTTGCCGGCCACCCCGACACCGTACAGGTTGTCCGGACCGTCCGGCGCGTCGGCGTCCTTCGCCAGAACGAGCCCCACGGCCTGGGCGGGGCTCTCCATGGCCCGCTTCACCGCAGCGCGCTGCCGCGGCTCGTTGACCGCCATGGGGAGCAGCATGTTGGGAAAGACCGGGCGCGGCCGCAGCGGCAGGATGTGCAGCCCGGCGGGGAGCACCTCGGTGGCGAGGACGAGTCCCCCCGCCGCCGGTGCGCCGTTCACCTCGGCGTCGATGATGTCGTCGTGCAGTTCGCTCATGATCTGGCTCCTGTAGTGGGTTCCGGAAAAGCTAACCATCGCGGCGGCGGATGTCAACCGGGAGAGCGCGCGGCAGGGACGCCGGACCGGGGGAGGATATCAGCGGGGAGGTCCGTGCCCAGCCAGCCGCCGCCGAAGGTCCCGGATCTGTGCGACCACATCGGCGTCTTCCGGATCGCCTGCCTCCACCACGGAGAGCTGTTCGGCGGCATCTTCGCGCCGGCCCAGCTGAAAATAGATTTCCCCCAGGATGACCCGCGCCTCGGCGGTCCAGTTGCCAAGCAGGATGGCGTACTCGATGAGCATCCGCGCGTCGTTTAGCTGTCCGAGACGGTAGTAGGCGACCCCCAGGTTGCTGTAGATCCCGGCATCCCTGGTACCCAGCGCGATTGCCCGGTTGTTGAGGTTGATAGCGTCGTTGTACCTCCCCAGCTTGTTGTAGGCATGACCAAGACTCCGGTACGCCCAGAAATGCCGCGGATCCATGGCAATCACCTTCCTGAGATACGGCACCGCCTCCCCGTAACGGCTCGCGGATTCGAGGGAAACCCCCAGGTTGTAGTTCGGCCGGACCTTGCAGGGGCTCTTGGCAACCGTATCCCGCCAGAGGGCGACCCCCGACCGCCAGACCAGGGAGCGGGCATAGGTGGCACCGGAAAGGGCCACAACCCACCCCGCCGTGAAGGCGACGATGCCTCTGCGCATCGCGACGCCGTCCCACCGGGACCGGGCCAGGTCCAGCAGCGCGGCCAGTGCCGCGAACAGGCCGACGCAGCTCAGATAGACCCGTCGTTCCGCCATCAGGTCGGAGAGCGGCACGAAACTGGAGGTCACCGCCAGGGTCACGAAGAACCAGATGATTCCGAACATAAGGAGCCGGCGACGCAGATCGCGCCGGTTTGCGCGATAGAGTGCCACTGACCCGGCGACGATGACAAGCAGCAGCGCCAGGGATAACAGCACCCGCCCCTGCAGCAGCGACCCGTACAGCGGGAAATCCGGGTCGACGTTCTGGCCGTAGGGAAGCAGCAGGAGCCGCAGATAGCTGACGACGACGGCGAGCTGGGTGATGGCGTAGTCAAGCGGAGGGTAGCCGCGCAAGTTGACGACGTTGATCGATCCGGCCAGTAAGGTGCCGGCCCCCTGGGCGGTCGCCATGATAACGATCATCACCGGCAGGAGCGGCAGGCAGGCAAGCTGCACGGCGGTCCGCCGGACAGCATCCTTCAGTCTGCTGCCGAAGATCACCAGTTCCAGGAGGAGCAGGACCAGCGGAGCGGTAAAGGCGATCTCCTTGGAGAGCATACCGCAGACCAGCGCCGCCACCGCCCCGACCTGCAGCACCTTCCGCTTCGTACCGGGGCCGGCAGCCCGTGCGTCGAGGTACAGAAGGATCGTCAGCAGGTAGAACAGGGTGGCGACGGAGGTGAACCGCTGGACGATGTAGATGACCGATTCGGTCTGCAGCGGATGCACCAGAAACAGGAAGGCCGCCGCCGCGGGCACGAACCGCTTGGTGAAGGTATCCGGCGGCGATACGTCGTCAGGGAGCCCCAGCATCCGGAGGAGCACCAGGTAGACCAGCATGGCGTTCGCGATATGCACCGCGATGTTGAACAGCCGGTAGCCGACGGGATCGGTACCGCCGACCAGGTAGTTGAAGGTGAAGGTCAGGTAGGATACGGGACGCAGGGCGAAGTTGGTGACGCAGTCTTCTTGGATCCCCAGTTCCTCGTCGGTCCGGGCGAAACTGAACGGGTGCAGCAGTTCGGCATAATACCCCGTATTCCGGATCAGCCGGTTACGCTCGACATAGGTCTTGTCGTCGAACTGGGTGGGATAGTGCAGCGTATGGGCGTAGATCGCAATCCCCGCCAGAACCAGCCCCATCAGGACGGCCCGGTGGAAGGTCAGCGCTGTGATGTTTCGTCTGGGCAACGTTCTCCCCCGATGATGTGTCCATCACCGGCAGGCCGGCTGCCGTCGGGACCGTCCCTTCCGGCGCTGGTGACTGCCGCGTACGGCGGAAGCATAGTAGCACAATCAAACGGGTGATGACCAGCCTCGCATCTCCGGTACTTCTCTGGCGCGGGCAACATGACCGCCTGACGGAAGTGGCGACAATCGGCTGCCGGCCCAAAACGACACGATCCCCCCGGAAACCGGGGGGATCGCGTCGTGCAGGATGGGATCAATGACAGGAACCTCCGTCAGTCGCCGCCGCCGCTGCCGCCGCCCGAACTGGAGAGGTAGTCGGAAATGGCCTGCAGCTGGGCCGTGGTCAGGGCAGCGAGCGAACTCATCCGGCTCTGGCTCCGGATGGCGGACTGGATGCTCGATACCGACTGGCTCCCCATGCTGCCGTGGCAGCTGGAGCAGTAGGCGGTGAAGAGGGAGGCGCCGTCCAGTGCGGCCGTAGCCGTGGTCGTGCCGGTAGCCGAACCGGACAGGGCGGTGGCGATCGCCTGGATGTCCGCCGCCGTCAGGGTGGCAAAGCTGCCCATCCCGCCCGTGTTGCTGCCGATGGCGCTCTGGATCTGGGCGGCGGTGGCCCCCAGCTTGGTGGAGGTGGCCAGCGGTCCGTGGCACCCCGCGCAGTTGTTCGCGTAGAGGGTCGCACCGTCGGGTGCGGTCGTGGTCGTGCCCGATGTAGTTCCACCGGTGGTGCCGGTCGTGGTACCGGTGGCGGGAACGGCCAGGGCGGTGGCGATCGCCTGCACCTGGCTGGCGGTCAGGCTGTTGGCAAACTGCCCCATCCCGCCGGTGTTGCTGGTGATGGCGGTCTGGATCTGGGCTGCGGTGGCACCCAGCTTGGTGGAGGTGGCCAGCGGCCCATGGCACCCCGCGCAGTTGGTCGCATAGAGGGTCGCCCCGTCGGGAACGGTCGTGGTCCCGGTAGTCCCGGTGGTGCCGGAAACCATGGTGAGGTACGGCGTGATCGCCTGCAGCTGGGCCAGCGTCAGCGAACCGGCAACGGTCTGGATCTGGGCCGGCGTCAGGGCCGCCGCGAAGCTCTGCAGCTGGGCCGGGGTCATGGAACCGGCGTAGGTCTGCAGCTGGTCCGGGGTCAGGGTGGCGACGTAGGCCTGCATCTGGGCCGTCGTCATGGCGGACAGGTCGGCGGGGGTAACGGTGGTCGTGGTGCCGCAACCGGTGAGGGAAAAACCCAGGACTGCCGCAGCGAGGACAACGATGGTACGAGCTCCCGATTTCATCTCTTTCTCCTTATTGGTTGTGATCATATGGTCAATGGCCGTGTGAACTACGGAGAGGTCAGGACTGCGGAGATTGCCTGGATATCGTCGAGTGTCAGGGCGGACAGCGCCCCCATCCCACCCGTATCGCCGCCGATGGCGTTCTGTATCCGGCTCGAATCGGCACCGAACTTGGCGGATGCGGTGATGACGCCGTGGCAGGCGGCGCAGTTCCCGGCATAGAGTGCGGTGCCTGCGGGAGCCATTGTCAGGGCGGAGGCAATGGCCTGCACCTGGACGGGCGTCAGGGTGGCAAAGGTGCCCATCCCACCGGTATTGGCGGTGATGGCGTTCTGGATGGTGGTGCTGTCCGCCCCAGCCTTGGCGGTGGAGGAGAGGCCGCCGTGGCAGGCAACGCAGTTGCTCGCATACAGTGAGGCGCCCCGCGGCACCGTTGCCAGCGAGGTGGCAATGGCCTGGATCTCGTCCGGTGCGAGGGAGGAGAGGGACCCCATGCCGCCGATGTTGCCGGATATGGCGTAATTGATGAGGGTGGAGTTGGCGCCGATCTTGGCGGACGCATCGAGAGCGCCGTGGCAGACCGCGCAGTTGTTCGCGTACAGTACCTCGCCGTCCGGCACCGGGGTAAATGCATATGCGGTGGCGGCGCCAATGCTGCAACCGAGGATCAGTCCCATCAGGATCATGCCGTTTTTGATTCGTGCTCTCATCGCCAACTCCTCTCTTGTCCGGTTAGTGTTACGGGCCCGTGCCCGATCTGTTGTTCCACTCTCCCACAACGAGAAAAAATTCGGGGTTAAGAACCGTAAAAGCGGGTAAAGTTTTGTAAAGCTTCCGTCATCAACTTTACATTTCCTTACAAACGGCACCGCGATCTTCCGCTATACTCTCACCACCATGCTGAAAGGACGAAGGAATGAAACGAATCCTGGTGATCGACGATGATATCGATCTGTGCGACCTCCTGACCGACTACCTCACGTCGGAGGGGTTCGTCGTAGAGGTGGTGCACGACGGCGAGGCGGGGGCGGAGCGGGTGCCGGCCGGCGACTACGAGCTGGTGATCCTCGACGTGATGCTGCCGGGGATCAACGGCATCGAGGTACTGCGGCGGATCAGGGCCGTCTCGACGACGCCGATCCTGATGCTCACCGCCCGCGGTGACGACGTGGACCGGATCGTCGGGCTGGAGATGGGGGCCGACGACTACCTCCCAAAACCGTTCAACCCGCGGGAGCTGGTGGCACGGATCAGGGCGGTGCAACGGCGCACGGCGGCCAGACCGGCGGCGGCCGCCTCCCCGGCCGAGGGGCTGTCCTGCGGCGACGTCATCCTGGACCTGGGGGGGCGGACCCTGCAGGTCGAAGGAATGCCGGTTGAGCTGACCTCCGTGGAATTCTCCCTCCTGGAGGTGCTGGTCCGGCAGGCGGGATCGGTGGTGAGCCGCGAGGAGCTGTCGCAGCAGGCGCTCGGGCGGGAACTGAACGCCTACGACCGGAGCATCGACGTGCATGTGAGCAGCCTGCGGCGCAAGCTCGACGTCACCGGGAACGAGGGCGAACGGATCAAGACGGTGCGGGGGATCGGCTACTTCTTCGTCCGCCCCGCCGCGCCCCGCTGACGGACCCCATCCACCGGACAGGAGGCACCGACCCGTGCGATCCCTCTTCATAAAGATACTGTTCAGCTTCTGGCTGGCGATGGCACTCACCAGCATCACCTATTCGGTCCTGGCGCTGAGCACCCAGATCGGCCAGCGGAGCACGATCCACAAGATACTTCTGGCCAACCGGCGCCAGATCGCCGGCGAGATGCTTGAGATGTACGGCCAGGCCGCTCCCTCCCTCTATGAGCGGCAGGGGCTTCTCCCGCTGAAGCGGTTCGCCGCGGCAGGCGACGGCGAGGTGCGCGCCTACCTGTTCGACGGCAGCGGCCGGCCGCTCGGCTTCGGCGGCGAGATCCCCGCGGCGATCCGGTCCGCAGCCATGGCAATGGCCCGCGGCGAAAGCCCGAATAACGGCGCCGGTACGGAGTACCTCGCCCTCGCCCGGCAGGTTGCCGGCCCGACGGGGCACCGGTACATCGCCGCCGTGGGGATGCCGGCGCTGCCGGCCTGGGCATCGCTGCACTGGGAACCGATCGTGCGCTCGTTCGCCATCCGGATGGTGGTGGCCCTGCTGTTCGGCGGGATCGTCTGCTATGTCATCGCCTGGCGGCTGACGCGACCGGTCCGGCGGCTGCGCGCCGCCGCCCAGCGCCTGGCAGGCGGCGACCTGTCCGCCAGGGTCGGCGATGCGGGGGCGGACAAGGGGGACGAGGTGGCCGATCTCGGGCGTGACCTGGACCGGATGGCCGAACGGATCGAGGGGCTGATGGAGTCACAGAAGAGGCTGGTACGGGACGTCTCCCACGAACTGCGCTCCCCCCTGGCACGACTCAACGTGGCGCTCGGGCTGGCGCGCCAGCACTGCTCCACCGCGGCGGACGGCTATTTCGACCGGATCGAGCGCGATACGGAGCGGCTCAACGAACTGATCGGCGAACTGCTGACCCTCACCCTGCTGGAGAGCGGTACCGAACAGCTGGCACGGGAGCCGCTGGCGCTTGACGCACTCGTGAGCAAGGTGGCCCAGGACGCGGATTTCGAGGCGCTAAGCCGCGGCAAGCGGGTGAACGTGCTCGCCTGCGAACCGCTGGTCATGGAAGGGAACGGCGAACTGGTCCGCCGGGCGCTGGAAAACGTGGTACGCAACGCCGTGCGCTATACCCGGGAGGAAATGGCGGTGGAGATCGCCCTGCGGCGGGAGGAGGCGGGAGGGACGGCGCACGCCGTCATCACGGTCCGCGACTACGGTCCCGGGGTGCCCGCGGCGGCGCTGGACAAGCTGTTCCTCCCCTTCTACCGGGTGGCCGAGGCCCGCGACCGGCAGACCGGAGGGACCGGTATCGGCCTCGCCATCACCGACCGCTCCGTGCGCCTCCACGGCGGTACGGTAAGTGCGGACAACGCCCCGGACGGCGGCCTGAAGATCGAGATCAGGCTCCCCGTCATCATCGACCTGCCGGCGTAGGACGGAATCCGGCCCGGAACGGCCAGCGGATGACGAACGGCGCATTTCCCCAATTCTTCCCCACTGCTTCCACATTCCCCTGATATAGCTTGTACCTGCACGACGGAAGCGGTGTCGAACCGCAGTGAAGGGGGCATGCATGATCAGGGGGCAGGTGAAGACGATGGCGTTACTGCTGGCGGTCATGGGGTTGTTGCAGAGCCCGGCGCTGGCAAACAGCGGAAGGGGAGATTACAGCCACCCCGGACACGGGGGGCCGCCTCCGGAGGCGATCGAGGCGTTCCGGGACAGGAGTGACGATCCGGCGGAGTTCGTCACGTCGGTCGGCGATCGGCTCCGCGCGACGTACAACGGAAGGATGGAACGTGTGCAGTATGAAGGATGAGGCGGCGTCAGAACTGCCGGATGAAGGCGGCCACCGCGGCAAAGTACGCCTCCTCGTTGGCGGGGAGGATGGTGTTGTGGTCGCCCCGCTCGAAAACGAGAAGCTCCTTCGGCTCGTTGGCCCACCTGTAAAGCCGCTCGCCGTGAGAGACCTCCACCAGGTCGTCGTTGCGGGCGTGCAGAACGAGGGTCCGGCCGCGGAACGCGGCAAGCTTCTCCCGCTGGTCCAGGTCCCGGTCCACCGCCGTCCGCAGGGTGTCCATATCCGTATCCAGCTGCCACGGCTCCACCCGCATGAGTGCCCGTTCCAGCGGATCGGCGATCCCGCTCTCCAGGATCAGACCGGCGGCGTGCGGATACAGCCAGGCACCGTGGGCCGCGAAGAGCGACCCCAGGGAACGGCCGAAAAAGACGATCCGCGCCGGGTCCGCGCCCGACGCCTCCACGATCAGCTCCACGTCCGCCAGCATCCCCACCAGCGACGGCGCGCCGCTGGACATGCCGTAGCCGCGGTATTCGGCCAGAAAGAGGTTGGCCCCCATCCCGGCGATCCGCTCCTCGAACCCGTCCACGTAGTCGGCCACCGTCTCGCCGTTGCCGTGGAAATGGATCACCGTGGGGGCGTCGGCTTCGACCCGCCGGTAGCGGCAGCCGAGCCGGAACCCGTCCCCCGGGACAAAGAACGGATCGTCGAAGCGGTTCGGCCAGGGGTAGAAGTAGCGCGCCGAGAGGAGCGGATGATCGAGGAGCGAACTCACGTGCGCGGCTCGGTCCGGGTGAGCCGGCTTCGGTGGTCAAGCCCCAGAAGCTCCCGCGCCGCGATCATCGCCACGGCGAAGCCGTCCCGGCTCGACTGGTGGATCGCATTGGGCGCACCCTCCTCGTCCCACGGCCAGCCGGTCCGCACGATGGTGATGAGGAGCTCTTCCAGCCGATCGGTCCGGCTGGCGAGTTCCCGTACCTCGCACTCCAGCTCGGCAGCCAGTTCCTGATCGATCTTCCCGTTTTCCTGTCCGTTTTTCAGCAGCATCGCGACTCTGGACATGACGCCCCTTTCATCTGAGGATTGCGACCGCACGGCGTACCGGCGGAACGCATGGTACATCCGTTCCGCCGGCGTGTCCACCGCACAGTGCGTGAACCATCCGGAACCTGTTTATCCTCCTTTCGCATCGCCGCCGCCGGGCCGCACAACCCGGTGATCCGTGCCGGCCACCGCATCGTGCCGGCGATTACGGGAGAGAGGCGCTGCCGAGAAAAGGCGGACTGCACCTCTTTACCGCAGATGTGCGACGTTTTCGTTCTCCCGGGACAGGGCTCGTCCGTTCCTCGCGCATCCGGCACGGAACGCCCCCCCTGTCAAATGCGCTAGTGACAGGACGGGCCAGCGGTGCTAGCATACCTCCGGTACGATTGCCCCCGGAGGGAAGACAGGAAATGGCATCCCACGATCGGCTGGACAAGGAGAGCGCACGGCTGCGGCTGATGCTGCGGGCACTGCATTCACGAAACTACCGTCTTTTTTTCGCCGGCCAGAGCGTGTCGCTGATCGGCACCTGGATGCAGCAGGTGGCCCTGAGCTGGCTCGTCTACCGGATCACCGGCTCGGCGCTGCTCCTCGGGGTCGTCGGCTTCGCCGGCCAGATCCCCACCTTTCTCCTGGCGCCATTCGCCGGCGTCCTGGCCGACCGCTGGAACCGCCGCCCCGTGCTGCTCATCACCCAGTCCCTCGCCATGACCCAGGCGACGGTGCTCGCGGCCATCGTCCTGACCGGCACCATCCCCGTCTGGCTGATCATCCTCCTCAGCATCACCCTCGGAACCATCAACGCCTTCGACATCCCGATCCGCCAGGCCTTCGTGGTGGAGCTCGTGGAGCGCAAAGAGGACCTGGGGAACGCCATCGCCCTCAACTCCTCCCTGGTGAACGCCGCCCGGCTCATCGGTCCGTCCGTCGCCGGCCTCCTGGTCGCCACCCTGGGCGAGGGGGTCTGCTTCCTCATCAACGCAGTCAGCTACCTGCCGATCATCATCGCCATCATGGCCATGCGGCTTCGGCCGTCCCAACGCCGGCCCGGCCAGAAGCGGATTCTCCACGAGCTAAAGGAGGGGTTCGGGTACGCCTGGCATTTCAAGCCGATCCGGTACATCCTGATGCTTTTGGCGCTGATCAGCCTCATGGGGATGCCGTACGCCGTGCTGATGCCGATCTTCGCCAAAAAGGTCCTCCACGGCGGAGCCCACACCTTCGGTTTCCTCATGGCGTCGTCCGGGATCGGGGCGCTGGCCAGCACCATGTATCTCGCCTCCCGCCGGAGCATCGTCGGCCTCGGCCGGGTCATCGCGCTCGCCACCTGCACCTTCGGCGTCGGCGTCATGGGGTTCGCCCTCTCACGCTCCATCTACCTCTCCCCCGTCTTTCTCGCCCTGGCCGGGTTCGGCGCCATGGCCCAGATCGCCTCCAGCAACACCATCCTCCAGACCATCGTGGACGACGACAAGCGGGGCCGGATCATGAGCTTCTTCGCCATGTCGTTCATGGGAGCGACCCCCATCGGCAGCCTGCTCGCCGGGGCGGTGGCCGACCGGATCGGCGCCCCCACGACCCTGCTGATGGGGGGAGCCGCCTGCCTCGTCGGGGGGCTCCTCTTCGGCCGGCAGCTCAAGCAGCTGCGGCCGCTGGTACACCCGATCTACGCCCGCCTCGGGATCATCCCCGAGGTGGCCAAGGGGATGCAGGCCGCGGCCGATCTGACCACGCCGCCGGAGGAGCAGTAGGATAGCAGTGACGACCGTTTACAAGGAGACGACATGACACGACAACCGCAGATTGCCGTCGTCGGCAGCAGCGACGACCGGACCGAGCCGGCCGTAAGCAACGCCCGGGAACTGGGTGAGCTGCTGACGCGAGAGGGGTGGATTGTGCTGAGCGGCGGGCGGGACGCGGGCGTCATGCGCGCCGTGAACGAGGGGGCGAAGCGGGTGGAAGGAAGTGTCACGGTGGGAATCCTGCCGGGTGCGGATGTGGCGGTCGCCCCCGGCGTCGATGTCGTGCTCGTCACCGGCATGGGGAACGCCCGCAACAACCTCATCACCCTCTCCGCCGACGTGGTCGTCGCCTGCGGCGTGGACGGCCCCGGCACCGCCTCGGAGGTGGCGCTGGCGCTGAAGAACAACAAACCGGTGGTCCTCCTGGCGCCGGACGACGCCACCCTCGCCTTCTTCCGCCGGCTCGGCAATGAAAAGCTCGTGACGGCGGCCACTCCAACGGAGGCGGTGGAACGGGTGCGCGCGCTCCTCGCCGGTCAGCCGGTCTTCCCCACCGGCGCCAGGTAGATCACCAGTTCGTCGTCCCCGTCCAGTGGGCGACCGGCGCACGGTTGCAAATATACCAGACCGTCGCCGCTACGGCGCGATCTCCAGCCCGTCGACGATAACCGTCCCCCTGCCGATGGTCAACGAACCGTGGAGGGTGGTGAAACCGGTCCGGGTGAGGTACTGCTCGTCATACCCCCCCACAAGCGTGATAATCTTGTCCGCGTCGAAGAACAGGTCCTCCGTGTAGTCCGTCGCCCAGAGCCGGATGGTATCCTCCACCCCGACCCCGCCATAGGCCTCCTGGATCGTCGCGTAGTACGCCGCCGTGCCGGTGCCGGTCTGCACCTGGTGAACGGTGTCCTTCGTAAAGGTCGCCGTCACGGAACGGTCGCCGGTCATGACGAGGACGCAGTCCCCCATGCCGGCGCAGGCACCGGACCAGCCGGTGAACGAGGAATAGGCCGCGGCCGCCGCATGCAGCGTCACGCTTGAATCATTGGCGAACTGCGCGGAGCAGTTCGTGTTGCAGGCGATGCCGGCCGGCGAGCTCGTCACCGATCCCGTGCCGGAGCCGTTCACGGAAAGGGTCACGGTCGCATCAGGAGGAAGGATCGTGTACGCAGCCGTGGCGACAGCCTCGTCGTTGCCGGCCAGATCGGTGGAGTAGAACCGCAGGTCGGTGGTCGCAGCGATGGTGATCGGACTGACATACGGCGTAGTCGGCGTGCAGCCGGTGCCGAGGCAGTAGTACGTGGCGGCGCAGCCGGAGCCACCAGCATCGCTGCAGGAGAGGGTCACGTCCAGCGCACCGGTATTGGTGCCACCTGCCGGGGTGGCCGTAGTGACCGGCGGCGTCAGATCGGCAGGTTTCTCGTCGAATCGGGCCGTCACCGATTTTGCCAGATCCATCGTCACCTGACAGGTCCCGGTGCCGCTGCAGGCGCCGCTCCAGCCGGCAAAAACGGACGATGCATCGGGAGTGACGGTAAGGGTGACCTGGGTATCGGCGGGAAACGGTGCCATGGTCATGGTGTCCGCTGTGCCGAGACTGATCCCGGCGGGGCTGCTCGTCACCTGGCCGGAGCCGGTGCTCGCAGGGTCCTTGCCTACCGCCAGGTCGAAGAGGCGTTCCGGGACTGCCATGCACGGAGCGTTTCTCCCCAGACGATAGAGAGCCGGTTGACCATTTACAAACGCCGCGTACACTAGATCTCCGCAATTATTGAGATCAATGGTTGAAATATCGCTTGCCGACACCAGTATACCCCGTACAGTGGAAACCAATCGGCTAAACGAGTCAGTGCCCGACTCCGCCCAGACGATCTCGCCGATGTCGTTGATGGATGGGCTGCGGTGGTCAGTATTTCCACTCGTCACTACAGTCGGAAGTGAGTCTCCCGCCGCGAGCTTGTATATTTGCTGTCCCGTCGGATCAAGCTGACTGAATACCACGTCGCCACGATTGTTAATGCTGGGGTTGAAGTGATCGATGGTACCGCTGGTCAACTGGCCGCGCAAATTTGAATATACTTGGCTGGTGTTCATGGCGTCGTTCTGGGTCCAGACCACTTCGCCCAGATCGTTTAGATCAACCTTGCCGATTCCATTTGAACTAGTGGCAACCTCCACCAACTGGCCGCCAATATTCCCCTTAACGGCGAAACTGTTTATCCCGTTTACATACACATACTCCACCCATACGAGATCACCCAAATCGTTTATAGCGGCAGAGTTTTTGCCCGTGTTATCGCTCGTCAGTTGGCCTCGCAAAGAAGAGAACAATTGATTTAGTTCCGTCACTTGGTCGAATTGCGACCAGATAACCTCCCCCAGAGAATTGATCGAGATCCCCGATGGTCCCCAGTCTCCACCACCGATCACTTCCGGGCACGGCCCGACGCCGCAGTTGGTGGTGTATTTGCTCAAGGAAACCGTGTAGCCGAACCGGCCCCCTGCGCTCTCCAGCTTGAGGTAGTAAGTGCCGGTGTAGGTTGCCTGGCTGTCGATATGCAGCGGATCGGTGCCGGTCGGCCCGCTAACGAGGTTCCCGTTGCCGTCGTACAGGCCGATGGTGAGCGCGTTGGGCGGAGTATTGTCGTAGGCGACGGTGAGGTGCAGATTGTCGCCGGCATTCGCATCGAACCGGTACCAGTCTACGGGGTTGCTCGTACTGTCGAGAACGCCGGTGAAGATGTCGCCCAGGGTGACGGCGGACGCCTGCCCCTGGACGTCGTTGGCATCCGGATGGCTCACGCACGGGGCGTTGGTCCCCAGACGGTAGATGGCCTGACCGTCGGCGGCAGCGGTCTGGTAGACGATGTCGCCGCAGTTGTCGAGATCAATGTTCCAGATGTCGTTGGCTGGTGGCACCAGTTCGCCACGGGTACTGGAGACGATCCGGCTTCCGGGCACGGTGCCGCTCGGGTCGCGCTCGATCCAGACGATCTCGCCGCTGTCGTTGATCGCCGCTCCGGGATGGTCGAGGCTGTCGCTGGTGACCGCTACCGGGGTTGTACTTCCCGCCGCCAGTTCATTGACCTGCTGCGGTCCAGGATTCGCGGGGTCGTAGACGGTGTAGACGATGTCGCCCCGGTTGTTGAGGTGCGGGCCGTTGTGCTGAACACCGTCACGGGTCAGAAGTCCACGCACGCTGGAGTGGAGCTGGCTGACGCCGCTGCCGTCGGGCTGGCTCCAGACCACCTCGCCACGGTCGTTGAGGTCGACCCCGTTGATTGTGTTCTGGCTGCTGGCGAAGGTGGCCGCCTGCCCGCCGATGAGCCCTTTGACGCTGTAGGTCCAGTTGCCGGAGACATTGCCGTATTCGACCCAGGCCAGGTCGCCCAGGTCGTTGCCCGCCGGGCTGTTGTGGTCGACGGCGTCACTGGTCAGCTGTCCGCGGGTGGAGGAGTACAGCTGGTTGTGACTCGTTACAGGGTCGTACTGGCTCCAGACCACTTCGCCCAGGGAGTTCAGGCCAACGCCCCAGCCGAGGTTGGTACCGCTCGCCACCAGGTCGGGGCACGGCCCGACGCCGCAGTTGGTGGTGTATTTGCTCAAGGAAACCGTGTAGCCGAACCGGCCCCCTGCGCTCTCCAGCTTGAGGTAGTAAGTGCCGGTGTAGGTTGCCTGGCTGTCGATATGCAGCGGATCGGTGCCGGTCGGCCCGCTAACGAGGTTCCCGTTGCCGTCGTACAGGCCGATGGTGAGCGCGTTGGGCGGAGTATTGTCGTAGGCGACGGTGAGGTGCAGATTGTCGCCGGCATTCGCATCGAACCGGTACCAGTCTACGGGGTTGCTCGTACTGTCGAGAACGCCGGTGAAGATGTCGCCCAGGGTGACGGCGGACGCCTGCCCCTGGACGTCGTTGGCATCCGGATGGCTCACGCACGGGGCGTTGGTCCCCAGACGGTAGATGGCCTGACCGTCGGCGGCAGCGGTCTGGTAGACGATGTCCCCGCAGTTGTTCAGATCAACAGCGCCCACATAATTTACATTCGACACCAATATCCCGCGCACATTCGACACAATCGAATGTCGTGAAACAGATACGTTATATTCGTTCCAGACGATCTCACCGTTGTCGTTGATGCCCGCCGAATAGTGATAACTGGCGTCACTCGTCACGGCGACGGAGACCGCACTCCCCGTTTCAAGTTCGTATACCTGTAACGGTGATTGTGAGTCAGACTGAACATATACGACATCTCCCCGGTTATTGATGCTCGGTTCGCCATGAGTTACGTCTTCATGAGTCAACTGGCCGCGAACACTGGAAAATATCTGACTGTAGTTCCCGTTGTACTGAACCCACACAACTTCGCCGCGATCATTGATATCTATCGAGTAGTCATAGGGGTCAATCTGAGTTGTTGCAAGTGTCGCCTGCTGCCCTCCTATGATTCCCTTGATACTGTACGTATTCGTCCCGTTAACGTTGCCGTATTCCACCCACGCCAAGTCTCCCAGATCGTTAATCGCCACAGAATAATGTTCGACGCCGTCACTGGTCAACTGACCTCGAATTGAGGAATATAGTTGATTGTGCCCTGTCACCGGGTCGTACTGGCTCCACACCACTTCCCCCAAGGAGTTAATGGAACCGCCTTGCACCTGCCCGCTGGCAATCAGGTCCCCGGGCGGAGTGATGGTATAGGTTGCCGTCTGGATTCCTTCGCTGTTGCCGGCGAGATCGGTGGAGTAGAACCGAAGATCGGTGGATGCATCGATAGCAATCGCACTATCGTACGACGTCGTCGGCGTACAGCCGGTGCCCAGGCAGTACCAAGTGCCGGCGCAGCCGGATCCAGCGCCGTCGTCACAGGCGAGAGTCACGCTCTGAGGCCCGTGATACGTACCTGATGCGGGTGTTGGAGTGGTGAGAGGGGGAGCAGCATCCGTGGCATGGGCCACCGCTGCCTGTACAATCCACAGTGCAACAATAACAATCAGCAAGACCCGCAAAATAGATGTAAACCTTCTCATTGCTGGTTTTAGCATATGCACAGTCCCCTCCCTACCTTGACATGTAATTACAGCCCGCCGGCAAACCGGCGGGCTTAATATACATCTACCTGCAACTTCGACGGCCCCTCGATCCATCAACCGGTGGACAGGTAGCTTTGCGCCCCGCGGTTACCCGCGGGTTGCCTTTTCGGTGACAATCTCCAACTGGTTTTCAGGTACTGCACTACATCCGGATTACCGCACAACACAAAATAGATGTCCGTGCGGTATCGAACTATAACAGATGCTCATTCAAATAACCACAGACTTTTTCTATATATTTTCCCGGATTGCGTGCAAAGCAGGGGCAGGTAATCGTGCATGCTTAACAGAAAAC
The DNA here is from genome assembly GCA_021779095.1 of Deltaproteobacteria bacterium. Classification (GTDB taxonomy): domain Bacteria; phylum Desulfobacterota; class Desulfuromonadia; order Geobacterales; family JAJYBI01; genus JAJYBI01. Next base: position 51,340 of record JAJYBI010000006.1, read on the forward strand.
TGACTGTAATCAAACTATTACAAACAAAAATGGCGGCCAGTCGGCCGCCATCTCAATCGCGAAGGAAACAATTTGTATCTCGTGCTGCAGAACCCTCACTGCAGGAAACCTTACAATTCATCAACCGGAACGCCGAGACCGTTTCCGCCACAAGCACGCATAGATCGCCGCGTTGACCGCAAGCGCCAGAACACCCAGAGCGATCTGGACGCGCTCCGTGAGCCCGAGCGGATAGAGGACCGGTTCCAGGTAGTGCTGGATGAAGGAGCCTTCGTAGCCGGCTACGCCGGCCAACCGGCGGAAATGGTTTTCCAGGTAGGTCAGGGGGCAGACCCATCCGCCGAACTCGATGACGGTCCCCCAGACGGCGGCGGGAAGGTGGAGCCACGCCAACCGCGGCCGCCGGAGCACCAGGAGCCCGCCGCAGACCACGAACAGCACGAACAGGGCGTGGATCACCACCGTCAAGTCGGCCAGAACCGCGTAGGACATCCTCGTTACTTGTGCGGCTCCGGACTTTCCGGCGCTTCACCCTCTTTCGCCGGTGCAGCCGGTTCGGTTGACGTATCCTGCAGCCCCTCGTCCTTCGCCAGTTTTTCCAGGAACGCCTGCACCTTCTTCTGCTCGTCCTGCTTGGTGAGCTGCTCCCGGATATACGCCTTCGTCTCGTCGAAGGTCGCCGTCCGCTGTTCCTGGCGCTCCTCCACCTGGACGATGTGGTAGCCGAAGGGGGTTTCCACCACCGGGCTGACCTCCCCCTTCTTCAGGGCGAACAGCGCCTTTTCGAACGCCGGTGAATTGGTCGCGCCGGGCTCGATGGTCCCCAGCTCCCCTCCCTTGGCGGCGCTGTCCGCATCCTCCGAATACTCTTTGGCGAGCTTGGCAAAATCGCCCCCCTTTTCCAGCAGCTCGCGGACCTTCTCCGCCTTCGCCCGGGCCTTCGCCTTCATCTCCGCCGTGGCATCCTTGCCCGCCTCGATGAAGATCTGGCGCGCCTCCACCTTCGCGGGAACGACGAACTCCTTCTCATGCTCCGTGTAGTACGCCTTGACTTCCGCGTCGGGAACGGACACCCCGGCGGCGACCACCTTGCGGAGATACAGGTTGCCGAGGAACCGGTCGATGGCGAAGCTCAGCTCCTCCTGCACGTCCGGCCGCCGGTCGAACCCCTCCTTCCGCGCCCGGTCGGCCAGGGCCCGCGTCAGCAGGATCTGCCGGACGAATTCCGCCTGCGCCTGTTTCGACTGGAGCTGCTGCCGGGTCGCGGCAGGCTGGCTCGCGATGAGCCGGTCGAGGTCGGCCTGCCTGATAACGAAATCGCCCGTCTTCCCCACGACCGGATTGATCTCCTCCGCCACTGCCGTTCCCGCCAGCAGAACGCAGACCGCAACCGATACCAGTACCATCCTCGCGAACATAGCCACTCCTTTCAGGTTACCGCGTGCAGTTTCACATGCCGGCACCCATTGTCGGGCATGTCGCGAGGCTTGTCAACACACTCGGTATCCTCCTGCAGGCCGGGGTACCGACAGCATACGTTACGGTTCCCGGACCTTCCCGTTCTTCATTGATTGGCCGTTGACAGGATACCGCCGGACATCTACAGTGACTGCACGACCGAAGGTGGCATGACGGCACGAACGGGCAGGCGAGACGCTTTTTCGGCGGCGCGCGGAAGAGGGCGGAGATGGCGGCACAGGATTCAACCACACGCGGCAGGAAGGGACGAACGGCCGGCGATAACGGGCCGGACCCCGGCATCGATTTCGATCTTGCCATCGTCGGCGGCGGGTTCAGCGGACTCTGCACCGCCTGGCACCTCCTCACCGATAAACGGCTCCCCCCCTCGTTCAACTGCGTCGTCATCGAACCGTGCGAGCGGCTCGGGGCGGGGCTCGCCTACCGCACCGACTCTCCCCGCCACCTGTTGAACGTCCGCGCCAAGGGGATGAGCATTACCGAGGGCGATCCCGGCTCCTTCGCCCGCTGGCTCGCGACGGCGGCGCCGGAGTTCTCCCCCGCGGATTTCGCCCCCCGCGGCCTCTACCGCCGCTACATCAACGACTGCCTGAGCCGGGCGCGCGCACAGCGGCCCGACACCCTGACCGTTCTGCGGGATGAGGTGCGGGCGGTGGAGGAGAAGACCGGTGCCGGCCGGTACCGGCTGGAACTGCAGTCCGGACGGACGATCCTGGCCCGGTCCGTCGTGCTTGCCATCGGCAACCTCCCTCCCAAGGCCGAGCGGTACACCGACCTGCTGTGCCCCCCCTGGGGGCTCCATACCGACTACCGCCGGCTGGAGACGCTGGCGATCGTCGGTGCGGGGCTCACGGCGCTGGATGTCATCCTGGAGGCCGAGGCGTCCGGTTTTGCCGGACGCTACACGGTCGTCTCCCCCCGCGGGCAGTTCCCGCTCCCCCACGGCGAACCGCACCTGCCGGTCCCCCCCGAACTGCATACATGGGCTGCGGAGCTGGCGGCGGAACGGCCACGGCTGCGGGCGCTCCTGCACGCCTTCCAGCGCAGGCGGAAAGCGGGATGCGGCTGGGAGCAGCTGGTGGACGCACTGCGCCGCCATGCGCCGTCGATCTGGAGCCGACTCTCCCCGGACGACAAGCGGCGCTTCCTGCGGCACCTGCGCATGCCGTGGAACCTCCATCTGCACCGCTCCTGTCACCGGAGCATGGAGGTGGTGAAACGGCTGGAGGAAACGGGACGGCTGCACCTCGTCGCGGCACGGGTGACCGGCGCCGAAAGGTGCGCCGGGGCAGCCGGACCGGCGGTCCGGCTGCGGCTGCAGCACGGCCCGGCACCTGCACTGGATGCGGATCTGGCGGTCAACGGCACCGGCCTCTTCTGCGACATCCTCCGTACCGAATCGCCCCTCGTCGCCCAGCTCATCGCGGGCCGGCTGGCAACGCCGGACGAATTCCACCTGGGGCTGAAGGTGAACGGAGCGGGGCAGCTGATCTCCGCCGACGGGCTCGAACAGCCGGGGCTCTTTACCGTCGGCACCCTGCGTCGCGGAGCGGAACTGGAGTGCACCGCCGTGCCGGAGATCCGGCGACAGGTGCGGGTGATGGCGGAAGAGCTCATCCGGCTGCTGGCGGGAGACACCGGGTCGCACTGACCTCCTCAGGAACTGCAGGCGGAAGACGAAAGAGCCTGCCATCCGTTACGCCGCGGATAATCGCTTCATTTTTCCGGGCAGAAGCCGATATGCACCATAGGTACCCTTGCCACCGTCAGGTCGATCTGCTGCCGGCAGGAAATTCGTTACGGAACACGCACACTCAAACGCCATGCTCCATTGCCCTGTATTCCATAAACGGCTGATCGCAGCACGACGCGCCCGGCCGACGAAACCCGGCGGCTTTACGTTCGTGGAGCTGATCGTGACGATTGCCATAATCGGCATCCTGGCGGGCATCGCGATCCCCGCCTACAGCAATCATCGCAAAAAGATGCTGAACGACCGGGCGATATTCGAGATTCAGCAGCTCGAGGTGGGCATCACCACCTACTACGTAGAACACCAGAACCAGTACCCCGATACCCTCGCCGATCTCGGGCCGAACCAGAATGTCGATCCCTGGGGAAACCCCTACCAGTACCTTAAGATCGAAGGAGGCGGCAGCAATGTGAATGGGAGTTGCCGGAAAGACGGGGCTGCTCATCCGCTCAACACGGATTACGACCTGTACAGCATGGGCGCGGACGGCCAGACCAAACCTCCGCTCAACAACCCGGTGAGCCGGGACGATATCGTGCGGGCCAATAACGGCGGCTTCATCGACCTGGCATCCGAATTCTAGGACGACGTGATCGGCAGACACATGAACGATAAGCTCTCAATCCTGCACAGCGTGGTCGGACGACGGATCTACGGTCTGTTCGTCGTCTGCGCCCTGCTCCCGGTCTGCGCCCTGGCGGCCATCTCCCTCCTGCAGGTCGCCGGCACCGCCAAGACGGAGAGCAGGAACCGGTTGCACCATGCCAGCAAGAACGCCGGCATGACCATCATGGAAATACTCTTCCTGCTGCAGACCGAACTTACGTCCTATGCCCGCGAGATTTCCGGCGTGACGCCGGGACAGCTCCGGGAACTGGCGTCACCGACCCGAGGCGAAGACTTCCAGCGGCTGCTGGCGTTGACGCTGTTTCCGCAACGGGGTACACCCCGGACGTTCCTGGGGACACCCTGCCCCCGCCCGGCACTCACCCCCGGGGATAAGCGGCACCTGGCATCCGGCAAGGCGCTCCTTTTCAGCGAGCCCGCCGCGAAGAGAGGGAGGCGCCTGTTCCTGGCCGTTGCGCTGGAGCGCGGCCGGCCGGGCAGCGGAATGCTGGTCGGGGAGATCAATACCTCCTACCTCTGGTCTCTGGCAGAAAACACCCATCTTCCGGCAACCGACCTCTACGTCACCGACGCGGACGGGGGCATCCTGTACGCCACCTCCTCCGCGCCGCCGTTCATCCCCCGGGTGCAGGCCGGACTGCACAGCTCGTCGGTGGGACATTTCGAGTGGCACCGCCGGAACCGGGACGACCTGGTGGACTACTGGTCCGTCTTTCTCTCGCCGCAGTATCAGACCCCCTCCTGGACCGTGATCGTCAGCCAGAGCACCGACGACGCCCTGCGGCCGCTGCACCTGTTCGGCCGGACCTTCGCGCTGGTGGTCAGCCTCACCCTCATCGTCGTCAGCTATCTGAGCAGTATCCTCATCCGCCGGAACCTGATCCCGCTGGCGACCCTGCGCCAGGGCGCCCGCCGTCTCGGCCGGGGAGACCTGGACGCCCGGGTCGCCATCCGGAGCGGCGACGAGTTCGAAGAGCTCGCCACCACCTTCAACGGCATGGCAGATCACCTGCAACGGCAGTTCACCACCCTGCAGGGAACGGGGCAGCTCGTGCAGCAGGTCCTCTCGGCCCAGGATCAGGACGCGATCGTCGCCATCGTGATGTCGGCACTGGAAACCGTCGTCTCCTGCCAGGCCCAGGCGCTGTCGCTCCTCGACCCGACGGTCACGGATTTCGCCGTGACGCACTACAACCGGCAGCCAGATGCGGGATCGGACCACCCGACGGTCGCGATGACCACCTTCGCCGAGGGCGACCTCGATCGGTGCACGGGAGCCGAGTTCCTGCATTTCACCGACTGCAGTCAGTTCGCAGCGCTGCTGGCCCCACTGGAGAACCGGGGGGCACGCGAGTTCTATCTCTTCCCCTTTTTCATCAAAGGCACCCTGGCCGGCCTGCTCACCATCGGTTACCGACAGCCCTCCTCCCAGCTCCGGGAAGACCTCACCCGGGCCCGCCAGGTCGCCGACGAGATCGCCGTCGCCCTGGACAACGTCCGGCTGATCGAGGAGCTGAACCAGCTGAACCGGGGCACCATCAGGGCGCTGGCGAACGCCGTCGACGCCAAGTCACCCTGGACCGCGGGGCATTCGGAACGGGTCACGCAGCTCGCCCTCTCCATCGGCCGGGCAATGGGGTTGTCTGCCAGGGAACAGGAACTCCTGCAACTGGGAGGGATGCTCCACGACATCGGCAAGATCGCCGTGCCGGAAGCCATTCTGGACAAGAACGGGCGGCTCACCGAAGAGGAGTACGCGCTGATCAGGACGCACTCCGAGGCCGGCGCGCATATCCTGGAACCGATCCTCGCCTACGAAGAGGTCATCCCCACGGTGGCTCAGCACCACGAATGGTACAACGGCAAGGGCTACCCCCGCGGACTGGCCGGGGAGGAAATAGTTCTCGGGGCGAGAATCCTGGCGGTTGCCGACGTCTGCGATGCCCTGGCGTCGGACCGTCCCTACCGGCCCGGCTGGGACAAGGACCGGGTTCTGGCGCATATCGGCGAGAAGGCCGGCAGCCAGTTCGACCCCCGGGTCGTGGCGGCGTTCTTCACCATCGCCGACGACTGCCTTACCGGCATGACGGCCGATGACCGCGTTTCCGCCGGTACGGTGGAGGTCATGCCATGATGCTCCCCTGCCCCCGCTGCGGCCAGGAAAACCCGATCGCCCCCGGATCCGCGGACCGTGCGTACCATGCTACCTGCACCCGTTGTGGGTCCCCGTTCGCCGCTGAAGGGGCCTACGCCGTGCACCGTGACTTCAGGGGGATGACCGTGTACTGCGGCCAGTGCGGCAGGAGATTCCCGTTCGCCGCGTCCTGCCCCTCCTGCGCGACACTCTTCGCCGGCTATCTGCTCGTTGCGCCGGACGAGTCGCGACATACCGTCATCTCCTCCGGCTGGAGGCCGTCGGCCGCCAAACTGCAGCCCCGTCGTGAACCGTCACGGCCCACCGCCCATCGTACCGGCACGGCTATCCCGCTCCGGCTCCGGATCGGGGCGGCGATCCTCGCCGTCGTGCTGATCCCGCTGCTGGCGGGCATGGTTCTGCACCACCGCCGGCAGGCGGAACGCGCCTACCTGAAGAACTACGTGCTGGCCCTGTACTGCATGAAATCCGGCTTCGACCATGACAACGCCTTCAGCAGCGGTTATCTGACCGACTGGCGAAACAGCGCGGAACGGAACCTCACCCCTCCCCTGCAGGATATGGACAGCCTGTCCACCCTGGAGTCGATCAAGGGAGAGGTCGACAAGATAATGGGCAGGCTGAACGATCCGCCGGAACAGCTGCGTGACGCCGGCTCGCTCCTCGGCCGGCTCTACGACGATTACAATCGGCAGTACGCCCTCGTCCGGCAGCCATCGGGTTCGATAAATAGCTACGACCGGTCGTTGCAAGCGGCTCAGCAGGGGTTCTCGACCGATCTGGAGCAGCTCAGAGCCAGTCTTCCGGCGCCGCTGCGCGCCCAGGTCACAAAGGATGCCAGGAAATACGACCTGCAGTTCCTGGAGCCTCGCAACGAAAGCCCGGCGGACCAGCCAACGGGAGGCGACCGATGATCGGCATCCTCGTCATCGCCACCGACCAGCGCGCCCGTGATCTCGTCAGCCATATCCAGCCGATGGTGCACGGAACGATCATCCAGACCGGTACCTTCGAGCAGGGAATGGGAGAGGTCTTCAGCAAGCGGCCGGCCATCGTACTCGTTCAGCAGGTCATCTACGGGATCGACTGCAAGACATTCGTCAGCCAGATAAAGAGCCTGCAGATGGCCGATCTCCCCCGGTTCGTCATGCTGTGCAACACGTTCGTCCCACCTGAGGAAAGCTCGTGCGATGCGATGGTCGATCTCTCCCTGCCGCAGGAAGAGATGACCGCGGCACTCCTGAAGGTCATGGTCACGATCCCCGGCTTTCAGAGGCAACAACCGGCCGTGGCGCCGTCCGCCGACGGAGAAGCAGGCGCATCGGTATCGGCCGATGCCGGCGCGCCCGCTGCACCGTCTCCCCCGCCCGGCCCGCCTCCGGAGAGGACCGACGGGTGGCGTCAGCCGGACAGGGCCAAGCCTGGCGTCAGTGCGGCAGCCGGCGCGAAACCCTCGCCTCCCCCCTGCTACCTGGTAGGGATACCGGCGCAGCGACCACAGCAGCGCCCCCCCCGTACGCGCCGCCTTCTGCCCGCAACGGTCCTCTTCCTGGTGGTCGCCGCAGTTGCCATAGCCGTATGGCTCAGAAGCATGCATCATCGGGCCGCAACGGATGTGCCGGCCAGAACGCAGTCATCGCGGGTGGTTCAACCACCGCCGAAACCGCCCGCCTCCGCTATCCGTCTGCCGGCCGTCGTGGAGAAGGCACACCGGGACCCGGCCTATGCCGCTGCACATCCGGGCTGGATGCGGTACCTCACCTCCAGCCTGGAGTTCCGCGTCTTCCGGGAAAGGGGCGCTCTGCGGGCTGTTCAGGTGATAGGGCTCACGCAGGATGCCATTACAAAACCGTTCTTCCGGCAGTTTGTCCGCGACCTGACCGGAACACCGCCCCCGTCGCTCAGCCAGAGCACCGGCAAGGACGGGGAGGTGCAGGAAAGCGGAAAGGGAGGTGGCGGCGCGGAGTTCCTGCTGTACCACTCCGGGAGAACCGGCCGGATCATCGCCTTCGTCGTGCAACTCCCGTAACGGAACACCACCCCGAAACAAAAAAAGCCCCCGCTGAGATGCGGGGGCTTTTTTCCGGTATCGCCCGCCAGGGTTGTTTGGCGGGCTAGATACTGCAACCTTCCTTGCAATGGGATACAGGGCGAATACGAAATCTTTCAGTCCACATCTGCGTAATCTCCTTTCATCCAGAAATGCGTTGCGGTCTGACTTTAGTTTATACATGCTCCGACCGACGACGTCAATCAAAAAGACGGATTTAGTCTCTTTTGTTACCGACGCCGGATATGGGATTACGCTCCTCGGGCGGCCCCGGTGACGCAAGGGCAGGTGCGCGGGTCCCGTTCGCCGACGGAGTCCGGGACAAGCCCGATCCAGTCGTGCAGCTGCGTCACGTCAAACCCGGCCACGTCGCCCGTCAAAGACAGACACCATAAGCATCCGGAGACGGCGTGCCGTCTGCGGGCCGAAACCGCCCGGGCGGACGACGGCCTCTCCCTGTCAAGCGCCGAACGAAGGGGGCGACGCGCCATCAACTGTTCAGTATACCCCCGAAAAAATTATGTACCAGACTGGCATTCCGATCCGGAAGGGATATAGTTGTTCCAAGGCAGGATGACGGAAGCATATCTCCACGAGAAAGGAGTTCCCGGGAGCGACGGGCGCTCCGGGCAGCGCACCACGAAGCAAAGGAGAACCGTATGACCGAGGATACGCCGCCTTGCTGAGAAACCACATACGAGATGTCATCGGGCTGTAATCGGCAGCCTGAATCCCGAGGAATGGGGAACCACCATACGACGAAGCCCGCGACCACCGCGGGCTTCTCCTTTTTCAGCACCCCGGCGCGTCACCCCGGGGGCCGGTTACCACCCCCTTCTCCGTCAGCCTGACCCGGTCGTCCGCCAGCGTCACCAGACCGTCCTTGTAGAGTCCCCCAACCGCCTTCTTGAAGGTCTTCTTGCTCATCCCCAGGGCCCGCCGGATCTCCTCAGGCGTGCTCCCGTCGTGCAGGGGGAGCACGCCGCCGTTGGCCGCCAGGACCTTCAGGAGCACATCCCGGGCGTCCGCCATGCCTTTTGCCCCCGCCTTGCGCAGGGAGACATCCAGCTTGCCATCCGCCCGCAGGCGTTGCACGAAGCCGGACAGCCGCATGCCGACGCGGGCTCCGGCAGGCAGCTCGTCGCGGTACAGGAAGGCGTGATAGCGATTATCCACGACGACCTTGGCACCCAGGTCAGCTGAAGGTTCAACAGAAGCAGCAAAGGGGGCCGAAGCGCGTCGCCGGTCCGCACAATTACTGGAAACTGCTCATTGTTAATCGTGCCCCCCGTGATATCCTGTCATCTATGGCAGACATCACTCCGGCACAAAAGGCAGCAGGGGCGGCATCTTCGGAGCTGACGGACAAGGTGGTCTTCTATTTCGTCGACCACGGGATGCAGATCCTCACCGCCATCGTCCTCATGGGCGCAGGGGTGTTCATCGCCCGCTGGGTCGGCAATCTCGTCCACCGCTGGCTGAAGACGAAGGCGTTCGACGAGCCGGTCAGCAGCCTCATCGTCAAGGTCGTCAAGCTCCTGATCCTGGGATTCATCGGAGTCATGGCGCTCGGCCAGATGGGGGTGCAGATCACGCCGCTGATCGCCGGGATCGGCGTGGCCGGGGTCGGTGCAAGCCTCGCCATGCAGGGGCTCCTCGGGAACCTCGTTGCCGGGCTCACCATCATATTCTCCAAACCGTTCTCCATCGGCGAATATATCGAACTGCTCGGCGTCTACGGCCAGGTGACGGATATCGCCCTCTTCTCCACCACCCTGCTGCATGCGGACAACTCCCGCGTCATCGTTCCCAACCGGAAGATCGTGGGGGAGATCCTGCACAACTACGGCAACATCCGCCAGCTGGACCTGACCGCCGGCATTGGGTACGATGCGGATCTCACCCGGGCGCTCGCGCTCGTGAACGAGCTTCTGCAGCACAATACCGCCGTCCTGCAAGAGCCCGCCCCCGTTGTCGGCATCGCCGCCCTCACCGAATCATCCATTGCCCTGGCGATCAAGCCATGGGTGAGGGTGGAAGACTTCGTCTCCGCAAAGGCGGCCATCTATCAGGCCGTTCTGGAGGGTTTCCGGGCGCACGGGATCGATATCGCGGCACCCCGCCGGGACGTTCATCTCCTGAACCCGCCGACCTGATCCGGGAAAGCGGCCTCGACAGGCTTGCCTTCCGACCGACTGCCCCATTTCCCGGGACCGCTTTCCCGCACGAGACAGGCAACGACGCGGAACCAGTACATGCGCTGCTGACACCACGGCACAAACACCACTCCATCTATCGAACGGGAGGACAACATGCGAAACATACGCTTCGGAGTCATGGTGCTGCTGATACTGTTGTGCTGCTCGACGACACCCGCCCCGGCCCAGGTGAGCATCGGCATCGGGCTGCCCAACCTGCGGATCGGGATCAACCTGCCGCTCTACCCGGAACTCGTACCGGTGCCGGGCTATCCGGTCTACTACGCGCCCCGGCTGAACGCCAACTACTTCTTCTACGACGGCATGTACTGGGTCTACCTGGACGACAACTGGTACGCGAGTTACTGGTTCAACGGCCCCTGGTCACTGGTGGAACCCATGTACGTGCCGCTTTTCGTCCTGCGCATCCCCGTGCGCTACTACCGTCACCCACCTCCGTACTTCCGCGGGTGGCGGGCGGATGCGCCACCCCGCTGGGGCGAGCACTGGGGCCCCATTTGGGAGCAGCACCGGAAAGGCTGGGATAGATGGAATCGCGCGTCCCTGCCGCCCCGCGCCCCGCTCCCCAGATACCAGCGGCACTATACGGGGGACCGATATCCCCGGGTGGAGCAGCAGCGAACGCTCCGCAGCCGGCATTACCGGTACCAGCCGCGCGACCAGGAGCTCCGCCAGCAGATGCAGCGGCAGGGAGAGCAACGGGCACCCGCGGCGACTCGGCAGAAAGAACCCCGAAAGAGAAGCCCGGCACAGCAGGAGATCCGGCGCACCATGCCGCGCCAGGCCAATCCACCGCGCCAGGAGCGGCGGCAGCAACCGACGGCGGTACCCCGTGTGCGGCAGGCGCCGAGGCCACAGAGCCAGGAACGGCAGTTGCGGAAAGGGGAAAAGATCCAGGCGCCCCGAGATCAAGGGCAGCGGAGAGAGGAAGACCGGGGCCGGGAACGGAACCGGTAACCGGTGTCGTCATACGCGGAGGCGAACTGCCGTAACGGACAGCCCGCCCCCGTTTCATGTCGCGCCCGGGAATTCTCATGATCACCATCCGCGACCTTCTGAACCGGATCCGCCGGGACCGGGACTACGGCCGGGGCTCTTTCGCCGTCGGCTACTACGATCGGGTCGAAAAGCGGACCATTGTCGTCCCGCTGGGAAGCGTGCGGTTCGATCCGGACGACCGGCGCGCGTTCCGGATCACGGACGCCGCCGGCGAGCCGCTTTCCATTCCACTGCACCGGGTGTGCGTGGTATACCGCAATGGCGAGCTCATCTGGCACCGGGAACGGTGCCGTCCCCCGCAGGACGGCACCTGATCCCCGACCGGTCACGGCTGCCACAGGTACATGAACCCGCTGGCGGCAACGTCATCCAGACCGGCGAGCGACTCCAGTGCTCCCCCCTTCACGCCCGCATCGGCGTAGATGCTCCCCTTGTACGTGCCGGGGCGGTAGTAGGTCACCACCCGGGCGTCCTCGTCCCCCGCCTTCTTCCTGATCTCGGCGATGACGTCGTCCAGGTAGCCGATCCGGTCGATCAGCCGCGCGTCCAGCGCCTGGGAGGCGGTGTAGATGCGACCGTCAGCCAGTTTTTTAAGCTCCGCCCGCGTAAGGCGGTTCCCCGGCCGCGCCATGATGACATCCAGAAACCGGGCGTACAGCTGGTCGATGATCTCCTGCCCCAGCTTCACCTCCTCCGGGGTCGCCCGGCGGAAGGGGGAGAGGATGTCCTTCTTGTCCCCCGACTTGACGGTCTGTTCCTCCACGCCGATCTTGTCCATGAGCCCTTGCACGTTGAACTTCATCAGGATCACACCGATGCTCCCCGTGATCGCGGTAGGATGGGCCACGATCTCGTCCGCCGCCGTCGCCACGTAGTACCCCCCCGACGCCCCCACCCCCATGATGCAGGCGATCACCGGCAGATGCCTGCGCTCCTTGAACCGGAGGATGTCGTGACGGATGATGTCGCTGCCGGTGACCGTGCCGCCGGGGGAGTTGATCCGCAGGATCAGCCCGACGATCTTGTCGTCCTTTTCCGCCTTCCGGAGCGACTCCCGCACCAGCGACACGAGGGAGGGCGCCGACTGTCCCAGGAGCGCGCCGCCTTTCTCCCGCTCGGAGATAGTGCCGCTGATATCCATGATCAGGATCTTCCCGGACCCGTCCCCCTCCAGCACCTGCTCTTCCAGCGGCTTGGACTGCGGTCCCAGCGGCAGGTTGATGGTGCAGCCGCCGGTAACCGTCACCAGCATAAGCAGGATGGCCAGTACACTCCGTTTTCCCATCACAACCTCCTTCGTTCCGTTTTCAGGATTTCCCGTCTTCCCCCTGTATCGCGACTTATCTGCAATTGTACGTGGTGACGGCCAGAACGGCAACTCGGCCCGTCTCCTTTCAGCCCCTGTCCACCCCGCTTCCGGCTATAATGAGATATTTTCTGGATAATTTGCACACAAAGGGAGTAGGATGAAACTTCAGGTACAAATCCATACGGACGAGCGAGGTCGACATGGCGGATGTATCGCAAGGGCTATCGGGATTGGACAACATGATCACGAAGGCACAGTCCGGCTCGCCCGGCTCGGACCCGACGGGTCTCGGTCTGGGGTCGCTGCTCGGCCACATGAGCGCGACGGTGATCTGCGTGAACCTTTTGGCGGGGCTGATCGGCACAGCCTATTTCATGTACGGCAAGAAGACCGCCAACTTCAAGGTCGTCGGCTGGGGGATCGCCCTCTGCGTGGTGCCGTACTTCATCAGCAACACCCTGCTCCTCATCGCCGCATGCATTGCGATGGCGGCCGCCCCCTTCGTCATCTGACATTCTCCCCCATCCGTTCAATCGCCGAAACAGGTGTGCACGCTGCGCGCGCTCTCGATCCAGCAATGGTTCAGCGGCACCGTTCTCCGTTTGCCGACCACCTCCACGAGCGGTACTGGCTTGGTGCAGTCGCCCCGGGCCGCCACCATGACGCCGAAGACACCGTCATTGATGAGGTCCGCACAGGCCGTACCCAGGCGTGTTGCCAGCAGGCGGTCTCCCGCCGAAGGGGTTCCCCCCCGCTGCAGGTGCCCCAGGATCGTGAGGCGTGACTCCAGGCCGGTGAGCTCTTCCAGCTGCCTGGCCAAGAGCAGGCTGTTGCCCGGCGTGTGACTTGCGGCCCCCTCCTGCGCCTGCGGCTTCTGTACCTTCTTCTTGCCCCCCTTGCCCTTTCCGGACTTGCCCTGTGCGGCGGCCGCCTCCCGCGGCATGGCCCCCTCGGCCACGGCCACGATGCTGAACCCCTGACCATGGTGGCTGCGTCGCAGGATCGCCGCTGCCACCTTCCTTACGTCATACGGTATCTCGGGTATCAGGATGACATCGGCCCCGCCGGCGATGCCCGCCCCCAGAGCCAGCCAGCCCGCCTTGTTTCCCATCAGCTCCAGGACGAGAATGCGGTGATGGCTGTGGGCCGTGCTGTGCAGCCGGTCGATCGCCTCGGTGGCAATGCCGAGTGCGGTATCGTAGCCGAAACAGACATCGGTTCTGGCCACGTCGTTATCGATGGTCTTGGGCAGGGTAATCACGTTCAGCCCCTGTTTCATCAGATGGTAGGCGTTCTTCTGCGTCCCGCCGCCCCCCAGACAGACCAGCGCGTCCAGGTGGTGCCTGCGGTAGTTGTCGACGATGACGTCGGTCATGTCCCGCACCGTTCCGGCGACGGTCATGGCGTAAGGCTTGTCGCGACTGGTGCCCAGAATGGTGCCTCCCAGGGTGAGGATGCCCGAGAGCGCCGCCGAATCCAGCAGTTGTGTCCGGTTTTCCATCATGCCGCGGAAGCCGTCCCGGAACCCGATCACCTTCATACCGTAACGCCCCAGGAGCGCCTTGCCGACCCCCCGGATAGCCGCATTCAGTCCCGGGCTGTCGCCCCCGGCCGTCAAAATGCCGATCATCTTGCTCATGGTCTGATGTCCTTTCCGGCAGCAGCGTGAACCTGCGCCCCGCAAATCACGACAATAGCCGCAACATACCATCCCCTCCGGCATCACACGTTTGTCTGGTTCAAATATACCACCGGTGCGACGACCGGCATCACATCTGCGCCACGAAAAAACAGAACCGGCTGCCTGGATAACGGCCGCCACCCTTCATCCCCCATCCCCCCCGGTGACGTCATCGCCCTTGACATATGGATTGATTGGTACAGAATTCCGTCATGACGCTTGACATACGACCCGGACGCGGCCCTGGAGGCGGCCATGGAACGCTTCTGGCCCCGCGACTATGAAACCACCTCGCTTCAGGGACTCATGAAAGCCATGGGGCTGCCCGGGAGCATCTTCTACCAGGCGTTCGGCGGCACGAAGAGGCAGTTCCTGCGCGGCCAGAAGGAAGGGGAGATCACCGCCGACCCCGATCCGGAAAAGGTGGCCGGCTATCTCATCAGATGCCTGGTGGGACCGAAGACCGTCGTAAAGGGTGGGGTAGACGAACAGAGCGTACGCGACATCGTGGCCGTCACCCTGCGGGCGCTCCGCTAGATTTTATTGGCGCATTATGGACCATTAGGTCCACATTATACGGAAAGGAGTACAGGGACATGACCACCACGGTTACCACCTACACCGCCGAGCATCTCGGCCCGTTCGAAAGCCTGCTGGAGAAGGATTTCATGGGGTTCCACGGCAAGTACTTCCTCGGGGAACGGCTGGGACTCACCGGCTGCGAGGTCTCCCTCAACCGGCTCCCGGCCGGCAAGGGGATGCCGTTCGTCCACAGCCACAAAAAGAACGAAGAGCTGTACATCGTGCTGCGGGGGAGCGGGACCTTCTTCGTGGACGGGGAGGAGTTCCCCATCGGCGAGGGGAGTCTCATCCGGGTTGCTCCCGAGGGCGAACGGGCCTGGCGGGCCACCGACACGGAGGACCTGTACTTCATCTGCATCCAGGCACAGGCCGGAAGCCTCTGCCAGGCAACCCTGGAGGACGGCGTGCGGCTGCCGACGAAGGCATCGTGGATGATGGACTGACGTCTCTCCCCGGGGGAAAAATCAGCGGCCCGACAGGGAAATCGATGGGCTCGCCACATGCAGCGGGGAATTATCAGCCAATCTGCAGGGAGCGCATGGAGAGGGACCCGTACACCACCCCTTCGGCGAAGAAGACAACCGGCTCTTCCGGCTGCTGGAGGGCCAGGACGTACAGGAGCGGCAGATAGTGCTCGTTGGTGGGAATCGCAAGCCGGGCCGCCTCTCCCAGGGCGGGGTAGTCCGCCAGCCGGTCGTGCTCACCCGCCCGGACCAATTCCGCGGCGAGGCGGTCGAACTCCGCGGCCCAAGGGAAAGGCCGGTCCGTCCGCCAGTCCAGCAAACGCAGGTTGTGCACCAGGTTGCCGCTCCCCACCACCAGCACCCCCTCGCGCCGCAGCGGCAGGAGCCTGCAGGCAAGACCGTAGTGGTCACGGGGCGGCAGGGTACGGTCCAGACTCAGCTGCACCACCGGGATGTCGGCCTCCGGATATATACGGCGCAGCACCGCCCAGGCGCCGTGATCGAGCCCCCAGGGTTCGTCTGTGTCAGGCCGAACGGCTGACGCCCCCAGCAGCTCCCGTACCCGTTCGGCGAGGGGAGGTGAACCGGGCGCCGGGTAGCGCACCGCATACAACTCGTCCGGAAATCCCGAGAAATCATGGATCGTCCGGGGCCGCTCCTCCGCCGTGACGCGGGTGCCGTCGGTTTCCCAGTGGGCCGATATGCACAGGATGGCCCGCGGGCGCGGCAGCCGGGCCGCCGTCTCGCACCACGCAGCGACGAACCGGTTCTCCTCGATGGCGTTCATCGGATTGCCGTGCCCCACGAAGAGCGCCGGCATGAGGGATAGCGCATCCAGATCTGTACGGTTGTCTTCCATGATGCACCGCCGGTAACGGAGATCGGCGCGCCGTCCTGTTCGGCCGACGCACCCTGCTTGGACCACTCTCAGGTATACCGGCAGAAACGGAGGAGTCAAGAGACGAACCGGTGCGGCCGCCGAGCGGGACGGCTGTCCGGCTCGGCGCGTCCACGACCCCGGTATCGTCCTAACGCCAGGGCCGCCAGTATGCTCACGATCGCTTCCGCTTCCTCCCGTCCGTCAGCAGAGGAGCAGCTGGCCGTCGGCATCGGCCTCGTAGGGTATCTCCTCACCGCCTGCAGCCGGCGCAACCGGCGGCGGAAGATCATCCCGTTCCGGCGTACCCTCCCTCCGTTCCTCCGCCGCCAGCCGCTCGTTTTCCGCCCGCAGCCCCACCTCCGCCGCCCGCCGGGCAAGCCGGTCGCACCGCTCGTTGAAGACGTGGCCGTCGTGGCCACGCACCCACTCCCAGGCGATCCGATGCTGCGCGGACAGTTCCGCCAGCCGCCGCCACAGGTCCTGGTTCTTCAGGGCGTCCGGGGACTCCAGGCGGCCGGCGCGCCGCCATCCCGCCAGCCATTCGTTCATCCCCCGCACCAGATACTGGGAGTCGCTGTAGACGTGCACCCTCCCCGGCCGCTGCAGCGCCTCCAGCCCCCGGATCGCCGCCGTCAGCTCCATCCGCTGGGAGGTGGCTGCCGGCTCGAAGCCGCTCAGCTCCTTCTCCGCCTCCCCGTAGCGCAGGATCACCCCGTAGCCGCCGGGCCCGGCGTCACGGCCCGAGCCGTCGCAGTAGATCTCCACCACGCCGGGGGGCGGCGGGGTGAAGGCGGTCTCCAGCGCTCCGAACTCCAGCTCCCGCAGAAGCGGCAGCAGCACCTTCAAATCCGGCGGCCGGCGCGCCAGATCGGCGAGGGACGCCGCCAGCGGCACGTCGTAGCGGACGGTTGCCAGGATTCTGGAGAGCCGCGCCCGGTCGGCGTGGGCATTCAGGTTCTCCCGGGTCTTCCGGCCGCTCACCAGGCCGGTCCACCGGAGCACCCCCTCCAGGGAGCCAAACCGCCTCACCAGTGCCGCGGCGGTCTTCTCGCCGATCCCGGGCACCCCCGGGATATTGTCCGCGGCATCGCCGGCAAGTCCCAGGACGTCCGGCACCAGCTCCGGCGGAACGCCGAAGCGGTCCAGCACCTCCTGCACTCCGGAACGCCGGTCGTTCATGGTATCCAGCAGATCGACCCCATCCCCCACGATCTGCAGCAGGTCCTTGTCGCCGGTGACGGCCGTGACCCGCACCCCCTCCGCGGCGAAGCGCCGGGCCAGCGTGGCGATGACGTCGTCCGCCTCGAACCCGGGGGCTTCAAGGGCCGGGATGTTGAGCGCCTCCACGATCCGCCGGATATGGGGCAGCTGGACGGCGAGCTCCTCGGGCATGGCGTCGCGGTGCGCCTTGTAGTCGGGGTACAGCTCCCGGCGGAAGGTCTCCTCACGGGGAGGATCGAAGATCACGGCGAGGTGGTCGGGTCGGTGGTCCTGCAGGAGAGCGAGCAGCATCCGGGTGAAGCCGAAGACCGCGTTGGTCGGCATGCCGGCGGCGGTGGCGAGGTCCCGGACGCCGTAATAGGCGCGGTAGATGTAGCTGGATCCGTCCAGCAGATAGAGCTGCGGCGCTGCGTTCATGATGACTCCCGATACGGGCGTTGTCAGGCGGACTCCATCGTCCGCCGGCCATACGCAGCATCGCACACCCCGGCAATCGAGCACAATCTTTTTGCGCAGCACACCGGACACCCGGCCCGCTACCGGCCCCTACTCGAACAAAATAATTTGCCTCCCCTGCATTTACTTCTTGACTTATCGTGCAGAATAGCGCCTAGTGGTACCACGCCTGAAATACAACAGGCAAATTGAACAGCAGGATGAGGAGAAAGAACACATGGTAAGCGGAACGGTAAAATGGTTTAACGACAGCAAGGGTTTCGGGTTCATCGAGCAGGAAAATGGCGAAGACGTATTCTGCCACTTCTCCGCCATCGTCGGCGACGGCTTCAAGTCGCTTGCGGAAGGCGATCAGGTGACGTTTGAGGTAACCAAAGGTCCGAAAGGGCTGCAGGCAGCAAACGTAAAGAGGGTCTAACGCACCACCGCGAGACACCAAAGGCCCCGGGGAAACCCGGGGCCTTTTTTTGTGCCGTGTCAACACCGCAACGACGGGCGGTCCGTCACCGCCGTGGTTAGCGCGAAAGAGTTCTGCCGCGGCGGATCAACCGGCGACGCCGAACCGATCCGTTGCATCGGCCGGGGAGATACAGCGCAGGGTCGCCGGGCCGCCGGAAAAGGGAAACAGCTTTTCCCACAGGCGACCGTCCCGCGGGTCACGATACAGCTCGGCCAGCGTATCTCCATCCTCCGCCAGCTTCTTCAGCCGTTTCGCCGTCAGCCACGCCACCCGGTCGGCGACGGCGTCGCCCGTCACGCTTCCCCCCAGGTCGAGCCACATCCCCACCAGCTCCGTTTCCTCCGGTTTCAGCTCCTCGAACATCGTCGTTCCCCCGTGCATGAGACTGCCCTGTCCGGCGGCATCATCCGACATCAAGCCCGATGAGCTCAGGCAGCTCGTGAATGCGGGCCAGCAGCCAGCGGGCGGCGGAAAAATCGCCCCCCCGGTTCATCTGCCCAGGCATGGCGGCCACGGTGAGTCCCGCACCTGCTGCGGAGCGCACTCCCCGCTCCGAGTCCTCTATCGCCAGGCAGCGTCCCGGGTGGAGACCGGCGCGGGCGCAGGCGGTGAGGTACGGCTCCGGGTCGGGCTTGGTGGCTACGTAGTCCTCGCGGGTGAGGATAAAATCGAAATAACCGAGGAGGCCGCTCGACCGGTGCATCTGCAGGAAGTTCTCCCGCTGGCAGCTGGTAACGATCGCCATCGGGAGCCGGCCGCGAAACCGCGCGAGGGTGTCCTCCACGCCCGGAATGGGGCGCGCCTCCTCCCCCAAAAGTCGATAGTATTTCGCGTCCCGCACCCGGCGCAGTTCGGCCGCCGCGCCGTCGTCCCGCCCGGCGGCCAGGGTCAGTACGCTCTCCCCCTGGCGCAGGGAGATCCGGCAGAAGTCGTCCAGGGTCAGCGTCACCCCCACACCTGCCAGCGCCTCGACGTTGGCCTGGAAGTAGAGGTGCTCCGTCTCCATCAGCACCCCGTCGTTGTCCCAGAAAATCCCGTCGAACATGGCCGTCCCGCCTCTCTCCATCCGTACAGGCATCATTGTGGCTCAGCATGACCAAAAACTTCAAGCGTGTAAACGGCAATGGCGGCCGGTCGGCCGCCGCGGAGGCAAGCGGGTCAGCGCTTCCTGGTGAGCGGGTCCAGTGGGGAGAGGTCAACCGCCCCCCGGCGTTTGATCACCTTTTTCGCCGCTCCCCCCGCAGCGAGCCGGGCGACCAGCTCGGGGAACTCCCGGTTCAGCATCTGGCGCACCGCCGCAAAATCGATGGACAGGAGGTCGTCCTTGCGGAGTCCGCCCCGGCCGGTCAGGAACCGGTCGAGATGCGGATCGGACCTGCGCAGGAACTCCAGCATATCGAGCACGAACAGCTTCTCTGCCGGGAACCGTCCCCCCATCAGCCGGTGCAGGTCGTCGGTCTTCAGATTGTTGGCGGCCAGGTGTCGTATCCATTTCTGGCAGTCGCAGCTGAACGCGGTCACCAGGTCGGCACTGGTCATGGTGAATCTGATTTTCTCTTTGGCCACAGGGTACTCCGTTGCAGTGGATATATGCCGGATGATACCGAAAAACCGTCGGCGTGGCAACAGCCTCCCCGCTGCGCCGTGGCTGCCGACGTGCCCGACCGCGGATCGTACGCGTGTCTCCGGAGATGCCCATCCCATACCCGGGCATGACGCCGGCATAGCACTTCGGCATGACCGGCATGAGGACCCCCACCCCGCACTGCCAGTCTTTTTTCATACCGTAGCGCGATTGATTTGATCACTGAAAAAAGGCACTGTTTGCGCGCACCAGGACGAGTAAATATTTTTCATTGTGTGCCACACACAAATCCCACAAAAGAAGGAGCGAACATGAAGAAAGTTGTGCACCTCGGTCTTGCCTTACTGCTGTGCAGCGCGACCTCCGTATCTGCCGCCGGTCACTGGGGCTATTTCGGCCAGCAAGGGATCGAATTCAACCCTGCCCAGTGGGGCGAGGTAAGCGAATTCTGCAACGGCTGCAGCCAGTCTCCCATCGACATCAACACGAGAAAGACCGTGCGCGGCGACGCGCGGATCGACTTCGACTACGCTGCACAATCCGTAAGTTCCACCAACAACGGCCACGCGGTCACCGTGTCTCCGAAATCGAGGGCCATCTACATCGACGGCAAGAAATACACCCTCGCCCAGTTCCACTTCCACACCCTGAGCGAGCATACCGTCAACGGAAGACACTACGACATGGAGATGCACCTGGTGCATGCGGACGACGCATGGCTGGCCGGCGACACGGTCAACGGGAAGCTCGCCGTTATAGGCGTGTTCATTGAAAAGGGCGAAGAAAACAAGACCCTCCAGAACATCTTCGCGAAGCTGCCGCACTACGACCACGAGACCGGCATCGGCGAAACGATCTCTGCCGAGATGGCCGCCGACTTCTACAGCCTCCTCCCCGCCGGGCGCAACAGCGGCGACGTCTACTCCTACACCGGCTCCCTGACCACCCCGACCTGCAACGAGGTCGTATCCTGGTTCGTGCTGGCAAAACCGATCGAGATGTCCGGCGAACAGATCGAGGCATACCGTGCGCTCTACGAAAACCCAGACGGCAGCACGTTCGACACCAACCGCCCCGTACAGCCGCTGAACGGCCGCACCGTTTATTTCGGCAAGATCCTCGGCAAAAGGAACTGATCGGTTCCGGTCCACACCGGTACCTTCAACGGCGGCGCCGCAATCGGCGCTGCCGTTTTTTGTTTGAGTCTACTGCAGGGGGAGGGTGGCGGGGTGCATGCAAACAAATCGCCGGGAGGGATTGGCGTGGAGACGGGCCGCGACCATGCGTCGTTGCACGAAGAGGATTATGCCCGGTCCAGGTTGTTGGCCACCCAGAGGATTGCCTGGAAGCGATTCGGGACGTTGATCTTCCGGTAGATCTTGTAGAGATGGCTTTTGATCGTGTGGATACTGACCACCAACTGATCGGCAATGGCCTGGTTCGATGCCCCCTGGCTCAGGTGGCGGAGGATCTTTTGTTCGCGGACCGTCAGGCGGATGGCGGCCGGATGCGCCTCACGCACCGGGGTCCTCCTCGTGATATCCCCGACGATGCAGTTGAACAGAGCCTCCCGCCGATACCAGATCTCGCCTTCCAGTATTTTCCGAATCCCCTTGCAGATCGTATCCAGGGCATCATTGCGAAAGAACAGCCCCCGGACCCCCCTCCGCAGCGCCTCGCCATCGATCCCGGCATCCGGGTCCGCGTTGAACATGGCGCAGATGCTCTTTCGGGAAGGGGAGAGGCTGTACGCCATGAGATCTTCCCAGTGGCAGTCCAGGTCCAGATCAGTGGCATCGATGATGACGAGACAGGTTTCCGGCAGTTCATCCGGACCCGCCGTCGCGGAAGGTTCTTCCGTCGTGCGCCGGCAGTGCAATACCGCATCGTTGACAAGATAGTTGGTCAGCAACTCGTTAAGAAAACGGTTGTGGCCAACGACCTGAATGACGCTTCTCTCGCCGTGATGATCGGCCTCGAGCGAAATCTTGTTGAGCCGTTCCATGGAAAACCCGGACTATTTGACCTTTTTCCCCGCTAGAGGCGGGCCGGAAGCATTTCCGGAAACGGGGCATTCCGGCCGTCGCATGCAGCCAGCATAAGGATCAAATAATGTGATTATTTTTTTGCAGATGTGTATACCAGAAATGCTCCGCTCACGCAATCAGAAGAGTCGCCGTAATGGCGATATACCGATTGATGCATAGACTCGTGCGGTCACGCACGGGGATGCGGAGATGCGGGGCAACTCCTGCCTGAAACGGCCAGAGCTGCCGATTGGCAGCCCCACCCACAACGCCTGTTTCCCGGAACATCCAGATACCGCGTGCCGCGGGAAGGGGCGAGTACGACGTCAGATCCGGTTGGCCTCGTTCTTGTGATAGATGTCGTAGAAAATGACGCTGTTGTCGGGAACTTCGTGACAATGGCCGCAGGCATCGGCCAGCCTGCGCCCCTCCTTGCGGCACTGCACGCACCAGTGGTAGATGAGACGGTAATCGCTACGGCCGACATACTTCTTGAGCCAGCCATGGTAACCGCCGTGCATCCATCCGTCGGCATCGTCCGGGTTGTCGAGGAGGCGCTCGATGACCCCGATTATCCGGCTATGGCCCGGCGGGTCGTGCTTTTCGATCTTGTGCAGCTTGCCGCTGAACTGCGGCGTCGGATGATAGACAAACTGGGACATGGGGTCACCTGAAGGGAAGGATACGGTCCATCGTAGTGGATTCGACGCCGGGAGGCACGGCGTCACGTCCGCGGCCGGCGGGGTCCCGGCGCGGAACGGCGCCCCAGCCGGGCGTCCAGCTCGTCGATCCAGCCGGCCCTGGCGCACGGAAAGGCGTCCGCGTAAGGGACGTACGGTTTGATATCCAGCACCGGTGTGCCGTCCAGCAGGTCCACGCCGCGCAGACGGAGCATCCGGCCGTCGACCGCCACCAGCTCCACCGCCGACAGGCCGATAGAGTTGGGGCGGTGGGGGGAACGGGTTGCCAGCACCCCCCGCTTGGGTCCGCCCCGGGGCGGCCTGACGGCGCTCGCCCACCCCTCGCTCAGGTGAAAGGCGAAGATGAGCCAGAGCCGCTCGAAACCGCCCAGGTCCCGGATGACCGTTTCGTCCAGCCAGTCCGCGAGTTCCAGCGTGGCGGTCGCAAGCTCGCCGGTCGCCGTGCCTGCCACCACCGTCCCCTGGTGGGGCGCGTCGATGCGGCGGGTATAGGGTGAGCGCAGGATGCCGATGGGGCGATAGGTAAACTGAATGTCGTGGGTCATGTCTGATGCGGGCAATCGGTTGCTGCTGTTCGTGCGATGCACGACAGGCCGGGTATGCTAGCGCACGCGGCGGGAAGGTGGCAACAAAAATATGGGGATTGCCCCCGTTGAGCCAGACAGGTGTTGCGCCGGACCGGTGGAAAATGCTACATATATCAATCCCTTCGCGTTGCCCCCGATGGGATCGGGAAATGCGGAGCCATCTCACATTTTATGAGGTTGAAAGCATGACGATGACACACTTCGGTCCGACGAAACTGGACGCAACGCTCATCCCGAAGATCGCCGAGCAATGGGGCACGCCGGTCTATCTCCACGACCAGGCATACATCGAGAACAGCTGCGAACAGCTGCTGGGGATGCCCAACGCGTTCGGCCTGCACGTCCGCTACGCCATGAAGGCGAACTCGGACCGCACCGTGCTTCGGGTCGTCACCAACAAGGGGCTGGACCTGGACTGCTCGTCGCTGGACGAAGCGGCCCGCGCCTTTGCTGCCGGCATTCCGTATGCGCGGATGATGCTCACCACCCAGGAGGTGCCGTCCGGCGAGGAGCGCACGGAGCTGGAGGGAATGATCAAGGCGGGGCTTCGCTACAACGTCTGCTCCATGCAGCAGTTCAGGCTGATCGCCGACTTCGCCAGGAAAAACGGCGTCGACCTCTCCATCCGGGTCCACCCGGGCGCCGCCGGCGGCGGCGAGAGCGCCACCCGCGACACGGGGAGCGAGTACTCCTGCTTCGGCGTCCACCTGCGGGACGTCCCCACGGTGAAGTCGATGGCCGACGAGATGGGACTGCGCTTCACCCAGGTGCACGTCCATATCGGTTCCGGGGGAGATCCGGAGAAGTGGCGGGAGAACATCGACCGCGAGCTGGGGTTCGTGCGCGACTTCTTCCCCGATGCCGTCACCGTCAGCTTCGGCGGCGGGCTCAAGGTTGCCCGGATGCCGGGAGAGAAAAAGGCGGACATCGCGTCCCTCGGCGCCTACGCCAAACAGCGGATCGAGGAGTTCAAGGCCGCCACCGGCCGGAAGCTCACGATGGAGATCGAGCCGGGGACCTTCGTGGTGGCCAACTCGGGGCATATCATCACGCGGATCATCGACAAGAAGCTCACCAACGAGATGAACTTCCTGATCGTCGACGGCGGGATGGAGCTCCTGACCCGGCCGCTTCTGTACGGCTCCGAGCACCCGATCGCCATCGTGCGCCAGGACGGCACGCTCTTGTCCAGCGAGTACGACCTGAAGCCTGCCGCCGGACTCAAAGCCTTCGGGATCGTGGGGCGCTGCTGCGAAAGCGGCGACTCGGTGCGCCTGGACAGCGACGGCAACATCGTGCCGGTGCAGATCGCCGAGCCGGAGATCGGCGACTTCGTCGTCATCGGCGGCACGGGGGCCTACTCCGAAAGCATGTCGCCGGAAAACTACAACTCCCACCGCAAGCCGGGAGCGGTCATGAAGACCAGGAACGGCGAACTGGTGCAGATCCGGAAGAAGCAGGTAAGGGAGCAGCTGACGCAGAACGAACTGGACGTCACTTTCTAACGGATCAATCAGCCTGAGTCAAAAAGAGGCCACGGGGCACGCCCCGTGGCCTCTTTTTGCATGGCGTGGCCCCACCATCGCGTCTTTTGACTTGCATCATGTTTCCGGGGACCTGCCCCGGCTATGCTTGTCGGACATGAACAATCAGACATCCGACGGGGACGTCGGCAACGGGGAGGATGAACGATGGGAACATGCGGATGCGGCCACGCGGCCGGTGCGGGGCCATATGCGGAAGGAAGGGAACTGGTGGAATTCGTGTCACAGGCCCACGGGGGCGGCCTGGTAAACCGGCCGATCCCGGGGGGAGGGCTGGCGACCAGCTGCCAGGGGTGCGGCGCCCCCTTCACCCTGGCGACCTTTGTCGGCAGCTGTCCGGCGTGCGGCGGCGTCCACGCCGTATCGCCGCCGCGCTGCGACGACCCGGCGAACATCCAGTTTGCCGGGGCCGGCTACCGGCCGGCGCGCCCGTAACCTGTCCGGCACGGCAACCGCCGTATCCGGAACTTCCGTCGAAGTGGAGCTGCCATGACAACATCCGGCGAACTGGCCGTCCACATCATCATCTGGGCGCTGGCGGCCGCAGGGATCTTTTTCGGCGGCCGCGCCGCCCGGCGCCGCCGGAAGCGGGAACGTACCGGCGGGAAATAAGCTGCGCGTCGTCTTGCATCGCCATTCCGGACGATGCCTCGTTTTGGGCTGAGCCACCCCATATCCGGTAGTTCACTAACGGCAACACCGAACGCCACACGTAAATTCTGCCAGTTACGATGTCGGCAAACTTCATGCCTTTTGCCTGGTACATACCCGGGAAGAGGATTTCCCCGACTCATCAGAACGCAGAATCTGCCGAATACATCATTAACCGGACAATTCGCTAGGGAAAGGGGTTCGTCATGTTTCTCAACTGTTACGATGGCTACGATGTATGCCGCTTTGCCGTTCGAGTTAAGGAAGGTGTCGATGCCGAGCGGCTCGGCGACCTCATCTCCAAGCTGAACGAGATGATATCGTTCTGGCATGTCGGCGCAATTCCGGAAGGAGCCGTTGTCAGGTATTGATGCACAAGGGCTTTACCGACGGTCGCTGCCGTAATCTTTCGCACATCAGCAGAGGCGACGTTGACGACGCCGATGTTCCCGCCGATTATTCCTCATTCTCTCCCCACATAAGGCCGCTCAAGTGAGGGCCGCCTTTTTTTATGCCAGTACAGGCTACTGGTGCATCGATGGCATCGGCATGTAGTCAGTGTGGCAGACGTAGCAGTTCCAGATCCAGTAGCTGTCACCCTGGTACTGCCGGGGGATACCGTTGTCGACCGGATTGGCGGAGGTGTATTCGGCGTGGGTGCTGTTGTGGCACGCCTCGCAGTAGAGCCGGCCGTCCATCTTCGGGTCAGGAGAGTTGGTGAGGACCGAATTGCGGTAGAGGGTGGCGCTGTTCTCCTGGTGGCCGCTGCCGTGACAGTCGCCGCAGCGGGGCTCTTGCAGCCAGGGCTGACGGCCGTTCGCCAGGACCCGGGTCATGGTGCCCATGTCGCCGTGGCAGTCGGTGCAGGTCTGGCTGGCGTGGAACATGGTGCCGCGCAGACAGTTGGTGCGGGGGCCGGGATGGCAGTTGTAGCAGGCCGACGAGGTGCTGGCCCCGGCGCTGACCAGTTTGTCCTGGTGGAAGCCGTGCATCGCCAGGGAGAGATTTTTTACCCCGCTTTTTCCCGGGAGGCCGAGGGCGTTGTCGGCGTGGCACTCGCCGCACAGGTGGAGGGTGCCGGCAGCCCGGTCGGCGACCAGGGTGGTACCGTTCCGCCGGTCGTGGGCCTGGAGGATGTTCTGGTAGGTATTGGTCATGCCGTGGCAATTGCTGCAGTTCATCTCGGTGGAAACCGGGGCAACCACCTGGGTGGTGGCGAGAACCGCGCCGCTGGCGGTGTCGGTGACGGTAATGGCGGCAGTAGCATAGGGGTCCCAGGTGCCGTCGTCGTCATAGGGGGTGAGCGGAATCCCTTCGGCAACGAAACCGAGGCTGTTGGCGTCGACCTTCATGGTCCCGGCCAGCGGTGTGCCGGTGATGCCGACGTTGGGTGCGGCGTTCCAGCCGTATTTGGCCGCGTACTGCCAGAAATTGGTATTGGCGGCGGAATTGGCCTTTTTCGCGAAACTGTAGCTGACCGTAATGCCGCTGGTTATCACCCCGCCTCCCCGCCGGATCACCTGGGCATGCAGGGTGTTGAACGGCGGGAGGATGCAGAAAGCCGAATAGTCGTCCTGGGCGCAGTGCATGCCGAGGTCGTTCCAGGCGAGGACGACGTAGTTCATGGTCGACGCCGGGATGGTGGAGATCAGGCCGGCGCTGCTGTAGTCGATGTAAGCGGGGTGGGCCGTGGTGAGCCACCAGTCGTGGGAGACCGTGGCCCCGGGAGCGACCGTGCAGCGTCGCGAGGTGGTCAGGTAGCCGGCGGCGGAGACCGTCAGGATATGGTCGCCGACCGGCCGGACCAAGGTGTAGACCCCGCCGGCATCAGTGGTGGCCATGGCGGCGCCCTCGCTGACGACGGCATTCGCCAGCGGCATGCCGGTCCCTGCGTCCGTGACCACCCCGCTGACGACGCCGCTGGTTGCCGTGGTACCACCGTCACCTCCGCCGCAGGCAGCGAGGGAAAAAAGCAGCATCGCCATGCCGCACCGGAAAATTATCGACCCCATTCCGCCCATCATGTCACCCCCTGTCGCTCGCTGGCGCTGAACCGCATAAAATTATTGTTTGTTAATTATATTGGCAGCGGGATATTTGTCAAGGAGGCTGGACCGTAGCTGCACACCCGCATTCCGATGGATTCAGGGAGGTGCTGCCCGGTTATCGAAACATACGTGGACGGTTACCTGCCGCACCTCCTACCGATCGAAGAACAGGTCGAGCCTCCTGTTCGCCTCTTCAAGCTTTTCCTTGAGCAGCCGCAGCTCCTCGACGGTGTAGACCCGCGTCCCCTTGGCGATCGCTTCCTGCAACCGGGTGATCTTGTCCTGCAGCGACTGTACGGTGGTGCCGCACTGGCTCGCATACAACGCGCACATATCCTTCTGCTGGGCCTTTTCCGGCGGACTCAGTTCGTCCTGGCCGCCGGCAAGAACAACGACGGGCTGCAAAAGCGACACTACCAGCATACAAACGACGATGAATCCTCTCTTCATGAGCAGTCCTCCCTGTTATGCACCCATCACCGCCGGCCCGGCCCGCCACTACCGAACCGCAGCTGCAACCTGCCGGCCGCGATCTCCGTCACCCGACAGTCTATCTGTCGCGCATTATCCTGCAAATGCAGCACACACGCCTCACCATGACGGGTTTCCCCCAGGAATCCGGTGCAGCTCACCTCCGCGCCGGTGGGCGTGATGTCGTCGAGCCGGCACTGGTGCCGATAGCCGCCCACCGCGACCTCGCATTTCCCCTGCCCGCTTCTGCCCGCTCCGAACAGTGCCATACCATCGACCTCCCCTCTTCCGGATACGACCCTGCATCTCTATTATACGCCGGTATTGCCAGGACGGAACGCCCCGCCGCGCCTCGATCCACGACCGCAAGACGGCTGCTGCCGTTTCACCGGCACCACTCTCCCGAAACCCGCGCCACGCACCGCTCCATCGCAGCAAAACATAAAGCTTTTTGGTCAACAATCCGATATGTTATCTATACAATCCACCCGGCGCCACGCCAATCAACTGCCCAGTCAGGATGCACCCTATGACGAAAAAGCTGATCCTGGTCGACGATATCGACGGAGAAACGGAGCGGCTCGTCCGCCTGCTGCGTGAAAACGGCCTCGTACAGGCTGAGATACGGGACGACGTCTCTTCGGAACCATGGGCCGGCGATGCGATGCACGCCTACCGCGACCTCTTCGAGAACGCCCCCGTCGGCATCTTCCGCGCCACGATGGACGGCAAGATCCTGAGCCTCAACGATGCGGGGGCGCGGATGCTGAAGTACGACGCGCCGGAAGAGCTGATCCGGAAGGCGGACCGGACGAGCGTCGCCGAGGCGGTCTACGAGAACCCCGCGCGGCGCCGGGAGATTACGGACCACGTCCTCTCCCGCGACGGCTGGTCGTCGTTCGAGGAGCGGTTCCGCTGCCGGGACGGCTCGGTCATCATCTGCAGCATGTCCATGCGCGCCGTCCGCGGCAGGGACGGCAGCGCGGAGTTCCACGGCTTCATCGAGGATATCACCGAACGGAAGCGGTCCGAGGACGCGCTGCGCCTGAGCCAGTTCATCATCGACAACGCCTCCATCGGCATCTTCCGGGGGGACGACAACGGCCGCATCATGTACGTGAACGAGCACGGCGCCCGGTCGCTCGGCTACACCAGGAAAGAGCTGCAGGACAGGACCTTCTTCGATATCGTTCCCGGCCTGACGCCGGAGTGGTGGAAAGCGCACCGGGACAAGCTGGCCGCCGCGGGGTCGAACGCCTTCGAATCGGTGCACCGAAGAAAGGACGGCACCACGTTCCCGGTGAAGGTGGCCGTCAGCTACCTCACCTACGGTGGCCGGATGCTGAGCTGTTCCTTTGCCCAGGACATTTCGGTGCTGAAGGCGGCGGAGGAAACGCTGTACCTGACGGCCTCCTCCATCGACAACATCTCCGATGCGGTCTACTGGATCGCGGCGGACTCCCATTTCTGGAACGTGAACCAGGCGGCCTGCAGGATGCTCGGGTACAGCCGGGAGGAGATGCTGTCGAAGTCGATTGCGGACATCGATCCCTATTTCGCCATGGATAGCTGGCAGGCGCATCTGAAACAGATCGGCACGGCCGGCAGCATCTGCCTGCCGACCAGGTTCCACCGTCACAGGGACGGCCACGTCATCCCGGTGGAGATCACCATCAACCATTTCAGCTACGACGATACCGCGTACTACTGCGCCATCGTCCGGGATACCACGGAGCGCGTCAAGGCGGAGAAGGAGGCGTCCTTTTTCCGGGCGCTCATCGAATACACCCGCGACCCGGTCTACGTCGTCGACCCCGCCGACGGCGGGCGGATGGTCTACGCCAACCGGGCGGCCTGCTCCCATTTCGGCATCTCCCTGGAGAAGCTTCTGACCATGCGCATCCCCGACTGGGACCCGGCCTTCGACATCGGGATGCTGGACGTGCTCGACCGGAGAATGGAGGACTGCAAACCGGTCCGCTTCGAAACCGTGCACCGGCTCGCCTCCGGAACGACCATCCCCGTGGAGGTGACGGCCAACGCCCTGGAGCACGACGGCCGCAGGCTGACGGCGGGGTACTTCAGCGACATCACGGACCGGAAGCGGGCCGAAGAGGAAATCCGCAACAGCGAGCGGCGCCTGCGCGCCCTGCTGCTGACCCTCCCCGACCTGGTCTGGATGAAGGACGGAAACGGCGCCTACCTCTTGTGCAACTCGCTTTTCGAGCGGTTTTTCGGCGCCAGCGAAGCGGAGATCATCGGCAGGACCGATTACGACTTCGTCGACCGGGAGACCGCCGACCGCTTCAGGATGCGGGACCGCGAGGCGATCGAGGCCGGCGGGCCGACCACCAGCGAGGAGTGGATCACCTATTCGGGCACGGACGAACGCGCCCTGCTGGAGACGATCAAGACCCCGGTATACGATACGGCCGGCGGGCTCATCGGGGTGCTGGGGATCGGGCGCGACATCACCCTGCGCAGGCAGGCGGAGGAGGAACTGCAGGAGAGCGAGGCCCGCTACCGCGGGCTGGTGGAGCTCTTTCCCGACGCGATCTACATCCATACCGGGGGAAAGCTCGTCTTCGTCAACCAGCGGGGAGCGCAGCTCCTCGGCGCCGAGCGTCCCGAAGAGCTGTACGGCCGGGAGGCGCTCGACTTCGTCCATCCCGATTGCCGGGATTTCGTCACCGGCCGCATCCAGAACGCCTTCAGCTCCGGAGAACACAACCCGCCGGTGGAAGAGCTGTTCGTCCGGCTGGACGGCACCCCCGTGCCGGTTGAGGTGTCGTCGGCGCCATTCGACTTCCGCGGGGAGAAGGCGCTCCAGATACTGGCCCGCGACATCAGCGAACGGAAGAAGCGGCAGGAGGAGCAGCTTCGGAGCCAGAAGCTCGAATCGCTGGGGGTGCTGGCGGGGGGGATCGCCCACGACTTCAACAACATCCTGACGGGGATCATGGGAAACCTCTCGCTGGTCCGGATACTCCTGCCGGAGGACGACACGGCGCGGGAGCGGATCGACCGGTGCGAGAAGGCGGTCAAGGAGGCGACCGGCCTGACCTGCCAGCTCCTCACCTTCTCGCGGGGGGGAGAGCCGGTCAAGAAGGCGCTGGACGTGGGTCGCGTGGTCCGGGATGCGCTGGCATTCGTGCTCAGGGGCTCCAACGTGGCGGGCAAGCTCCGGGTCGCGGACGGACTGTGGCCGATCGAGGCGGACGGGGGACAGATCGGGCAGGTGATCAACAACCTCCTCATCAACGCCGACCAGTCGATGCTCCGGGGGGGCGTCGTGCGGGTGGAGCTGGACAACTGCCGGATCGATGACGAGGTTGCGGCACGTAAGCCCGGTCCCTACGTACGGCTCACCGTTGCCGACCAGGGGTGCGGCATCCCATCCGAAAACCTGGGCAGGATCTTCGACCCGTATTTCACCACCAAAGATACCGGCACGGGGCTCGGCCTGACCTCGCTCTATTCCATCGTGAAGAAGCACGGGGGAGAGGTGACGGTCTCCTCGCTCGTCGGGGAAGGGACGACGTTCCAGGTCTATCTCCCCGCATCGCCGGGGGTGCAACGGGAGGAGGATGTGCCGGGAATACCAGCCGCATGCAGCGGCGGGGGATACGTGATCGTCATGGACGACGAGGAGAATATCCGCGACGTGGCGGGGGAGATCCTCACCTATCTCGGCTACCGGGTGTCGCTCTGCGCATGCGGGGAAGAGGCCGTTGCCCTGTACGACGAGGAGCTGGACCGGGGGGCCCGGCCGCTCTGCGTCGTCATGGACCTGACCGTGCCCGGCCGGATGGGGGGGCTGGAAGCGGCATCGCAGATCCTGGCGCGCGATCCGGCGGCGCGGCTGATCGTCGCCAGCGGCTACTCCAACGATCCGGTCATGGCCGATTTCGCCCGTTACGGCTTCTCCCATGCCCTCCTCAAACCATTCCGCATGGAAGAGCTGGGCGAGATCCTGCAGAAGATCACGGAAGACACCTGCGGCGGCTGAGAAGGCCGTCCCTCCCGTATCGTCATTCCGGACAAAAAAAGGGCGCCGCATCGGGCGCCCTTTGCATTATGCATGGTGTTCCGTTCTTCGTAGATTCCCGCTATTCCATCGAATGCAGGCCGATCATGTTCCCTTCCGTGTCGTAGACCAGGGCGATGAAGCCGTACTGGCCGATGGGGAACTTCTCCCTGAAGATCCGGCCGCCGCTGGCCGCTGCCCGCGCGGCCTCGGCGCTGCAGTCGGCGCAGCTGAAGTAGATCAGGGTGCCGCCCCCGCCGGAATCCTTCCCTTCCATCTTCACCAAGGCGCCGGTCGCGCCGGGAGCGTCCTTCTGCATCGGGAACGACCAGAGCTCCATGCCGGGGATCGGGCTCTCCAGCCGGGTCAGGCTGAAGCCGAACACCGCCTCGTAGAACCTCTTCGCCCGGGCCATATCCTGTACGTAGATCTCGAACCAGACTATCGGGTTGCACGTCATGACGATCCACCTCCTTCCGTGGTGTCATTATACACCCGGCCGGCGGGCGGCGGGTTTCAAATGCTGAAAAGGCGGCCGTTTGCCGCCTTGCAGGTCGGGCTGCCGTTTCCCGGGTTCCGGGTGCGGGGTGTTGTCGCGAGGCTCAGCGGTACACCTCGTCGTGGCTGCCGATGTCGAGGAGGATGATCTCTTTTTCGGTGATCATGACAGTGAGGGTTATGCGATAGCTGTGGGTGAGGCTCACCGACTGGATGCCCTTAAGCTTGCCGGTCAGGTGATGAAACTTCAGATGGGGCTGGAACGGATCGGTTTCCAGGTCGCGCAGGATGGCGGCAAACCTGGCTCGCAGTTCGGGGTGATGTTTCACGAACTTTTCGGCCGCGCGGGTGAAGCAGGCGGTCCAGACCAAAGAGTACATACTAGTCGTCCAGACCCAACTCTTTGAGGAGGTCGGCGGTGGTCCCACGACGCACTCGTCCCGCCTTCACATCCTCCAGCGACGCCTTCACCCGGGCCACGTACGCTTCCTCCGCCTCGGCCACCAGTTCACGGTAGCGCTCCTCGGAGAGGATGACATACTCGGGCCGGTTGTTGCGGATCACGTGCACGTCGCCCGATTCGATCAGTCCGTCCACCGCGGCAATACCGCGGCGCTTCAGTTCCTGGGCGGGGATGGTATTCATATCGGCACTCCTTTAGATACCTGATTGCGTACCTGATAGTGTGCCACAGGTAGGAGCATGCAGCAAGGAATTTATCCGGAAACGTCAAAGGCGGCCGAGTGGTCGCCTTTTAAATAGGTATGGATGTCCCCGTAATTCCTCTTGTTTCCTTAACCCCTGCCCCCCATAGGCTACGGATATACACAATATTCAACATGGCATATAATCAACAAGGAGGACCTAGCCATGAAAACGAACCCTCTGCCTGAAAACAGCCAGATGCCCCTAGGCAAGCCAGTGCCCGATCAGCAGGAACCGTTGACCGTGTATGGTAGTGGTGGGGTCTGCGAAGAGTGCTTGCATGAAGATTTTGATTCGTGCGTTTGCCCGGAACCTGAAAGCTAAGCATCAACGTCTCATCCAGTCACGGTTAGCCAAGGGAAAAGGTAAATTTCAGAACCTGACCGCAGGGGTTTCCTATGGCCACCTTTTGAAGTAAGTAAACTGTCCTTGGAATGCCAAGGCGACATCACCTGAATTACAAATTTGACTTCGCCATTGTGACATGCCAATACTGGCACTTCAATACAATCCGCACCAATCTGGATTACAGGAAAAACAGGAGTTGGTATCAAGCTGGCCGGCATAGACATAGGTTCACGCAGCATCGAATTCGTGCTGCTTCATGGGCAGACCCGCACCGTACTTGACCGCTTTCAGGCCGAGACCTCCATCAATCTCTCCTCTCAATTGAGTCTGATCAAGGAGCAGTATACCTGGAACCACCTCGTCTCGACCGGTTACGGCAGACAGTTGGCGCAAAAGGTATTGGGCGGCGATGTCATCACCGAAATCAAGGCGTACACTACTGCGGCCCATCATTTCCACCCGGCCATCGACACGGTCATCGATCTTGGCGGTCAGGACACCAAGGCGCTCTCCATCAACCGCACAAGCGGACAGCTGCACAAGTTCGAGATGAACGACAAATGTTCGGCCGGTACCGGGAAGTTCTTCGAAATGATGGCGAGCTCACTGGGGCTCAGCCTTGATGAACTGGTAACGGAGGCGCTCCGGGGGAGCAGGTCGGTGGAGATCAACAGCACCTGTACCGTGTTTGCCGAATCGGAAGTTATCACGCTGCTGACCTCCGGCGTTGCCCTGGCAGATATCGCCCGTGCGATCCATGAAGCGCTGCTGACCAAGCTGGTCTCCCTGCTGTCAAAAGTCATGCGCTCCGACACCGCCCAGATCCTCTTTGTCGGCGGCGGCGCGAAGAACCGTGCCATGGTGCAGCTGCTGACCGAAGCACTGAACAGACAGGTAATCGTCCCGGAACACCCGGACTTCTATGGCGCCTACGGAGCGGCCATCCATGCAATACAATCAACCCGATAGGAGAGCATATGACCCCGTTATTCAACGATGATTTTCAGGAACTCCCCCTTAAACGCGCCCTGGCTCAGGTTATGGCTAAACGGGAGGCCGGTGCCAAGGTGGTCGGGGCGTACTGCTCCTATGCACCGGTTGAGGTCGTCTGGGCCATGGGCGGTGTTCCGGCAGTCCTGTGCGCCTTCTCCAATGCACCGATTGCCAAGGCCGAGGAGACCCTGCCGGTCAACCTCTGCCCACTGATCAAGTCCAGCTTCGGCTTTATCGAACTGAAAACCTGCCCGTTCTTCGAACTGACCGATGCCGTTGTCGGCGAGACAACCTGCGACGGCAAGAAGAAGATGTTCGAACTGATTCAGGAACACCGGCCGCTGTATGTCATGGACCTCCCCCAGTGCCCGACCAATGAGGGGGCGGTTGCCTACTGGCGGCACTCCGTCAACGGCTTCAAGAAATTCCTTGAAGGCACCTTTGCCACCACCATCAGCGATGCCGCCCTGGAAGAGAGCATCAGGGAGTGCAACCGCAAAAACCGCCTGGTTGAGCAGATCTTCGCCTTCGGTGCCTGCGCGCCCGCGGTCATCACCTGGCAGGAGCTGTACGCTGTCGCCACCTATGCCATGTCCGCCCACGGCCCGGAGGCGATCGCACAACTGGAAGAGATCATTGCCACCCTGACGGCACGCCGGGAGCAGAAGCTGTACACCTCGCCAGAGGGAACCAAACGGGTGCTGATCACCGGCTGCCCGGTGGGCGGAGATGTGCTCAAGGTTCTGAAGCTTGTGGATGAAGAGGGAGCGGCAATAGTCGGTCTGGACTCCTGCACCGGTCTCAAGCCGTATGCCAATGTCACCGAGGAGGGGACCGGCGATCCGCTGCTTGCCATTGCCAAACGGTATCTGCAGATCCCCTGCGCCTGCATGACCCCCAACACGGGCCGCTTTGACGTACTGAAACAGCAGGTTGAATCTCTCAAACCGGATCTGGTCATCGATCTCGTGCTGCAGTCCTGCCACACCTACAATGTCGAGGCGGTCAAGGTCGAGTCCTACGTGCGGGAGGATCTTGGCACCAACTATCTGAAGGTTGTCACCGACTTTTCCCAGCAGGATCTGGGGCAGCTCAAAACGAGAATTGCCGCAGCACTCGAAATGAGCTGAATACAGAAACTGTACTGAGGGATGAAGGAATGCAAAAGGCGGCCAATCGGCCGCCTTTTGCATTAAGTAGAAATTTATGTAATGTGTAGACGCGACCCCTATTGGTTACGTGGGAGTGGCGGGGTCTGCGAAGAGTGCCTGCATGAAGATTTTGATTCATGCGTGTGCCCGGAACCTGAAAACTGATCACGTCTCCACCCGTCCCGGTTAGCCAAGGGGAACGTATACTTCAAGAGCTGGCCGCAGAGGTTTGCTATGACTGTCTTGTGATTTGAGTAAACTGTTCCCGGAATTAAACATAGGTTCCCCTTTAATGCAGAAACAGCAAAGGCGGCCAATCGGCCGCCTCTTGAATTAAGTATGGTGTCCCCGGATCTCCCCATCTGTACTGTACCTTCTAATGGTTGTTATGGTGCGCGATTAATGGTGCGAACTGTCTGATGACTAATGTCTTGGTAAACTGTAGATTCCCATAAACCATCCACCTACAAATGAAATAATAAAATTGGTATAAATATATAGATTTGCGAGTATTTTTTTATACGTATTACTTTCATTTTTAACATATTCTTTTAAGGCCCAGTTTTTATAGCTTTTATAATCTATATCGTCTGGAAGATTTGCTTTTACAACAGCAGCAATAAATGCGCAGACTAAGGCTATGGTAATAACAAAATAATTTAGGATATTACATATAATTGCATAACTTCCAACTTTAGCGTGATTATAAGCATACGTATTAATACATGCAGATAAAGTCAAGCTTATAACAAATAGAACTAAGTGCACCATAACAATTTTACCCTCAAATGATAAATATTATTTTTACACAATATTTAGAGAGTTCCGGGGACAGTTTACTAAATTCCATCCTTCGCAACTTCAATCAACGGCTTGATCTCCGGAAGTCGCTCCTGAACCACTTTCCAGACCGTCATGAGATCAACCCCCATGTAGTCATGAATGAGCACATCACGCATCCCGGCCATCCTGCTCCAGGGAATATCGGCATGCCTGTGGCGGAATGATGCCGGAATATGCTTGGTCGCTTCACCGAGCACTTCGAGGCTTCTGATTACCGCGTTGACGGTCTTCTTGTCTGCGGCAAAGACATCGAATGACATGCCGTTGGTGAACTCCTCAATCTCCACAATGGCATTCACAATGTCGGCAAGGTAATCGGCGATCTCCCGGCCTTTAGACATACTCGACCTCTGCGAGGATACGTCTGCCGATGGCCGGTTTCAGAGCTTTCTCCATGACCAGGTCAACCTTGTGGTGCAGCCTTGCTTCAAGAAACTCCTTCAGGTCAAGGAAATCGAACAGGTCGATATCGCGGCTGAAAGAGACGAGGATATCGATGTCGCTTCTCTTTCGCTGCTGACCACGTACATAGGAGCCGAAAAGGCCGAGTTGCCGAACGCCATAACGGGATTCGATCTCCGGCTTGCTGCTCCTGATAATGTCTATGACTTCCTGTTTTCCCATACAAGACTCTTAACATAAATGAAAAGGCGCCGCAACGGACGCCCTTTCAAACAGCTTACTTGAGGTTCTTCTTTATCCGCTCCACCGCTTCGATCACGTTCTCGCGATGGCCGAAGGCGGAGAGCCGGAAGAACCCTTCGCCGCTGGGGCCGAAGCCGGAGCCGGGGGTGCCCACCACGTTGCACTCGGTGAGGAGCTTGTCGAAGAAGTCCCAGGAACTCATCCCCGCCGGGGTCTTGAGCCAGATGTAGGGGGCGTTGACGCCGCCGTACACCGTGAGCCCCGCCTCCGCCAAGCCTTCGCGGATGATCCGGGCGTTCTCCATGTAGTAGTCGATGATCTCTTTCGTCTCCTTCCACCCCTCATCGGAGTAGACCGCGGCAGCGGCCTTCTGCACCGGGTAGGAGGCGCCGTTGAACTTGGTGGTGGTGCGGCGGAGCCACAGCTTGTTAAAGCTGTAGCGCTCACCCGTGGAGGTCGTCCCCATCACCTCTTCCGGCACGACCACGAGACCGCAACGCACACCGGTGAAGCCGGCGGTCTTGGAGAAGGAACGGAACTCGATGGCGCATTTCTTCGCACCTTCGATCTCGTAGATGGAGTGGGGGATTGCCGGATCGGTGATGAACGCCTCGTAGGCGGCGTCGAAGAAGATGATCGCGTCGTTGGCCAGGGCGTAGTCGACCCACCGCTTCAGCTCGGCCTTGCTGGCCACGGTGCCGGTGGGGTTGTTGGGGAAGCAGAGGTAGATGATGTCCACCTTCTCAGTCGGGAGCGCCGGGATGAAGCCGTTGGCCTCGGTGCAGGGGAGGTAGACGATCCCCTTGTAGTATCCCTTGTCGTCGGCGTCGCCGGTGCGGCCGATCATGACGTTGGTGTCGTTGTAGACCGGGTAGACCGGGTCGCCGATGGCCACAACGTTGTCCAGGGCGAAGATGTCTAGGATGTTGGCGCAGTCGCACTTGGAGCCGTCGGAGATGAACATCTCCTCGGTCTTGAGGGAGACGCCCAGCGGCTTGTAGGACTTCTCGATGATGGCGTCAATCAGCCAGTCGTACCCCTGCTCCGGGCCGTAGCCGGCGAAGTTGTCGGTGGTGGCCAGGTCGTCCACGGCGTCGTGGAACGCCTTGATCACGGCCGGGGCCAGCGGACGGGTCACGTCGCCGATCCCCAGGCGGATCACCTTGGCAGTGGGGTTCGCCTCGGCGAAGGCGCGCACGCGGCGGCCGATCTCGGGGAAGAGGTAGCCGGCCTTGAGTTTGAGGTAGTTGTCGTTGATCTTTGCCATTACAGAAAAACCTCCAGTAAAATTTTGGGCGTCGTCGGGACGCGGATGCGGACAAAACGATAAACGTTAACGACAGAGGACACAGAGGAGAGGCAAAACCTCAATGGGACGCAGATGAACGCGGAAAATACGGATAAAGACTGGAAACCGGTTTATCTCAGGATTTATTGGTAAACGCGGGATTTTTCGTCCTGGCAAGGCTGTCGAGGGTGAGGGCGGAGGCGTAGCAGCGCTACGCCGCACAACCGATCCCGAAGACTTACGCCGCCAGGACGGAAAAGAACCGTTTACCTCAGCCCCAACACATCCTGCATGTCGTAGATCCCCGGCTTCTGCCCCACCACCCACTTCGCCGCGCGGACGGCGCCGCGGGAGAACATGTCGCGGCTCATGGCCCGGTGGGACAGCTCGATCCGCTCCCCCATCCCGATGAAGTAGACCGTGTGCTCGCCGACGATGTCGCCGCCCCGCACGGTCTGCATGCCGATCTCCTCCCTGGTCCGCTCGCCGCAGATCCCCTCGCGGTGATAGTTGGCCACCTGGTTGTAGTCGCGCCCCAGCGCCTCGGCCACCACCTCGCCCATCCGGACCGCGGTGCCGCTAGGGGAATCCTTCTTCTTGTTGTGGTGCAGCTCCACGATCTCCACGTCGAAGTCATCCCCCAGGGTCCTGGCGATATCCTTGAGTATCTTGAAGCAGACGTTCACCCCGACGCTCATGTTCGGGGCGATGATCACCGGGATATCCCGCGCCAGCTCGGCGGCCAGCGCCCGGTCCTCGGGGGTGAAGCCGGTGGAGCCGATGACGATGGACCTCTTCTTCAGGGCGCAGACCTCCAGGTTCTTCAAGCTGACCTTGGGGGCGGTGAAGTCAATGAGCACGTCGCACCCCTCCACCACCGCGTTCAGGTCGTCGGAGATCTTCACGCCGACGGTGCCGAGACCGGCGGTCATCCCCGCGTCGGTCCCCACGAGGGGATGGCCGGGACGCTCCAGGGCGCCGGACAGCTCGACCCCTTCCGCCTCGGATATGGCATGGATGATCCGGCCGCCCATCCGGCCCGCTGCTCCACTGACTGCGACTTTAATCATTTGAAATCCTCACATTTTTGCCACAGAGACACGGAGACCCAGAGAAAACCGGAAGAAAGGCAAAACATATCAGGGGAATGAATGGCTAAATCTTTTAGGGTTAAACCCATAGCCTTTTCAATTCACACTTGGTTATTTTTTGCCGTTCTCCGCGTCTCTGTGACTCTGTGGCAGATATTGAATTAGATCAGCTTGTATTCCTTCATGATGGCAACGAGCTTTGCCTTGTTCGCCTCACCCATCGGGCAGAGCGGCAGCCGCACCTCGTCGGACGCCTTCCCCATGAGGCCGACGGCGGTCTTCACCGGGATGGGATTGCTCTCGATGAACATGGCGTTGGAGATCTTCAGGGTCTCCAGGTGGATCTTGCGCGCCGTGGCCAGATCGCCGGCGAAGAAGGCGTCGGTCAGGTCCGCCACCGCCTTCGGCATGATGTTGGCGAGCACCGAGATGACCCCCTTGGCGCCGCAGGCCATCATCGGGAAGGTGATGAAGTCGTCGCCGGAGAGGACGTCGATCTTCTCGCCGCACAGGGCCATGATCTCGGACGCCTGCTGCAGCGAGCCGGTCGCCTCCTTGATCGCCACGATGTTTTTGTGGGGGGCGAGCCGCGCGACGGTATCGGGGAGCATGTTCACCCCGGTGCGTCCCGGCACGTTGTACAGGATCTGGGGGAGCGCCACGGCGTCGGCAATGGCGGTGTAGTGACGCACCAGCCCTTCCTGGGTCGGCTTGTTGTAGTAAGGGGTGACGAGCAGCACGCCGTCGGCGCCGGCGTCCTTCGCCTGCTGCGACAGCTCGATCGCCTCGCTCGTGGAGTTGGAGCCGGTGCCGGCAATGACCGGAACCCGCTTCTTCACCTGGTCGATGACGATCTTCACGACGTTCATATGCTCGTCGTAGTCGAGGGTGGACGCCTCGCCGGTGGTGCCGCACGGCACGATGGCATCGGTGCCGTTCTCGATCTGGAACTCCACCAGCTCCCGCAGTTTCGTTTCGTCCACCGCGCCGTTGGCAAACGGCGTCACGATGGCTACGATGCTTCCCTTGAACATGCTGTACCTCCCCTTATGAAACGGTGGTGTCGGTATGAATCTGTATGCAGTGGCCGCCCTGGCGACCATCGGAACGCGTGAAGCGTATACCGTAAAAGTGGGTATACCTAACACGGAACGGTGCGAAATGTCAAAGATTTCCTTGGGAATCCCCCGGCTCGGGCCTTCCCTATCGGGCGGGCCGACTGGCCGCCACCTCGTTGGAAAGCGCCCCCTCCAGCGCCTCCCCCTCGGTCGTCGCCACCCCCCGGACGCTGTACAGGTAGATCACCCCCGGCTCCGCGCTCCGGTCTTCGAAACGGGTGCCGGTGATCGGTGTCCCGTTCAGGATGACAAGGGAGTTGATGTCGTTTTTCTTGCGCCGGTACAGGTCGTATCCCGTCGGTTTCGCGCCGATGGCCGGCGCCTCCCACGAAAGATCGACACCGTCGGGTACCGGCGTCGCCTTGAGCAC
This sequence comes from Deltaproteobacteria bacterium, assembly GCA_021779095.1. Taxonomy (GTDB): domain Bacteria; phylum Desulfobacterota; class Desulfuromonadia; order Geobacterales; family JAJYBI01; genus JAJYBI01. The sequence continues at coordinate 92,366 of JAJYBI010000006.1, forward strand.
CGGGGCGGCGGGGGCAGGCAGGAGGGTGCGGCGCGCCGGGTTGGAGCGGGCGCTCTCCGTACCGTCGTTCTTGAAGGCGATCACCCGGTACTGGTAGGTGTCCCCCGGCACAAGTCCCGTGTCGGTCACCACGAACAGGTTGTCGAAGCGCCGCGTCTCTTTCAGGTAGTCCAGGTTCACGGTCCGGACCGTGCGGTAGGCGTCGGCGCATTCCTCGCAGTCCTCGTTCGGCGGCAGCACCTGGCGGCGCAGGAGCTTGAAGCCGGCGAGCCCCTGCAGCGGCCTGCCGGACAGGTCCTTCGCCGGCGCCCCCCACGACAGGTAGAACCGGTCCGACTTCTGGACCACCCGCAGGTTATCCACGGCCACGGGGATTGAAGCGTCCGGCGCCACCAGCGGCCCCATCCGCCCGCACCCGGCGAGGAGAAGGATTGTTGCGCAATAGATCAGTCTTTTCATACCGTCTTCCCCTGAATCACCCTCACCCGGCCTCTGGCCACCCTCTCCCCGTGGGAGAGGGTATCGAAACCCCTCCCCCTCAGGGAGAGGGCAGGTGGTGAGGGAAACCTATCTTCCGCTCTTTGCCCTCTCGATCTCTTCTTTCACCCTCTCCAGCGCCGTCCCCCCCGTGGCGGCCCGCGCGTTCACGCTCGCCTCCAGGGTGATGCAGTCGTAGATGTCCTCGCCGATCCTATCGGAGAACACCTGCCACTCCTGGAGGGTCAGCTCCGGCAGGTCCCGCCCCTGGGCGATGCAGTAGGCGACGGACTTCCCCACCACCTCGTGGGCGTCGCGGAACGCCATCCCTTTGCGCACCAGATAGTCGGCCACGTCGGTGGCGGTGGAGAACCCCTTGGCCGCGGCGGCGCGCATGGTGTCGCCGTTCACCCGCATCTCGCGGATCATCTCCGCGAAGATCTTCAAGCTCCCCTTTACCGTGTCGATGGTGTCGAAGAGAGGCTCCTTGTCCTCCTGCATGTCCTTGTTGTAGGCCAAGGGGAGCGACTTCATGACCGTTAAAAGCGCCATCAGGTTGCCGTAGACCCGGCCGGTCTTCCCCCGCACCAGTTCCGGCACGTCCGGGTTCTTCTTCTGGGGCATGATGGAGGAGCCGGTGCAGAAGCCGTCGGACAGGTCGATGAACCTGAACTCGCTCGTGGACCAGAGGATCAGCTCCTCGGAAAAACGGGAGAGGTGCATCATCAGGATGGAGGAGGCGGACATGAACTCCAGGGCGAAGTCCCGGTCGGAGACGGAATCCAGGGAGTTACGGGTCACCTGAGGGAACTCCAGGAGCTCCGCCACGTGCTCGCGGTCGATGGGGAAGGTGGTGCCGGCCAGTGCCCCCGCCCCCAGCGGCAGCACGTTCACCCTTTTTAGGCAGTCCTCCAGCCTGCCGGCGTCGCGCCGGAACATCTCCACATAGGCGAGCATGTGGTGGGCGAAGAGGATCGGCTGGGCGGTCTGCAGGTGTGTGTACCCGGGCATGATGACCCCCAGGTTCTCCTCCGCCTGAAACAGGAGCGCATCGACGAGCATCTCGATGTAGGCGGCGATCTCCACGATCTCGTCCCGGAGATAGAGCCGGATATCCAGCGCCACCTGGTCGTTGCGGGAGCGGCCGGTATGGAGCCTTTTGCCCGCCTCGCCGATCTTGGCGGAGAGGCGCGACTCGATGTTCATGTGGATGTCTTCCAGGGCGACGGAAAAGTCGAAGTGCCCCGACTCGATCTGACGCAGGATCTCCTGCAGGCCGTGGATGATCTCTTCCACGTCCTCCATCGGAATGATCCCCTGCTTCCCCAGCATCCGGGCATGGGCGATGGAGCCGCGGATATCCTGGTGGTACAGCCGCTTGTCGAAGTCGATGGAGGCGGTGAACTCCTCCACGAATTTGTCGGTGGGCTGGGTGAACCGCCCGCCCCAGAGCTTGTCCTTGGTCATCGGTGCTGTTCCTTCCGCGCCCGGCGGCGCCGGGCAGAAATGGCGATAGGGGCACGTCGCGTACCCCTATCGGTGATGCCTGCAGCATGTCGGTACGACACTACTTCCGGTCGGCCTGCATGAGCGCCTGGATCCGCATCCGGAGCGAGTTTATCTTGATGAACCCTTCGGCGTCCGCCTGGTTGTACACCTGGTCCTTCTCGAAGGTGGCGAAGTCCAGGTTGAAGAGCGAATCGGTCTCCGACTTGCGGCCGACGGTGCGGCAGTGCCCCTTGTACAGCTTCAGTCGGGCGACGCCGTTCACGGTCTTCTGGGAGTCGTCGATGAGGGTCTGCATCATCTGGCGCTCCGGGGAGAACCAGTAGCCGGCGTAGACCTGCCAGGCATACTGCGGGATGAGGGAGTCGCGGATACGCATCACCTCGCGGTCCATGGTGATCTGCTCCACCGCCATGTGGGCCTCGCGCAGGATGGTGCCGCCGGGAGTCTCGTACACGCCGCGGGACTTCATCCCCACGGAGCGGTTCTCCAGGAGGTCGACCCGGCCGATGCCGTGCTGGCCGCCGATGTAGTTCAGGTGCGCCAGGAGCTGGGCCGGGGACATCTTTTCCCCGTCAACCGCCACGGCGTTCCCCTTCTCGAACTCGATCTCGATGTACTGGGGCTTGTTGGGTGCCTTTTCCGGCCTGACGGTGAGGACGTACATCTCCTCCGGCGCCTCGGCCCAGGTGTCCTCCAGGATCCCCCCTTCGAAGGAGATGTGCAAAAGGTTCCGGTCGCTCGACCAGGGACGCTTCTTGGTGACGGGAATCGGAATCCCGTTCTTCTTGGCGTAGTTGATGAGCGCCTGGCGGCTGTTGAGCTTCCACTCGCGCCACGGGGCGACGACCGTGATGGTCGGGTCGAAGTGGTAGTACCCCAGCTCGAACCGCACCTGGTCGTTCCCCTTGCCGGTAGCGCCGTGGGAGACGGCGTCCGCACCCTCGATCCTGGCGATCTCCATCTGACGCTTGGCGATGAGCGGCCGGGCGATGGAGGTGCCCAGGAGGTACTGCCCCTCGTAGATGGCGTTGGCGCGGAACATGGGGAACACGAAGTCCTTCACGAACTCCTCGCGCAGGTCGTCGATGTAGACCTTGTCGGCGCCGGTGGCAAACGCCTTGTCCCGCACCGGCGCCAGTTCGTCCCCCTGTCCCAGGTCGGCGGAGAAGGTAATCACCTCGCAGCCGTACTCGTTCTTCAGCCACTTGAGGATGATAGAGGTGTCCAGCCCGCCGGAGTAGGCGAGTACGATCTTTTTCACTTCTTTCTTGGCCATGTGGTTAATTCTCCTTATGTCTGTGTATTCAAATTTCACGGTAGACATCGACAACTTCATGCTGCTTCGTGCATAACAATTCAGATGTGCATAATTAAGAAAACACCTCATCGAAAAAGGACGTCTTATCCAGATGCTTCTGCCATTCCCGGTGTCGCTTGACGCTCTCCATTCGCTTACTTTTCGACAGATGAACAAGGCGCATAGCTTCGACCCCTATTTCACAATCGATTCGATCAGGTATCAGGTCGCCGTCATATTTACAACTGCCGCCTGATACGCATCCCCTGCGGGGTTATGACCGAAAACGCTTCCCGCAACTCCTGACCATGTTTCCTCACAAATGCTCCGACAATGTCAGCTTTTTCATCCGCAGCTACGCCGGCTAAACGGATTAACACGATGCCGTGGGCCTGACGGTGCAGCCTGAACGAAATCCTTGTCAGCGGTCAACAGCAGAAGCCCTTCACGTGTTGCAATATCGAGCACCTGATCATCGGTTATGCCGGGATCAAGCTCGGCAACATACGTAACATCATGACCGGACTGGCGCAGCGCCGCCACTATCTGGCGGTCGATATTTTCATCCGCCAGAAATTTCATGCAGCCTCGTCTTCTCGAGGGTAGACGATGTCACCTTTCAGCACTTCAGCGGCAAAGGCCAGCGCGGCGTGAATCCCTTCGCGCGTCAAGCGTGGGTGCGCATCAAGAAGCTGTTCAACCGTTTCACCTGCTGCAAGCTTTTCCAATACAAGCTCAACAGTAATCCGGGTGCCTACGATGACAGGCTTACCCTGCATTACCGCCGGATCAGACACGATGTGCTGAGCGATCATTCTTGCCTCCCCACCTTACCCCATCAACGTTGCCATGATGGCTTTCTGGATGTGCAGCCTGTTCTCCGCCTCGTCCCACACCACGGAGCGCGGCCCCTCGATGACCGACTCGGCGATCTCCTCGCCGCGGTGGGCAGGGAGGCAATGCATGACGATGCAGTCGGGCTTCGCCAGCCCCACCAGTTCGTCGTCAAGGCAGTATCCCTGGAAGGCGATTTCACGCTGCTTCTGCTCCGCCTCCTGGCCCATGCTGGCCCAGACGTCGGTGTTGAGGACATCCGCGTCCCGCACCGCCTCCTCCGGGTCCTCGGTGATGGTGATCCGCCCCGGCGCCTTTGCCTGTGCCCACTCCCACACCTGGCGGTCCGGCTCGTACCCCTGGGGGCAGGCGAGCGCCAGGTCGAAGCCGAAGATGGCGGCCGCCTCGATCCAGGTGTTGGCCATGTTGTTGCCGTCACCCACCCAGGCGAACTTGAGCCCCGCGTACCCGCCTTTGTGCTCGATGACGGTCTGCAGGTCCGCCATCACCTGGCAGGGGTGGAACAGGTCGGTGAGACCGTTGATGATCGGCACCGATGCAAACTTTGCGAACTCCTCCACGATCTCCTGGCCGTAGGTGCGGATCATCACCCCGTCGCAGTAGCGGGAGATGGTGCGGGCCGTGTCCTTGATCGGCTCGCCGCGCCCCATCTGGGAGGTGCCGGAGGAGATGAAGAGCGGCTGTCCCCCCAGCTGGTAGACCCCAACCTCGAAGGATATCCGGGTGCGGGTGGACGACTTCTCGAAGATGAGCGCCACGCTCTTCCCCGTGAGGAGCGGGTGCCCGACCCCGGCCTTCTGCTTCGCCTTGAGGTCTCGGGCCAGCGCCAGGAGCGCGTCGAGCTCCTCCTTCGTATACTGGTTCAGTGCGAGAAAGTCTTTCGCCATCGTTTCCTCCCTATGCCTCGACCTCGGCAAGGATGCCGTCGAGGATCGTGATCATTTCATCAACTTCCTGCATGGTAACCGTCAGCGGCGGGACGAACCGGAGCACCGTGTCGTGGGTCACGTTCAGGAGCAATCCCCGCTCATGCCCCTTCTTCACGATGTCGCCGCCGGGGATCGAGAGCCCCATCCCCACCATGAGGCCGATGCCGCGCACCTCCTTGACGAACGGGTACCGGGCGCCCAGCTCCTTCAACTTGTCCGTGAGGTAGGCCCCCATCTGCACCGCTCTCGGGAGGATGCCGTCCTCCAGGATGGTGCGCACCGCCGCCAGCGCCGCCGCCGTCATGAGCGGGTTGCCGCCGAAGGTGGAGCCGTGGGTCCCGGGGGTGAACGCCGCGGCGTACCTGTCCCGGGCCAGCATGGCGCCGATGGGAGCGCCCCCGGCCAAAGCCTTGGCCAGGGTCATGATGTCCGGCTCGATGCCGAACCGCTCGTGGGCGAAGAGCCGGCCGGTCCGTCCCATCCCCACCTGCACCTCGTCCAGAATCATGATCAGGTTGTGCTCGTCGCAGATGCGGCGCACCTTCCCCAGGTAGTCCTGTGACGGCACGTTCACGCCACCCTCGCCCTGGACCGGCTCCAGCATCACCGCACAGGTGTCGGGGGTGACGGCGGCCGCCAGGGCGTCGGCGTCGTTGAACGGCACGTGCTTGAAGCCGTGCAGGAGCGGGTCGAAGAACCGCTGCACCTTCTCCTGCCCCGTGGCGGAGACGGTGGCCATGGTCCGGCCGTGGAACGACTCGGCGGCGGTGATGATCTCGTAACGCTGCGGGCCGTAGGTATCCCGGCTGTACTTGCGGGCGAGCTTGATGGCCGCCTCGTTCGCCTCGGCGCCCGAGTTGCAGAAAAACGCCTTGTCGGCGAAGGAGTTGGTGCAGAGGAGTTCCGCCAGCTCGATCTGCTGGGGGATCTGGTAGTAGTTGGAGCAGTGGATCAGGGTCGCCGCCTGCTCGCGGATCGCCGCCACCACCTTCGGGTGGCAGTGTCCCAGGTTGTTCACCGCCACGCCGGCCAGGAAGTCCAGGTACTCCTTCCCGTCCGCGTCCCAGAGACGGCACCCCTCCCCCCGCACCGGCACGATGGGGTACCGGCCGTAGGTCTTCATGATGTACTTGTCGGATTTTTCTATCCACTGCTGAGAATTCATATTCATGGCAACTCCAGAACGCGACCTAAGCATCCCTCACCCGGCCTCTGGCCACCCTCCCCCAGAGGGAGAGGGTAACTGATTCCCCTCCCCCCCTGGGGGAGGGATAGGGTGAGGACCAGCCAACGCCGGGATTGGGAAAAATTCGCGTTCCCCCTATTTCGTGATCTCCGTGCCGATGCCGACATCCGTGAATATTTCCAGCAATACCGCGTGCTCAACCCGGCCGTCGATGATGTGGGCCTTCTTCACCCCGTCCCTGAGCGCATCGGCGCAGCAGACCACCTTGGGGATCATGCCGCCGGTAATGCACTCCTCGTCGATGAGGCGGTGCATCTCCGCCACGCTGATGGCGGGGATCAGCTTCTTCCCGCCGTCCAGCACCCCCGGGGTGTCGGTCAAAAGGATCAGCTTCTCCGCATTGAGCGCCGCCGCCACCCGACCGGCCACCAGGTCGGCGTTGATGTTGTAGGTCTCCCCCTCGGGGCCGACCCCCACGGGGGCGATGACCGGGATGTATTTCCCCTGCTCCAGGACGGAGATGAGGTCCGTGTTCACCTTCACCACGTCCCCCACGTAGCCGATGTCGACCTGTTCGACGGAGCCGTCCTCGTTGGTGAACTCCTGCAGGAGCTTCTTGGAGAGCAGCAGCGTCCCGTCCTTGCCGGAGAGCCCCACGGCACGGCCCCCCTGCTGGTTCAGGTACCCCACGACCTCCTTGTTCACCTGCCCCACCAGCACCATCTCCACCACGGACATGGTCTCGGCGTCGGTCACCCGCATACCGCGGACGAACTCGGAGACGATGCCGTACCGCTTGAGGGTCCCGTTGATCTGGGGACCGCCGCCGTGGACGATGACCGCGTTGATCCCCAGGGAACGGAGCATGATGACGTCCAGGGCGAAGGAGGCCTTGAGCCGCTCGTCGGACATGGCGTGCCCGCCGTACTTGATGACGAAGGTCTTCCCGGCGAAGCGCCGGATGTACGGCAGCGCCTCCATGAGGGTGTTGGCCTTCTCGATGAGTTTCTGCATGGCAATCTCCGGAACTGTCGGCGTCTCCCGGCTCGGGAAATGGCTACTATAGCAGAAAAGCCGATAATATCAACAGCAAACAAGGGGTTACGCGGATCGGAGAGAGGGGGAAACGGGGGGACCGGGAGGACGGTTCATGGTCATTCCACCGCGGCAGCCGATGACCTGCAGTTTTCGTGTTTTCCGTGTATTTCGTGGACAGATGAAGGTGCGATACGCGTGCTCAGAGATGGGCGGGCAGACAGATGGTGACGCGGGTCCCCTCCCCCTGCCGGCTCTCCACGACGATGGAGCCGCTGTGCATCCGGACGAACTCACGGGCGTAGTAGAGGCCGAGGCCGAACCCGCGGACCTGGCCCGAACGGAACGGGTCCACCTGGAAGAACTTGTCGAAAACTCTGGGGAGGTCGTCGATGCCGATGCCGACCCCCTGGTCGGCCACGACGATCTTCACGACCCCGCTGTCGTCCATGGCCAGCGATATGGAGACCGTCCCCCGGGCACGGGAGAACTTGTAGGCGTTGTCCAGCACCTGCTTCAGGGCGAAGGTAAGCTTCTCCCGATCGAGGAGAAGCGGCGGCAGCTCCGCCAGGTCGAACCGCGTCTCCACACCGGGGTGGGCCATCGCTTCCTTGGAGGCGGAGAGGATATCAACCAGGATGCCGTTCAGGCTGCACGGCTCCAGCTTGAGCCCACCTTCGTCCATCACCTTGCTGAAGGTGAGAAGGTCCTCCACGAGATACCCGAGATAACAGGCCTCCTCGTAGGTAAGACGCAGGTTCTCCCGGCTGTCGGGATCGTTCGGATCGTACACGCCGCTGTTCAGGTTCTGCAGGAACAGGGAGATGGCGGTGATGGGGGTGCGGAACTTGTGGGAAACGAGGGAGAGGAAGTTGCTCTTCAGTCGGTCGGCGCTTTTGAGGGAAGCGATCTCCTCCTTCAGCGCCTTCTTCACCAGCGCCTTGTCCACCGCCGTCTTGAGCTGGAGGAGATTGAGCGGCTTGGTGATGAAGTCGTCCGCATCCGCCTTCAGGGCGTTGAGGATGACGTCCTTCTCGGCGAAGCCGGTCATGACGATGACCACCAGGGTCGGCTCCGCCTCCTTAAGCCTTTTCAGGAGCTCGATTCCCCCCATCTTCGGCATCATGACGTCGGTGAGGACCACGTCGACCCCACCCTGCGCGAAGATCCGGAGCGCCTCCTCGCCGTTTGCCGCCTCCACGACTCGATACCCCTTCAGGGCACGGGCGCACAGGTCACGGATGATCGACTCGTCGTCGACGATCAGGATGGACTTGGCATGCTGCTGCACCAGTTCGGGCACCGGTTCGTGTCTGAAGGTCAGATCGGCCATGACGTGTCATCTCCGGGAACGATCGACGCAGGTACCGGCCGCTCCCCGTAGAGTTATCTGCTGCCGCACAACAGGTCGCGCGCCGCGGCCAGCGCCTCGGGAAGCTTCTCCGGCTGGCTGCCGCCCGCCTGGGCGAGTTCCGGCTTGCCGCCGCCGCTCCCCCCAACCAGGGGTGCCAGCTGCTTCACGATATCGCCGGCGCGGAACTGTCCGACAAGATCCGGCGTCACGGCCACCAGCAGGTTCGCCTTGTCGCCGATCTCGGCCCCCAGTACCAGAATTCCCGAACCCAGCTTCCCCTTCAGGGTGTCGGACAGGTCGCGCAGCCCCTTCACGTCCTCTACCCGTACCTGCACGGCGAGGAGCTTCACCCCGCCGATCTCCTGCACGCCGGACATAAGGTCAGCGGAAGCGGCGGCGTTGAGGCGCGACTGCATGGTATCGAGCTCCCGCTGCAGCTCGCGCTGCCGGGCAACGAGCCGGCCGACCTTGTCCGCCAGGTCTCCCCCCTCGGCCTTCACCAGCGCCGCGACCCGCTGTTTTTCCGCCTCCAGGGAGCGCACGTAGCGTAGCGCCCCGGTCCCGGTGAGCGCCTCGATCCGGCGCACGCCGGCAGCGATCCCGGTCTCGGTGACGATCTTGAAGAAGCCGATGTCGCCGGCCGCATGCACATGGGTGCCGCCGCACAGCTCCGTGCTCACCTCCCCCACCTTCACCACCCGCACCCGGTCGCCGTACTTCTCGCCGAAGAGGGCCGTGGCCCCGCTCTCCAGGGCAGCCGCCGTCTCCATCTCGTTGGCGGAGACGTCCGCGTTGTCCATGATGTAACCGTTGACGATGTTCTCCGCCCGCTCGATCTCTTCCTGCGTAAGGGCGGAGAAGTGGGTGAAGTCGAACCGGAGCCGCTCGGGGGTCACCAGCGAACCCGCCTGCTTCACGTGGTCCCCCAGCACCTGGCGCAGGGCCGACTGGAGCAGGTGGGTGGCGGTGTGGTTGCGGGCGGTGGCGTCGCGCTCCGTGGAGGTCACCGTCAGGTCGGCGGCGTCGCCGACCCGCACCGATCCCTCCTTGACCATCGCCCGGTGCACGATCAGGTCCGGCAGGGGCTTCACCGATGTCACCACCTGCAGATGGGCGCTGCCGGTGGAGATGGTCCCCGTGTCGCCGCACTGGCCGCCGCTTTCGCCGTAGAATGGGGTGACGTCCGTCACCAGCTCCACCTCGTCGCCGGCCACCGCCTCCGCTACCTGTTTCCCGCCGCGCAGAAGCGCCGTGACGGTGCCGTAAGCGGTCTTTTCGTGGTAGCCGACGAAGCGGCTCCGCAGCCCGCCGGCATGGAGGGTCTTGAACACCTCGGCAACCCCCTCCTCCCCGGAGCCTTTCCAGTGTTCCCGCGCCTTCTCCCGCTGCCGCTCCATGCAGGCCTCGAAGCCCGCCTCGTCCACGGCGAACCCTTCGCCCGCGACGATGTCCGCCGTGAGGTCCACGGGGAAACCGTAGGTATCGTACAGCTTGAAGACCGCCTCGCCGGGAATGACCGTCCCGCCCGATCTGCGCAGGGCGGCGACCTCGTCGTTCAGGATGGCGAGCCCCCGGTCCAGGGTCTCGATGAACCGCTCCTCCTCCGCCAGCACCACCTTCTTGATGTACCCCTCCCGCTCGTTCAGCTCGGGATAGGCGTCACCCATCATCTCCCGCACCGCGTCCACCATCCGGTGGAGGAGCGGCTCGGCGACGCCGAGCATCTTGGCGTGGCGGGCGGCCCGGCGCATGATCCGGCGCAGCACGTAGCCGCGACCCTCGTTGCTGGGGAGCGCCCCGTCGCAGATGAGGAAGGTGGTGGCCCGGGCGTGGTCGGCGATGACCCGCATGGAGACGTCGTCCTTCCCGTCGTCGCCGTACCGCTTGCCGGCGTGGCGCTCGATGTGGCGGATGATCCCCTGGAACAGGTCGGTGTCGTAGTTGGTCTGCTTTCCCTGCAGGACGGTGGAGATCCGCTCCAGCCCCATCCCCGTATCGACGGACGGCTTGGGAAGCGGGGTCATTGTACCGTCGGCGGAGCGGTTGAACTGCATGAAGACGTTGTTCCAGATCTCCATGTACCGGTCGCAGTCGCACCCCACGGCGCACTCGGGGGAGCCGCAGCCGGTGCCGGGGCCGTTGTCCCAGAAGATCTCGGTGCAGGGGCCGCAGGGGCCGGTGTCCCCCATGGACCAGAAGTTGTCCTTCTCGCCGAAGCGGTAGATCCGTTCCCGCGGCACCCCTTCCTGCTGGTGCCAGATCTCCGCGGCCTCGTCGTCGTCGGTGAAGACGGTGACGTACAGCCGGGACGTGTCCAGCCCCAGGTCGCGAGTCAAGAACTCCCAGGCAAACGCGATCGCCTCCTTCTTGAAGTAGTCGCCGAAGGAGAAGTTCCCGAGCATCTCGAAGAAGGTGTGGTGCCGCGCCGTGCGCCCCACGTTCTCCAGGTCGTTGTGCTTGCCGCCGGCCCGCACGCACTTCTGGGACGACGCGGCCCGCACGTAGTCGCGCTTCTCCATGCCGAGGAAGCAGTCCTTGAACTGGTTCATCCCCGCGTTGGTGAACAAAAGCGTCGGGTCGTTGTGGGGGATGAGGCTGGAACTGGCGACCACCGTGTGGCCGCGCTCTCTGAAGTAGGATAAAAACCGTGCCCTGATCTCTGTGCCTGTCATGAAGTCCTCAATTAAGGTGAAGTCTATGCTGCAAACCCCTCTACATCTCCCCTTGTCAGGGGAGACTTCACGGCATCCCCCCTGACAAGGGGAGATCGAGGGGGGTTGATGCAAGAAATTGCCGCCCATTCAATCCCGCGGCGATCGTCCGCGGAGGGCAGCGGAAATCGCCCCGCCGGAAAACCCGCGCCGGCGGAACCAGTTGAAGATACGCGCCTTCTCCCGGTCCGTGGCGGTCGCCGGGTCGAACCCGGCGTAGCGGCGGGCCATCTGCTGCCGCAGGAGCTCCGTCTCGTCGACCTCTGCGGCCAGTTCCGCCAGGATCTCCTGCACGATCCCGTCGGCGATGCCGCGGCGGCGCAGCTCCAGGGCGATGCGCGGCCCGACGCCACGGCCGGAGCGGAGCGCCGCATCCGCCCAGAGGCGGGCAAACCTACGGTCGTCCAGGTACCCCAGGCCGGCAAGCCGCTCAAGGGTTGCTGTGATGGCCGGCTCGCCGAACCCCTTGGCGGCCAGTTTTCCCGCCAGTTCGGCGCGGCCGTGGTCACGGCGGGTGAGCATCTTCAGGGCAGCGGCATAGGCCCTCCGGCCCTCGTCCATCTCAGTACTTTTCCACCTGGAGTTCCGGTTCCCCGCCGTTGCCGCCGCCTTCTTCCTCACCGGAGAACTGGTCCCAGGTGGCGTTGGAGGTGGAGGAAACACCCGACACCTTGAGGGCGAAGTCGTCCGGGTTGGTGGACTGGCGCATCGCCTCCTCGTAGGTGACCAGCTTCTTGGAGAACAGCTGCATGAGCGACTGGTCGAAGGTCTGCATCCCGTAGGTGGTGAACCCCTGGGCGATCGCCTCGGGGATCTGTTTCGTCTTGTCCTTGTCGTCGATGCACTCGCGGATGCGGGAGGTGCCGATCATCACCTCCACGGCGGGAACGCGCCCCATGCCGTCGGCGCGGGGGACGAGCCGCTGTGAGATGACCCCCTTGATGACCGACGAGAGCTGCATCCGGACCTGCCGCTGGTGGTAGGGGGGGAAGACGGAGATGATCCGGTTGATGGTCTCGGAGGCGTCCAGGGTGTGCAGGGTGGAGAAGACGAGGTGGCCCGTCTCCGCCGCGGTGAGCGCCGTTTCGATGGTCTCCAGGTCGCGCATCTCACCCACGAGGATGACGTCCGGGTCCTGGCGGAGCGCCCCTTTCAGCGCCTGGCCGAAGGTGGTGGTATCGAACCCCACCTCCCGCTGGCTGACGATGCTCTTCTTGTCCTTGTGCAGGTACTCCACCGGGTCTTCCACGGTGATGATGTTGCAGGTGCGGTGGTCGTTGATGTAGTCGACCATGGCGGCCAGGGTGGTGGACTTGCCGGAGCCGGTGGTGCCGGTGACGAGCACCATGCCGCGCTCTTCCATGGCGAGCTTCTTCAGCACCGCCGGCAGGTTGAGGGTCTCCAGGGACGGAATGCCGTAGGGGATGGCGCGGAAGACCATGGCGACGGAACCGCGCTGGTGGAAGACGCTGACCCGGAACCGGCCGAGACCGGGGACGCCGTAGGCCAGGTCCACCTCGTACACCTCCTCGAACACCTTCCGCTGCTTGCTGTTCATGATGGCGTCGGCCATGGAGGCCACCGTATCGGGGGCGATGCGGGGGGCGCCGGGCACCGGCCGCAGCTTGCCGTCGATCCGCACCACCGGCGGCAGACCCGCCTTGATATGGATATCGGAGCCGCGCGCCTTGACCGCGGCCGTGAGGATCTCGTTCAGTTCCATGGGCTACTCCCCCGCTGCTGCCGCCGGCCGTTTCAGGCCGGTCTGCTCCAAAAGCTTGGCTGTTATCTCCGACGCGACGTCCGTATTCTCCTTCAGGAAGACCCGGGAGTTCTCGCGCCCCTGGCCGATCCGGTCCTTGCCGTACGAGAACCAGGCACCGCTCTTGTCCACGATCCCCTTCTCCACCGCCAGATCCAGGATGTCCCCCTCGCGGGAGATCCCCTCGCCGTAGTAGATGTCGAACTCCACCTCGCGGAAGGGGGGCGCCACCTTGTTCTTCACCACCTTCACCCGGGTGCGGGAACCGATGACGTCGTTCCCCTGCTTCAGCGAAGCGATCTTCCGGATGTCCATCCGGACCGAGGCGTAGAACTTGAGGGCGTTGCCGCCGGTGGTGGTCTCCGGGTTGCCGAACATGACGCCGATCTTCATCCGGATCTGGTTGATGAAGATGACGCAGCAGTTGGACTTGGAGATGATGCCGGTGAGCTTTCTGAGCGCCTGGGACATGAGCCGCGCCTGGAGCCCCATGTGGGAATCCCCCATCTCCCCCTCGATCTCCGCCTTGGGGACCAGCGCCGCCACGGAGTCGATGACCAGCACGTCGATGGCGCCGCTTCTGACGAGCATCTCGCCGATCTCCAGCGCCTGCTCCCCCGTGTCCGGCTGGGAGACGAGCAGGTCGTCGGTCTTTACCCCGAGCTTTCTCGCGTAGCCGATGTCCAGGGCGTGCTCCGCGTCCACGAACGCGGCGATGCCGCCCAGCTTCTGGGCCTCCGCCACGATATGCAGCGCCAGGGTCGTCTTGCCCGACGATTCGGGGCCGAAGATCTCGATGACCCGGCCGCGGGGTACGCCGCCGACCCCCAGCGCCAGGTCCAGGGACAGGGAACCGGTGGGGATCGCCGCCACGTCGGGCAGCGGCTCGTCGCTCCCCAGCCGCATGATGGAACCTTTGCCGAACTGCTTCTCGATCTGGCTGAGCGCCAGATCAATCGCCTTCTCCCGATCAGACATTCCCGTTCCTCCCTATCCCGCTATTGCGGGTCGATGGTCAAAGTCAGACAGACATACCACATTCAATTCCGCGTTTTCAAGTAGGTTGAGCCGTTCCAGCCGCCGGCGAGGGGGGGAGCTGCGACATTAAATGTCGCCTGATCCAGTCCATGGCGGTGAAGGAGGTGAGGGTCCGGACCTCGTCACGTCCGCCGGAGAACCGGTACCCCTTGGCGTGGCAGCCGGAACGGGTGGCCAGGGCGATGAACACCGTCCCCACCGGCTTCTCCGGCGTGCCGCCGTCCGGCCCGGCAATCCCCGTCACCGCCAGGGCGATGTCGCTGCCGGCGGCCTGCCGCGCCCCCTTCGCCATGGCCCGCGCCGTCTCGGAGCTCACGGCGCCGTGGGCCGCGATCTGTTCCGGCGGGACCCCCAGGAGCCGGTGTTTGGCCTCGTTTGAATAGGTAACCGCCCCCTCCCGGAACCAGGCGGAACTCCCCGCCTGGGAGGTGATCCGGGCGGCGATCATCCCGCCGGTGCAGGACTCGGCAAGGGCGAGGGTCTGCCCCGTCTCCCGGAACAGCCCGGCGACGACCGAGTCGATGGTGTCGTCCCCCTCGCCGTAGACGTGCCCCCTGAGCCGCTCCCGCGCCACGGCCTCCGCCTGCGCCAGCACCCAGTCGAGGTGCTCCCCGTCGTCCCCCTCGGCGCGCAGCTTCACCATGATCTCGGGGAACGAGACGCAGAACGCGAGGCTCACCTCCGGCGTCGCCATCCCCTTCAGGAGGTCGTCCAGCTCCGCCTCCGCCAGGCCGAAGGTCTTCAGCACGCGGGTCCCGACGGCGCGGCGGTGACGACTCCGCTCGAGCAGGAACGGCATGACCGACTCGTCCAGCATCCGCCGCATCTCCGACGGCACCCCCGGCAGGAAGAAGAGGAACCGGCCGTTGTGGATCACCATGAAACCGCAGGCGGTGCCGGTCGGGTTGGGTATGACGGTGCACTTGGTGGGAAGGAGCGCCTGCTTCTCGTTCAGGACGAGGAGCGGGCCGTTCTCCACCCCCGTGAACCGCTTCAGGTGCGCCAGCGCCTCCTCGTTCAGCATGAGGCGCCGGCCGGTAAGCTTCGCCACGGACCGGGCGGTAAGGTCGTCCACCGTGGGGCCGAGCCCCCCCGTGGCGATCACCGCATCCGCCTTGTCCGCAAGGAGTTCCAGCGCCTCTTCGATGTCCAGCTCGCTGTCCCCAACGGTGAGGTGACGCTGCAGCCTGAGGCCGTCCCGGTACAGCCGTCCCGCGATATGGGCCGCGTTGGTGTCCACGATCTCGCCGAGGGTCAGTTCGTCGCCGATGGACAGGGTCGCGATCTTCACCGTTTCACCTCCGTCTCCAGCTCCCGTCCGATGATCCGGACGACCTCGTGCAGCGACAGCTGCCGCTCCATGGCGATGCGGCGGCAGTCGTCGAACTCGAGACTGCTGCGCTCACTCCCTTCCATCCGCACCGTCTTCACCCGCACCGGCCCCAGCGAGCTTGCAAGCTCATGCTGCTCCCGTTCCAGGGTCATCCGCCGCACCGGATACGAGCGGACGCCGATGGCGGTGGACTCCGTCAGGATCAACCGGCAGAGCCGGTCCCGGTCAGCAGGCAGACAGATGACCGAGACGAGCGTGCCGGGACGGTTCTTCTTCATATACAGGGAGGCGAAGGCGACGTCCAGCGCCCCCGCCGCGAAGAGCCGCTCCATGAGGAATCCCAGCGCCTCGGGGGTCATGTCGTCGATGTTCGTCTCGATGACGGTGGCGTCATCCCCGGCTGCCTCCTCGTCCCGTTCACCCAGCATGAGGCGCAGGACGTTGGCGACGTCGCCGAACTCCTTCGTCCCCGCGCCGTACCCCATGGCGGCAAGCCGCATCGGCGGCAACGGTCCGAACGCGGTGCAGAGCGCCGCCACAATCGCCGCGCCGGTGGGGGTCACCCGTTCGCCGGGAACCGCCTCACCCTGCACCGGCACCCCCTTGAGGAGCTCCGCGGTGGCGGGGGCCGGCAGAGGCATCCGGCCGTGCTGCGTCTCCACCCAGCCGCTCCCCAGCGGCAGGGGAGATGCGTGGAACGCGTCGACCCCGAGAAAATCCACGCAGACCGCCGCCCCCACGATATCCATGATGGAGTCCACCGCCCCCACCTCGTGGAAATGGACGCTGCCGATCTCCACCCCGTGCACCTTTGCCTCCGCCTCGGCGAGCCGGAAGAAGATGCGCCGGGCGAAATCCTTCGCCCGGGGGGTGATGCCACTCTCCTCGATCATCCCGGCGATGGTCGTGTAGCGGCGGTGGGGCTGGTGCTCCTCCTGGTGGACCGTGAAAAGGGTCGCGGCGAGCCCCTTGCGCGTCACCCGCTCCAGTCCGAGCCGGTAGGAAAGGCGGGACAACGGCAGCTTGGCCAGTTCCGCCTGCAGGTAGTCGAACGGCACCCCCAGATCCAGGAGCGCCCCCACGGTCATGTCACCGGCGATCCCGGCGAAGCAGTCGAAGTACAGCAGTTTCATAGGATCTCACTTCTGCCACGGAGGCATAGAGACACAGAGACACAGTGTCTCTGTGGCAGGTTTTCCCCTTACCCCTTGGTGACGGCAAGATTCGGAATCAGCTCGAAATGCCGGTCGGCGGTCAACACGGCACAGTTGTGCTGCAGGGCAAGAACGGCAATAACGATGTCGGAAAACGGGACGTTGTGCCCGTCGGACCGCAGCCCTGCCGCCAGCCGCCCGGCCGTTGCCCAGAGTTCACGGCTCATTTCCAGGTGGGTGAGCGCCTCGAAGGCGTTGAGTATCATGGTCTCTTCGCGGGGCGACTTGACCCCCTGCAGGAGTTCCATGACGACCACGCCACAGGTCAGCAGTTCCCCATGCAGCACACCCTGCTCCAGAGCGGCAGCAAGCGGCGTCGAACTGCCCCGGAAAAAATCGATCCAGGCGCAGGTATCGGGCAACAGCCTATTTGACGCCATACGACTCCCGTTCTTCCGCCGCTTTCAGTTCCGCCGCTTCGGCCTTTTCCCAGTCGTACTCGATGGCGATCTTGCCGCGGAGCGCCAAAAGATCTTCCATTTTCCGCCGGCGCACGTACTCTTCCATCACGGCGACAATCGCGCCGGTCTTGCTCTTCTGGCCGGAAAGCCGCTGGACTTCGTCGATCAGCTCGTCGGGTATGTTCAACGTCGCACGCATGACATGCACCTCCATGATATGCATTCATTGTATGCGCCACGCCGCACCCTGTCAATCATCCTGCCTGTCCTGTCCCCCCTGTTACTAAGGAGAACATTGACTAGCCGACATGAATACATCCCCCCTCCCTCGATGGGAGGGGGTGAGGGGGAGGGAGTCTCCGCGTCTCTGTGGCAGGTTCTGAAGCCTATTCCCTGTTCATCAGCGAAGCCGCGTACGCCGCGCCGAAGCCGTTATCGATGTTCACCACCGTCACCCCGGCGGCGCAGCTGTTGAGCATCCCCAGGAGCGCCGCAACGCCGCCGAAAGAGGCGCCGTAGCCGACGGAGGTGGGAACGGCGATGACCGGCCGGTCCACGAGCCCACCCACCACGGAGGGGAGCGCCCCCTCCATCCCCGCCACGACGATCAGGACGGAGGCGGAGAACAAAAGCTCCCGACGGGCCAGGAGGCGGTGAATCCCCGCGACCCCCACGTCGTACAGGTGCTCCACCCGGTTCCCCAGCATGCGTGCCGTGACGAGCGCCTCCTCGGCCACCGGGATGTCGGAGGTGCCGGCGGAGACGACGAGGATCGTCCCTCTCCCCTTCTCCTCCACCGGCTTCTGCTCGATAGTGAGGCAACGGCCCGTTGCGTGGTAGCTGGCGGCCGGAAAGATCCTCTGCACCTCATGTGCCATCTCCCGGTCGAGCCGGGTGGCGAGGATGTTGTTACCCTGTGCCAGAAGGGCATTGATGATCCGCTCAAGCTGCTCGAAACTCTTCCCCTGGCCGAAGATCACCTCCGGAAACCCCTGGCGCAGGCCGCGGTGGTGATCCACGGTGGCATGACCGACATCCTCGAACGGCAGGTGGCGCAGCCGCTCCATGGCGGAATCGACGCCGAGAGCGCCGTCCTTGATCTGCTGGAGCAGGGTCTTCAGGTCGCGGGTGTCCATGGTGGGCCCTTCCTTACGCTAAATGGCGGCTAATCCGCGTCGTCGAATAGTAGAGTATAACACCGGTTGCGGCAATACAAATCACGGGATGCGGATACGACAACGCCGGCATCGAGTGATGCCGGCGTCGAAAAGATAACATCTGATAAATTGGCACTGTTCTAAGAGCTCCCTCCCCTTCAAGGGGGAGGAACGGTGCCTCCGCGCGAGTCGTCGCCTTGGGAAACTGTTCAGCTGAACATATCCATGACCTTGGCGAAGAAGTTCTTCCCCATGGGATTCACGTCCTCGCCGCTGATCCGGGCGAACTCCTCCAGGAGCTCCTTCTGCTGCTTGTTCAGGTTGGTGGGGGTCTCTACCCGGACGATCACCATCTGGTCGCCGCGGCCGTACCCCTGCAGTGCCGGGATTCCCTTGCCGCGGAGCCGGAAGATCCGGCCCGACTGGGTCCCCTCGGGGATCTTCATGGAGACCTTGCCTTCCAGCGTCGGGGTTTCGATCTCGCAGCCGAGCGCCGCCTGGGTGAAGCTCACCGGCAGTTCGCAGATGACGTCGTTACCGTCGCGTTTGAAGATGGCGTGCTCCCGGACGTTGATGGCCACGTACAGGTCGCCGTTTGGTCCCCCCTTGAGCCCCTGTCCCCCCTCGTTGGAGAGCTTCAACCGGTTCCCCGTCTCCACCCCGGCCGGGACCTTCACCGACAGGGTCTTGCGGTCGCGCACGCTGCCGGTGCCGCGACAGTCGGGGCAGGGAGACTCCACGATCTTCCCCTCGCCGTTGCACTGGTTGCAGGTCCTGCTGACGCTGAAAAACCCCTGCTGGAACCGCATCTGCCCCGCCCCCTTGCAGGTGGGACAGGTCTTGGGCTCGGTGCCCGGCTTGGCGCCGCTGCCGTTGCAGGTGTCGCACCGCTTGGCGTAGGGGACCTCGATCTTCGTCTCCATGCCGAACGCCGCCTCTTCGAAGTTGATCTCCAGGTTGTACAGGAGATCGTCGCCCCGCTTGCCGCGGCCGCCCTGCCGCCCCCGGCCGCCGCCCCCGAAGATGTCGCTGAAGATGTCACCGAAGATGTCCCCGAAGGGGGACCCGCCGGCAAAGCCGCCGCCGAAGCCGGCACCGCCGTTACTGAAGGCGGCATGGCCGAACTGGTCGTACTGGGCGCGCTTCTGGGCGTCGGACAGCACCTCGTACGCCTCGGAAACCTCCTTGAACGAGTCTTCCGCCGCCTTGTCGCCGGGGTTCTTGTCCGGATGGTACTTGATCGCCAGCCGCCGGTACGCCTTCTTTATCTCCACCTCGGAGGCGTTGCGGTTGACCTCCAGGGTCTCGTAGTAGTCTCTCTTCTCGGCCAAGGTATGAATCCTTTTGGGCACTGGGCACTGGGCACCAGGCACGGGGAACGCAGATGAGGCAAAAGGCAAAAGGCCCAGAGACTTCCTCTGCGCCCTTCGCCTTCTCCCGGTTTTCCCCAGAGCCTAGGGCCCAGTGCCCAGTGCCGGGTTTATTTGTCTTTTACTTCCTCGAAATCGGCGTCCACCACGTTGTCGTCCTTGGCGCCGCCTTCCTGTGCCGCCTCGCCGCCCGGCTGGGCTTCGGCACCTGCCTGGGCCTTGGCGTAGACCGCTTCGGCCAGCTTGTGGGAAGCCTGCATCAGCTCGTCGCTCGCCTTCTTCATCGCCTCGGCGTCACTCCCCTCCAGGCTCTTCTTCAGTGCCGCCAGCTTCTCCTCGATGTTCTTCTTCTCGGCGGCGTCGATCTTGTCGCCGTACTCCTTCAGCGACTTCTCGGTCTGGTAGGCGAGAGAGTCGGCCTGGTTGCGGGCCTCGATCTGCTCACGCTTCTTCTTGTCCTCGGCGGCGTGGGACTCGGCGTCCCGCACCATCTTGTCGATCTCGTCCTTGGAAAGGCCGGAGGATGCGGTGATCCGAATCGACTGCTCCTTGCCGGTCCCCAGGTCCTTGGCGGAGACGTGCACGATGCCGTTGGCGTCGATGTCGAAGGTCACCTCGATCTGGGGCACGCCGCGGGGTGCCGCCGGAATGCCGGTCAGCTCGAAGTTGCCCAGGGTCTTGTTGTCGCCCGCCATCTCCCGCTCGCCCTGGAGCACGTGGATGGAAACCGCCGGCTGGTTGTCCGCCGCCGTGGAGAAGGTCTGGGACTTGCGGCAGGGGATCGTGGTGTTCTTCTCGATGAGCCGGGTCATGACGCTGCCCAGGGTCTCGATCCCCAGCGACAGCGGCGTCACGTCCAGGAGCAGCACGTCCTTCACGTCGCCCCGCAAGACCCCGCCCTGGATGGCGGCACCCACGGCCACCACCTCGTCCGGATTGACCCCCTTGTTGGGGACCTTGCCGAAGATCTTCTGCACCCGCTCCTGCACCGCCGGCATGCGGGTCATGCCCCCCACGAGGATGACCTCGTCCACCTCGCTGGCGGAGAGGCCGGAATCCTTCAAGGCCTGGCGGCAGGGGCCGTCCAGCTTGTCCAAGAGGTCGGCGCAGAGCGCTTCCAGCTTGGCGCGGGAGAGCTTCAGGGTCAGGTGCTTGGGCCCGGTGGCGTCGGCGGTGATGAACGGCAGGTTGATGTCCGTCTCCATGGAGGTGGAGAGCTCGCACTTGGCCTTCTCGCCCGCCTCTTTGAGCCGCTGCAGCGCCATCTTGTCGCCCCTGAGGTCGATCCCCTGCTCCCGCTTGAACTCGTCGGCGATCCAGTCGATGATCTTCTGGTCGAAGTCCTCGCCCCCCAGGAAGGTGTCGCCGTTGGTGGACTTCACCTCGAAGACCCCCTCGCCCAGTTCCAGGATGGAGATATCGAAGGTACCGCCCCCCAGGTCGAAGACGGCGATCTTCTCGTCCTTCTTCTTGTCCAGGCCGTAGGCGAGCGCCGCGGCGGTCGGCTCGTTGATGATCCGCAGCACGTTCAGACCGGCGATCTTGCCGGCGTCCTTGGTGGCCTGGCGCTGGGAGTCGTCGAAGTAGGCCGGGACGGTGATGACCGCGTCGGTCACCGTCTCGCCCAGGAAGTCCTCGGCGGTCTTCTTCATCTTCTGCAGGACGATGGCGGAGATCTCCGGCGGCGAATACCGCTGGCTGCGCACGTCGACCCAGGCGTCGCCGTTGTCCGCCTTGATGATCTTGAAGGGGGAGATGGCGATGTCCTTCTTCACCGCCTCAGACTCGAACTTGCGGCCGATAAGCCGTTTGATGGCGTACAGGGTGTTTTCCGGGTTGGTGACCGCCTGGCGCTTGGCCTGCTGTCCCACGAGCCGCTCGCCGTTTTCGGCGAACGCCACCATGGACGGCGTGGTGCGGCTCCCCTCCGCGTTAGCTATGACAACCGGCTCCCCACCTTCCATGATGGCAACGCAGGAGTTGGTGGTGCCGAGGTCGATACCGATTACTTTGCTCATTGTCTGGTGTCTCCTTCGAGTGGAATTACGCTTATATGCACAAGTTAGGTACTGTCATCACAAATAACAAGGGGCGTCTCAAAAAAAGTTTACGGTTCCACGTTCATAAGGTTAAACCCCGAACCTCGACCTTGAACGTTGAACCCTACTTCGACACCGTCACCATGGACGGCCGCAACAGCCGTTCGTTCAACAGGTACCCCTTCTGCATCTCGTCCACGATGCAGTTCGGCCCCAGTTCGGCGTCCTCCACCTGGCACATGGCCTGGTGGAAGTTCGGATCGAAGGGGGTCCCTTTCGCGGTCTCGATGGGGGTGACGCCGAACTTCTTCAGCGCCCCCTGCAGCATGGTAAGGGTCATCCGGACCCCCTCGACGATGGAGGCCATGGTTTCCTCCGAGGCATGGGCCAGGGCCCGCTCCATGTTGTCGATGGCGGGGAGGATCTCCATCACGAGCGACTCGTTGCCGTACTTCAGGAGCTCCTCCTTTTCCTTCTGGGTCCGCTTGCGGTAGTTCTCCATGTCCGCCACCTGGCGGACATACTTGTCGTAGTTGGCCAGTGCCTCGGCCTCCCTGGCCGCAAGCGCCGCTTCCAGCTCCTGGATGCGTGCCTCGGCACCCTCCACCGCCGGCTCTCCCGCTGCGACCTGTTCCTGCGCCTGCTCCTCATGCTCTGCCGCCGGTGCGGCATCGTGCCTCTTCTTGTCCACGTGTTCTGCTCCTTTGTTCCGCCGCCCCGCCTACTCCATCTCCAGGAGCCGGCTCACGAGCTTGGCGGTATAGTCAACGATGGGGATCACCTTGCCGTACCCCATCCGCGTCGGTCCTATCACCCCCAGCACGCCGACGGTATCACGGCCGGTCATATAGGTGGAGGTAATGAGACTCATACCGGACATCTGATGGAGATGGGTCTCCGAGCCGATGAAGATCTGCACCCCTTCGGCATTCACGCAGCGGTCCAGCAGTTCCAGCAACTGCCCCTTCTCCTCGAAGGCGTGGAACACCTCCCGCATCCGGTCGATATCCGAGAATTCCGGCTGGCTCAGGATGTTCGCCTGTCCTTCGATGAACAGGCCGGAGGCATCGCCCCCCTCACCGCCGGCGAAGGTCTGTTCCGACAGCCTGAGCGCCCGTGCCAGCATGGCATCGTACCGCGCCTTTTCCGTCAGCATCTCTTCCCTGATCCGGTTTCGCACCTCGGCGATGGTGAGTCCAGCCAGGAGATCGTTCAGGTAGTTGGCCATCCGGACCAGATCGTCCGTCCCCATCTCTTCGTCGGATTCGATGATCTTGTTCTGCACGACGCCGCTGCGGGAAACGAGGATCGCCAGGACCCGCCGCCCCCCCAGTTTCACGAACTCGATCTGCCGGAACATGTTCGTCGTGAAACGCGGCGCCACCACGACGCCGGTGTAGCGGGAAAGACAGGAGAGCATCCTGCTCGTCTCCTTCAGGACCGATCCGACGTCACGACCGGCGATGTTGCACTGCCGGCCGATCATATCCCGTTCTTCCGGGGCGATCCCCCGCACCTCCAGGAGCGAGTCGACGTACAGCCGGTACGCCTTTTCCGTGGGAACACGGCCGGCGGAGGTGTGGGGTGAAACCAGAAGCCCCATCTCCTCCAGGTCCGCCATGACGTTGCGCACCGTCGCCGGCGACAGGGAGATCCCGTGGCGACGGGTGATGGTGCGGCTCCCCACCGGCTCGGCCGTGGCGATGTAGTCCTCGATGATCGCCTCGAGGATATGTCTGCTGCGCTCCGATAGCCTGTCGCCCATGGAAACCGTCCCCGCTCAAACAGGTTAGCACTCGTTTGTGGCGAGTGCTAACGAAGACAAACTAACAACGGACACCGGGTTTGTCAAGGGATTTCCCGCCGCGTTCCGGACGGCGCAACACCCCGCCGGAACCGGATCGAACGCAACCGGCATCGCCCGACGGCACACCTCCACGGGAGGGGCATCTGCCCGCCTCAGAGAAACCTGACGAACAGCTGATTGGCAACAGGAAGCGCCCGGGGAGTGAGCCGCAGGACGCTCCCCTTTCGCTCCAGGAGCCCGGCCGTCACGAGGAGCTCGACAGTGCCGGGCCAGACCATCTCCACCGGTTCGCCGAACTCTGCCCGAAACGCATCCGTATCGACCCCGTCGCACATCCGGAGCCCGAGGAACATGAACTCCGCCCGGGCGTCCTCCCGGGAGAGCGCCTGCCGCTCATCGTCGGGAAGTGACCCGCCGGCCAGGGAGGCCAGATAGCCCGACGGGTCCGCCGCATTGCACCAGCGGACACCGTACCCCTCCCGCAGGAACGAGTGGGCGCCGGCGCCGAACCCCAGGTACGGAGCCCGGCGCCAGTAGGCCTGGTTGTGGCGGGAACGGCAGCCGGGCCGGGCGAAGTTGGCGATCTCGTACTGCCCGTACCCCGCGCCGGCAAGGCGTTCCATCGCCTCCCGGATCATCTCCGCCGAGGCGTCTCCCGAAAGCGGCTCCAGCTTCCCCGCCTCCTCCAGCGCCGCCAGCGGCGTCCCCTCCTCGATGGTGAGCCCGTACACGGAGATGTGGGCCGGTCGGAGGGCGACGGCCGCCGCCAGGTCGGACCGCCAGCGCGCGAGGCTCTCCCCCGGCAGGGAGTGGATCAGGTCGATGCCGATGTTGGCGAAGCCGGCGGATCGCGCCCGCGCCAGGGCGTCCCGCGTCTGGGCGGCGGTGTGTACCCGGCCGAGGAACTGAAGCTGCCCGTCGTCGAACGACTGCACCCCCAGGGAGAGCCGGTTCACCCCGGCGGTCCGGTAGCCGCGCAGCAGCTCCGCAGTGAGGGTGCCGGGGTTCGCCTCCAGGGTGATCTCCGCATCCGGCTCCAGCCCGAACAGGCGCGCCGCGGCATCGATGACCCGCGCCACCAGCGCCGGCTCCAGCAGGGACGGCGTTCCACCGCCGAAGTAGAGGGTCGGCGCGGACATGTGACCGGCGAGCCGGTCGGCACGCAGTCCCATCTCCTTCACCACGCCGTCGATATACTCGGCTGGAGTTACGTGGGAGTCGTCCACGGAGTTGAAGTCGCAGTAGCGGCACTTCCGGAGACAGAACGGTATATGCACGTAGAGAAAGGTCTGCATGGGGGCTCCTGCGGGTCTGCAAGCCTGCCGGGGACAATCCTTCTTGAACGGATGCCGGAACGGCAGTACACTGTAGCACACTTTTCGTCGATTCCGGCAGCTGCCGAATTACCCTCAGGAGGTATCACATGACCCACACCATCAAGGCCGCATCGGTCCAGTTCACCATCCGGCTCGGCGATATCGACGCCAACGTGGAGTACGTCCGCGGCGCCATCCAGCGACTCGCGGCCCGGGGATGCACGCTCGCCGTCCTGCCGGAGATGTGGAGCTGCGGATTCGCCTACCGCGAGCTGAACGCGCTGGCGCGGCGCACCCCGGAGGTAGTGGAGGAGATGGGACGGCTCTCCGCGGAGTACGGCATGGTCCTGGTGGGGAGCCTTCCCGAGCCGGACGGGGACAAGGTCTGCAATACCGCCTACGTGCTGGACCAGGGCAGACTCGCCGGCAAGTACCGCAAGATCCACCTCTTTTCCCTGATGAACGAGGACCGTTCATTCACCGCCGGCGACTCGTGGTGCGTCGTGGACACCAGCGCCGGACGGCTCGGGATCATCATCTGCTACGACCTCCGGTTCCCCGAGCTGACGCGGCGGCTGGCCGTAGAAGGTGCGGAGATCCTGGCGATCCCCGGCGAGTGGCCGAAGCCGCGGGAAGAGCACTGGCGGGCGCTTCTGCGGGCCCGGGCCGTCGAAAACCAGTGCTTCGTCGTCTCCGCCAACTGCTGCGGCGTCGTGGGCAAGCTGGACTTCTTCGGCAGCAGCCTCATCGTCGGACCGAAGGGGGAGCTCCTGGCCGAGGGGGGGTACGAGCAGGGCGAACCGCTGGCGGAGCTGGACTTCACCGCCATGCGGAACTGGCGGGACCAGATCCCCTGCTTCCGCGACCGGCGCCCCGAACTCTACTGAACAGGACTGCCATCAATACCATTCTCGACATGCCCCTCATCCTAACTCCCGTGGGGAGAGAGCATTCCGTTACCCCTCTCCCCGAGGGAGGGGGTGGCCAAAAGCCGGGCCATCTGTAACAAAAATCGTGTTGACTTCATCCCAGCGAAGGCATATTTTTTTAGTGTTTTCAATCAACTGTTCGGAGGTATCCGTCCTTGGTCTTCTTCACCGGTACCGGCGTGGTCGTTAAGATCGTCCTGTTCGTCCTGCTTTTTTTCTCTGTCGTATCCTGGGCCATCATCTTCTTCAAGCTCCTGCAGATTCACAAGGCCAACGTGGAATCGGAGCGTTTCCTGGACTTCTTCTGGAAAACCAAGCGGTTCGACGCCATCAACGCCCAGCTCGACCGCTTCGCCAACTCGCCCCTCACCATCCTGTTCAGCGAGGGGTACAGCGAGCTGAACAAGGTGAAAGACCGGGGCGAGGAAAAGCATGACCCGAACGTGGTCAGCACCGACCTGGGGGGGATCGAAAACATCTCCCGCGCCCTGCGCCGCGCCACCACATCCGAGATCACCCGACTGGAAAAGTACACCACTTTCCTCGCCACCACCGGTTCCACCGCCCCGTTCATCGGCCTCTTCGGCACGGTCTGGGGGATCATGACCGCCTTCAAGGGGATCGGCGAGACCGGTTCCGCCTCCCTGGCGGTCGTCGCGCCGGGAATCGCCGAGGCGCTCATCGCCACCGCCATCGGCCTGGTGGCCGCCATTCCGGCCGTCATGGGATACAACCACTTCCAGAACCGGATCAAGGTGCTCATCGCGGGAATGGACAACTTCTCCACGGAATTCCTGAACATCGTTCAGCGCACCTTCAGCAGGAAACAGGGGTAACCCATGGAAATCGGCAGCAGAAACAGCGACCGCAGCACCATGTCGCAGATCAACGTGACGCCGCTGGTGGACGTCATGCTGGTCCTCCTCGTCATCTTCATGGTGACCGCCCCGATGATGCAGCAGGGGGTGCAGGTGAACCTCCCCAAGGCCGCTACCAAGGCGATGGCCGCCCAGGAGGAGACCGTCGTGGTCACCCTGGACAAAAGCGGCAAGCTGTTCATCAACAAGGACGAGACCACGTTTACGGAACTGCGGAACAAACTGACGTCGATGTTCGCCAACCGCACCAAGAAAGAGGTGTTCCTCAAGGCAGACCAGGACGTCCCCTACGGCGAAGTCGTTAAAACCATGGCGGAGATCAAGGCAGCCGGCATCGAACGGCTCGGCATGGTGACGGAGCCTTCCCAGCAGAAATGACACGTAATAACAAGCGCATCGAGCCCCGGCTCCGGTCGCTGCTGGCAATATCCCTCGGCATCCACGTGGTGCTGTATTACCTGCTGGCCACCTTCCACTTCACCATCCCGAATTTCCGGGAAGAGCCGGTCTGCTACGTGGATATCACGAACCTGCCGGTCGCCTCCCCCCGTCATGGGACCGCGGCACCTGCCGCCGCCTCCGCACCCCAGCGTACCACTGAGCCGGAGATGAAGCAGCCGTCTCTGCCCACGCCGAAGACATCCCCCCAACCAGCGGCAAAACCGGTTACAACGGCGGCAAAACCGGCGGAAACGGCCCAGGATTTCGAGAAGCGGATGGCGCGGATTGCCCAGGATGTAGGAGCCAGGCACACCGATTCCGCCATCGAGGCGCTCCAGAAGAAGATGGCCGCCGCAGGGAGCAAGGAACCGCAGGGGATGCCGACCGGTACCGGCACCCAGTCGGGTAGCTCCTATGCCGCCTACATCCAGTCGCGGCTCGCCGACGCCTTCCGGGAGACCATCGCCTACGAAAGCGGCAACCCGCAGACGGCGGTACTGCTGACCATCGACCAGAACGGCCGGCTCATCGGCCAGAAGATCGTGCGTTCCAGCAAGGACCAGCTGTTCGAGAACGCCGTGAGACGGGCCATCTCCCTCGCCTCGTCTCATTTCCCGCCGTCTCCCGACGGCAAGCACCACGAAATCGGCTTCGTGTTCCGGCCCCAAGGGGTCGGCGTCGGGAAAAAATAGCGGCACGCCGCACTGCCACCGCCCGCGGTCGGAGATCTCATGAAAAAATTCCTCCTCGTTTTCGCCATCCTGTTCCTCCTGCCCGCCACCGGTTTTGCCCAGCAGAGCTACCTGGAGGTCACCGCGCCGGGCAACCGGCAGCTCCAGCTCGCCATCGCCGCGCCGGTTGCGCTGTCCGGCGGCCCGCATGCCGACATCGCCCGGGAACTGACCGGGGTCCTGCAGTTCGACATGACCCTGGCCGGACCGTTTTCCGTGATGCCGCTTCCCACGGCACCGGGAACGGAGGGGATCAGGCCCGGCGAATTCAGCTTCGCCCCCTGGAAGGCGGCCGGCGCCGATCTGCTCATCAAGTCCGGCTACACGGTGAGCGGCACAACGCTGACCGTCGAGTTCAGGCTCTACGACGTGCTCCGGGGGACGGAGGTGACCGCCAAGCGTTACGCGGGAACCGAACATGATGTGCGGAAGATCGCCCACTCCTTTTCCGACGAGATCATGCGCGCCATGACCGGCGAGGCGGGCCCGTTCTCCGGCAAGGTGGCGTTCGTCTCCACCGTCACCGGCAACAAGGAGCTGTACCTGATGGACTACGACGGCCACAACGTCCAGCGGCTGACCGGCAACGGCTCCATCAACCTCGATCCCGACTTTTCCCCCAGCGGCCGGGAGCTGATCTACACCTCCTACAAGAAGCACAACCCCGACCTGTACCGCCGGGAACTGTTCACCGGCGCCGAAGCACGCATATCCCACAGCCGGGGGATCAACGTCACGGGAGCCTGGGCGCCGGACGGCAACCGGATCGCCCTCGCCCGGAGCGTGAGCGGCATCTCCCAGATCTACGTCATCGACAAGAACGGCAAGCAGCTGGCGCGGCTCACCCATAGCGGCGCCATCGATATCTCTCCCGCCTGGTCCCCCGACGGCTCGAAGATCGCCTTCGTATCGGACCGGTACGGCAAACCGCAGATCTTCATCATGAACGCGGACGGAAGCGGGGTACATCGGCTGACCTACAAAGGCAACTACAACGTGACCCCCCGCTGGTCACCCAAGGGAGACCGGATCGCTTACTGCCGCCGGGAAGGGGGCGGGTTCCAGATCCATACCATCTCCCCCGACGGTACGGGCGACACCGAGCTTACCTCCGCCGGCAGCAACGAGCACCCCCGCTGGTCACCCGACGGCCGATACATCATCTTCAGTTCGAATAGGACGGGGCGTGACGCCATCTACGTCATGCGCGCCGACGGCACCGGAGAGGTCAGGGTATCCCGGGGAAAACGGAGCGACAGCCACCCGGTCTGGTCACCGCACTGGTAACCGCGGCCCCCTTCTCTGGCCGGTTGAATCCGTCATATTGATGCAGTATACTTCGTCCGTCGGGGCAATCAGGCCCCGCAAGATTGCACTGCCCAGGAAAAGGAGAATATCCATGCACAGGAAACTTGCAGCAGTCATGATGGTTCTTTGCTGCGGCGCACTCGCGGTCGGCGGCTGCGCAAAGAAAGAAATGGTGAAGGGTGAGGAGTCCAACCTCTCCGCCGCGCCGCTCCCCCAGTCCACGACACCCACCGAAACCACCCCCGCCCCGCCGGCACAGCCACTGACGGAGCAGGCCGTCAAGCAGGAACCGATCGCGGAGGCGCCGGCCGTCAAGGAGCAGCCGGTTTCCAGCCAGGCGATCGAGGCCGCACTGAAAACGGTCTATTTCGACTTCGACTCGTTTACGCTCTCACCGGCGGCCCGTGATACGCTCGCCGGGGATGCCCGGTACCTGGTCAAGAACCCCGCGGTCAAGGTCCAGATCGAAGGCCACTGCGACGAGCGGGGTTCCGACGAATACAACCTCGCCCTCGGCGAAAAACGCGCGACTACGGTCATGAACTACCTGGAAACCCTGGGGGTCCCGGCCGCCCGGATGACCACCATCAGCTACGGCAAGGAAAAACCGGCCGTCGAAGGGCATGACGAAGCAGCCTGGGCGAAGAACCGGCGCGCAGCTTTCGTTGCCCAATAACACCCATACCACTGCCCGGAGGAACAAGATGAAGCGTACACTGTTGCGCGGGGCCGCCGCCCTCACCCTGCTGTACCTTGCGGGGTGCGTCACCCAGGGAGACCTGCAGGACGTATCCCGTGACGTAGAGGACGTCAATTCACGGCTGTTCCAGATGCAGAAGGATCTGAACTCGGTCCGGTCCGAGACGGGCGACAAGGTCACCGCGAGCATGAAGGGATACCAGGACGAACTGGATACGGTGCGCAAGCAGCAGGCCGACCTGCAGGCCTCCCTCGACAGCACCCGGGTAGACCTGCAGTCCCTGGCCGGCAAGGTGGATGAAAACGCCATGCAGTCGAAAAAGCCCGAGGAAGATATCGGGCTGTTGCGGGAAGACCTGGAGCGGCGCCTGTCCGCCGCGGAGGACCGACTGACGAAACTGGAAAAAGGGATGGAAGAGGTGCAGAAGAAGCTTGCCGCTCCTCCCCCCGCACCCGTGGCGAAGAGTCCGGAAGAGGTCTACCAGCAGGCGATCGACACGTTCAAGGCGGGCAAGTTCGACGAGGCGCGCGGGATGTTCACCGGCTTCATCAAGCAGTACCCCACGAATGAACTCGCATCCAACGCCCAGTACTGGGTCGGCGAGACGTATTACAGCGAGAAGAAGTACGAGCAGGCGATCCTGGCGTTCCAGGACGTCATCAAGAAATATCCGAACACGGGCAAGGTCCCTGCCGCCATGCTGAAGCAGGGGATGTCCTTCTTCGCCATCGGCGACGACAAGAGCGCGAAATACGTCCTGAAGAAGCTGACGACGGACTACCCGCTCTCCGACGAGGCGACCACCGCCGCGGCGAAACTGAAAGGGATGTAACGGAAAAAGGCGGGGTTGACCACCCCGCCTTTTTCATATCCGGTTATGCGCAGAATTCAAACTTCCGCCTTCTCCTCCGGCGGCGCCTTCGCCTCGGCAGAGGCCGACGTCCCCTTTCCGGCAGCGGCCATCTCCGCATCCTTGGCCGCGATCTCCCGGGCAATCCGCTCCCGCTCGTCCTGATCGTGCTTGTTCGCTTCCTGTTCCAGGTCGCGCTTGAAGTCTTCCGAGGCCCGCTTGAACTCCGCAAGCCCCTTCCCCAGGGAACGGGCCAGTTCCGGCAGTTTATGCGGCCCGATAACCACCAGCGCAATCACCAGGATGATAACCAGCTCCGGCATACCGATTCCGAACATAGGCACTGTCTCCGTGCGCGGCGCGCCGCGTTAGTTTATGAAAATGATAGAGAGATTGCCCCATTCTGTCAACCGGCATCTGGTGCCGGGAGGCAAAGGGTTTGACATATGTGCAACCATTGTTCTAATATCACCATCTCTCCCGAAATCGGGAACCATCTGAATTGACAGGGGATTATGACGACATGTCCGCGACGAGCGTTATCGAGGAAATTCGGGACCTGCTGAAACGGCACAACGGCATCCTGCTTGCCCACAATTACATGCGCGACGAGGTACAGGAGATCGCCGACATCACCGGAGACTCGCTGGCGCTCTCCATGGAGGCGGCCCGCACCGACGCGGAGCTGATCGTCTTCTGCGGCGTCCACTTCATGGCGGAATCCGCCTCTATCCTCTCGCCGGACAAGACGGTGCTCCTGCCGCGGCTGGACGCAGGCTGCCCCATGGCCGACATGGTGGATGTGGCCGGGCTGGAGGCGATGAAGGCGCAGCACCCCGGCGTGCCGGTGGTCACCTACGTGAACTCCTCCGCGGCGGTGAAGGCGGTCAGCGACATCTGCTGTACCTCCGCCAACGCGGGAAAGGTCGTGGCATCGCTCCCCGACAGGGAGATCATCTTCGTCCCCGACCGGAACCTGGGGCGCTACGTGGCCCGCACGTCCGACAAGACCTTCCATTTCTGGGACGGGTACTGCCCCACCCACGAACGGATGAAGCCGGAGGACGTGCTGAAAAGGAAGAGCGAACACCCGGACGCCCTGTTCATCTGCCACCCCGAGTGCAACCCGGCGGTCTCCGCCCTGGCGGACCACGTCTGCTCCACCTCGGGGATGTACGACTACTGCCGCAAAAGCCCGGCCAGGAAGTTCATCATCGGCACCGAGGCGGGTATCCTCTACCGGCTGCGGGTGGAGAACCCGGAGAAGGAGTTCATCCTCGCCTCGCCGGCGCTCATCTGCCCCAACATGAAGCTCACCTCGCTGGAAGACGTGCTGCATGCGCTGCGGACCCTGTCGCCGGTGGTGAAGGTGCCGGAAGAGATCCGGGTGCCGGCCAAACGCGCCCTCGACCGCATGCTGGCAATACCCAGAGACTAACTGGCACAGGGCGCAGGAAAAGGCTCATCTTGTGCCGTGCGCCGTGCGCCTTGAGCCCCGAGGTGTTTTTATGATCCGACCGTTTCAAGGGATGCACCCGAACATCGATGACACCGCCTTCATCGCCGAGACCGCCGTGGTCATCGGTGACGTGACCATCGGCGCCCAGAGCAGCATCTGGTACAACGTGGTGGTCAGGGGGGACGTGAACTTCATCCGGATCGGCGACCGGACCAACATCCAGGACCTGTCCATGTGCCACGTGACCCACAAAAAGAACGCCGAGGACCCGGGTGCGCCGCTCATCATCGGCAACGACGTGACCGTCGGGCACAGCGTGACCCTGCACGGCTGTACCATCGAGGACGGCGCCTTTATCGGCATGCAGGCGATCATCATGGACAAGGTGGTCGTGGGGGAAGGTGCACTGGTAGGGGCGCGGGCGCTCGTCACCGAGGGGACGGTCATCCCGCCCCACACCCTCTGGGTCGGCTCGCCGGCGAAGTACAAGCGGGACCTGACGCCGGACGAAGTCGCCTGGCTGGCGAGATCTTCGCAAAACTACGTCAGGTACTCCCGGGAATACCTGGCGGACACCCCTTAATCACAAAAAGGCCCCCGGCATCCGGGGGCCTTTTCATTTCTGCATGCTCACTTCGACCTGACGCTCTCAGTTGTCCCGGTTCGCATACCTGTTCAGCAGGTCCTGCAGCTTCTTCACCTCGGGGGAGGCACTCGACACGCTGCCGTCCAGGATCTCCGTGGCGCTCACCCCCTTCTTGCCGTAGAATTGCGCGTTGGCATCGTCATCGATACTGATGACGGCGCCGTCAAGCGCAATCCCGGCGAACAGCCCCCTGCTCCGGGAGTAGGAGTAGATCTCCGCCTTCAACTGGATATCGGTGGAAGCGGATGTGTCCCTCCCCACCGGGCCCGCCGCCACCGCCGCATCGGCACCGAGGGTGAATTTGCCCTTCCGGATGTTGTCGACACTCTTGCGGGTCTTGAACACGAGGATGACATCCGTGGACTGGGCCCCGATCTGCCAGCCGACACTCCCCCCAGCCAGGGAAATGAAGGAGGGAGAGCTCCACCCCTTGTCGTGGTCGTGCACGAGCAGCACCCCCGTGCCGTACCTGCCGCCGAGAATGAACCCCACCTTGATGACCCCGGGGATAATGGCGATGCCGTACGCGTCGGACAACAGGGCCGGCGGCAGCCCCTTCTCGGGGATTCCCTGAATGTCCTTCAGCACGTACGTGGCATCGGTGAGCTTCCGCTCCGGGTCCTCCGCCCTGGCCGGGGAAACTGCCGCCATCAGCGTTGCCAGTGTCACGAGCAGCCCCGCAGCCACCAGTGCGATACCTTTCATGCGCATGATCGTTCTCCTTGTCCCATGGTCGTGAATGTTGCACCCCGCCCAACCAGGTGCCTGCTCACATCATACCTCATTCCGCTGGCTTTGCCACCACACAACCCCGCCCGGCACGGCTACCTGAAAATCCTTTTCTCGACGGAACCTTTCATGGTAAGAATGCTGCACGGATACCGTTTACACAACATATACGATGCGGAGGCGGCATGAAAGCAAACCAGGAGGAACTGGCCCTCCAGGTGGACGAGGCGGAATGGGGCTGGCTGCGCCCGCATCTGGAGCGTGGCGGCATCATCGTGATCTCCCACGGGCTCGACCTGGCCGACGCCGGCGTGGGGATCGCCGAAGACAACACCGCCGCCGTGCAGGGATGGATCTCTGCAGGGATGCTGGGCAAGCCGACGGAGGAACAGATTGAGGAATGGGACGCGGACCAGGGGAGACGGTTCCGGACCCTGATCGTCAGCCCGTTCATCCTGGTCCAGGAGATCGCCATCGCCAGGGCCTGACAAGGAGGAAATCATGTCGAAGGAAGAGACGACACCCGTCGCCTGCGCCCGGTGCAGCGCCGTCTGGAAACACGACGGCACCACCAACTGCTGGAGCGATCCGGCGGCGCGGCCGGGCCGGCCGGCCTACTGCCCCACCAACCGCCACGGCGGGATCATCGACGCGGCGTTCGAGGGGTACCGGGACGACAGCGACGACGCGCGGCTCGCCCGGGTCGCCGCCCGGGTCGAGGGGATGTGTTACCGGAAAACGGAGGGAAACGGCCCCGTCACCCCGCGCTGGACGCGGGTGGAGGACACAGTCGCCCTGGCGCGGCTCATGGGGTGGAAAAAGATCGGCATCGCCACCTGCATCGGTCTCCTGGCCGAAGCGGAGCAGCTCTCCCTGATCCTCACCGCCCAGGGGCTGGAGCCGCACAGCATCTGCTGCAAGACGGGAAGCTTCGACAAGCGGGAACTGGGGATCGAGGAGTCGGACAAGGTGCGCCCCGGCACCTTCGAGCCGGCCTGCAACCCCGTGGCACAGGCGGAAGTCCTGAACCGGTGCGGCACGGAGATGAACATCATCGTCGGGCTCTGCGTCGGCCACGATATGCTCTTCACGAAGCACTCCGCGGCGCCGGTCACGACGCTGGTCTGCAAGGACCGGGTCACCGGGCACAACCCGGCGGCGGTGCTCTACGGCCAGAATTTCTACTACAAGCGGCTGCAGAAGGTGC
Source organism: Deltaproteobacteria bacterium (assembly GCA_021779095.1). Classification (GTDB taxonomy): domain Bacteria; phylum Desulfobacterota; class Desulfuromonadia; order Geobacterales; family JAJYBI01; genus JAJYBI01. Next base: position 127,034 of record JAJYBI010000006.1, read on the forward strand.
CGGTCATCGGCGACGAGGAGCTGGAGAGGCTCAAGGGATAGGCAACGGCTGCTCCTCCAGCCGCCAGCTTCCCTCGCGGCGGTGGACCGCGCCGGCGGCAGTCAGCACGCTGGAGTAGAGATGGAACGCCTCGACGTTAAACGGCGGGACGGCGAACCCGCCCTGCCGCTCCAGCCACGCCGCCACGTCGGGCCGGCGGGGTTCCTTCAGGCGGGCGACGGTGATATGCGGGGAAAACCGCCGCCCCTCCGGCTCCAACCCCGCGCCGGCCAGCGCCCGTTCCACCTCCCGGTACAGAAGGCCAAGCGTATCGTTCTCCGCAAGCCCCACCCAGAGGACGCGCGGCGGACCACCGGGCGGAAACCGCCCCGCTCCCCGCACCTCCAGGGAAAACGGCCGGCAGCGGACCGTCGCCAGCGCCGACCGGACCCGCGCGAACAGCGGCAGGTCCGCGGCACCGATGAACCGCAGGGTCAGGTGGAGCTGTTCCACCGGCGTCCAGCGGACTCCCGGAAGCCCCTCCTGCAGCGCCCGGATCTCCTCCTTCGCCCTCTCCGGCAGATCCACCGCCACGAAGAGCCGCAGGCTCTCCGCCGATCCGTCAGCCCCTTCCCGCGCCGTCATATCTCCTCCATCCCCTTGAGCCGACGCCGCACCACCCGCACGGCCGCATCCCGCCCCGCCAGCTCCCGGTAGCAGTCCGCCAGGAAGTTGACCGTCACGAGCCGGTGGATGTACGCCTGGGTAAAGCGGTACAGGAGCTTGCGCAGGCGCGACGGCCGCCCTCCGCCCAGGAGGAGGGGACAGTAATCGGCCAGCCGGAGCGACACGGTCGTACCGTCCGCCGACGGCTCCACCGAGAGCGACATCTCGCCCCGGGTGCACTCCCCCTGCTGCACGAGAACGCCGTCACTGATCCGCAAGACCAGTTCCGTGCCGTCCCCCGTCTCCTGCTCCGCCTGGCTGCTGAAGCGGATGAGGCGTAAAGCCGTCCCGAGGAGCCGGAACTCCAGACCGCCGTCCGCCGTCGCCACCGGACGGACGATCCCCAGGGTCCAGGTGCGGATGTAGGCGAGATACCGCTCCAAGAGGAAGCGTGGGGAGAGCAGCTCGGCCAGCTCCGCCGGCAGGGTCATCCACTGGCGCGAGTAGACGGTGGCGTCCTCCATGAGCACCTGCTGACAGATGATCTCCTGTGCGGTATCCGATCCCATGGCCGCCTCCCCGCATTCACCATACCACACCCCCACCGGTTTGTCCTTCCCCTTGCCTTTCCGGTGAACTGTGTAAACTTGTACAGCATGATCATGCGAAACGGGGTGCAAACATGACCGTCAGGAACGTGCTCGTCACCGGCGCCACCGGATTCATCGGCAGCCGGCTGGTGCCCGCACTTTTGCAGGCAGGGCACCGGGTGCGCTGTCTCGTGCGCAGGCCCGATGCCCACCTCCCGGAAGGTGCCGAACCGGTGGTCGGCGACCTTCTGGAACCCGCCGGGCTCGAACGGGCGCTGGCGGGGATCGACACCGCCTACTACCTGGTCCATTCCATGGGCGGCGGCCGAGCCGGGTTCGAACGCCGCGACCGGGAAGCGGCGGAGCATTTCGTCGCGGCCGCCGGGCGGGCAGCACTGCGCCGTGCCATCTACCTGGGAGGACTGGGTGAGACCGGCGGCGGGCTCTCCGGACACCTGGCGAGCCGCCGCGAGGTGGCGGAGATCCTCCGCTCCGGCCCCTTCGCCACCACCTTCCTCCGGGCGGCGGTCATCATCGGCGCCGGCGGGGCCTCCTACGAGATCATCAGGTCGATGGTGGAGCGGCTGCCGGTCATGATCACTCCGCGCTGGGTCTCCACCCGCTGCCAGCCGATCGCGGTGGGCGACGTCATCCGGTACCTCGCCGGCTGCCTTGCCGACGAGCGGACGGCAGGCGAGACCTTCGACATCGGCGGCCCGGAGATCCTCTCCTACCGCGAGATGATGGAACGGTTCGGACGGATCGCCGGACGACAGCCGTTCATCGTCCCGGTACCGGTACTGACCCCCAAGCTCTCCTCCTACTGGGTCGGGCTCGTCACGCCGGTCAAGCCGTCCATCTCCATGCCGCTCATCGAGGGGCTGAAGAACGAGGTGGTCTGTCGCGACGACCGGATCAGGTCGCTCATCCCCTTTCCGCTCACCACGTTCGACCGGGCGGTGGAGATCGCCCTTGCGGAGGGAAAGGAATCCGCATAGACTCGAATCAGGGGGAAATCCCCCCGACACAGCTTTTTTACCGGCATGCCGGATAGTACCTATCGAAACGGGGAGGCACACATGAAAAAGAAAATCGGGGTAGTGCTGTCGGGCTGCGGCGTACGCGACGGCAGCGAGATCCAGGAGGCGGTCTTCACCCTCCTGGCCATCGACCGGAACGGCGCGGAGTACGTCTGCATGGCGCCCGACATGGAGTTCAACGAGGTAAACCACCTGACATCGCAGGAGACCGGTGCGAAGCGGAACGTGCTGGTGGAATCGGCGCGTATCGCGCGGGGCAACATCAGGAACGTGAAGGATGTCAGCGTGGCGGAACTGGACGCCGTGGTATTCCCCGGCGGCTTCGGCGCGGCGAAGAACCTGTGCAACTTCGCAACGGAGGGGGCGGCGGCCACCATCCAGCCCGACGTGGCGCGGCTTCTCAAGGAGATGGCTGCGGCAAAGAAGCCGATCTGCGCCATCTGCATCGCCCCGGCGCTCATCGCCGCCACCCTGGGGAGCCAGCTGAAGCCGACCCTCACCATCGGCAACGAGCCGGGGACCGCCGCCGCCATCAATCAGACGGGAAGCGTCCACGCGGAATGCCCCGTCACGGAGTTCATCGTCGATGTGCGGAACAGGATCGTCTCCACCCCCGCCTACATGCTCGCCACCCGCATCTCCGAGGCGGCCGAGGGGATCGAGAAGGCGATCAAGGCGACCATCGACCTCATCTGACCCCTTTCGTCCGGCGGCGGGTCGTCCCGCCGCCGGTCCCGTCACCACGCCCTCTCCCGACGGAGTTCCCGTCCCGGCTCACCCCCTGCCCGCATCTGAGCAGCTGCGTAAAAAATGTCCTGACTCCGTGACGCCACATACAGAAAAGTTTCAGTGATAGCGCCTAACATATCGATGTTCTTTGACAATTATGCTATTCTACCACCCATTAAAATCTCACCCGGCTTTACGGAAACCGTCAACTCAGCTGACCTTAACCCTATCCTGTGCTATATTCTCTCGTTGCAACCTTTCCAGCGAGGAGCACCATGCACCACGACACCATCGTCATCAAGGGCGCCTGCGAACACAACCTGAAATGCATCGACGTGGAGATCCCCCGGGACCGGCTCGTCGTCATCACCGGCATCTCCGGCTCGGGGAAGTCCACCCTCGCCTTCGACACCATCTACGCCGAGGGACAGCGCCGCTACGTGGAATCCCTCTCCGCCTACGCCCGCCAGTTCCTGGAGCAGATGGAAAAGCCGGACGTGGAGTCCATCGAGGGGCTCTCCCCCGCCATCTCCATCGAGCAGAAGACCACGAGCAAGAACCCCCGCTCCACCGTCGGCACCGTTACCGAGATCTACGACTACCTGCGGCTCCTCTTCGCCCGGGTCGGCCGGCCCCACTGCTATCAATGCGGCAAGGAGATCACCTCCCAGACCGTCTCCCAGATGGTGGACCAGATCCTGGCGATGCCGGAGGGAACGCGGCTCCAGCTCCTCTCCCCGATGGTGCGCGGCCGCAAGGGTGAGTACAGGAAGGAGCTGGCGCAACTGAGGAAGGACGGCTTCACCCGGGTGATCGTGGACGGGGAGGCGCGGGACCTTTCGGACGAGATCGAGCTGGACAAGAAAAAGAAGCACGACATCGACATCGTCGTGGACCGGCTGGTGGTGAAGGACGGTATCCAGCGGCGACTCGCCGACTCGCTGGAGACGGCGCTCCACCACGCGGACGGGATCGTGAAGGTGGAGATCGTGGGGGGCCCTCACCCGGCCGTTGGCCACCCTCTCCCAGAGGGAGAGGGTGAACAGAATCCCCTCGCCCCGGGGGTGAGGGATAGGGTGAGAGGATCAAAAAAGAAATCACCACAGACCATCATCTTCTCCGAAAAGCTCGCCTGCATCGACTGCGGCATCTCCTACCCGGAGATGACCCCCCGCATGTTCTCCTTCAACAACCCCTACGGCGCCTGCCCCGACTGCACGGGGCTCGGGACGCGGATGTACTTCGACGCGGATCTCGTGGTCCCCAACCCGGAGCTGTCGCTTCGGGAGGGGGCGATCGCCCCGTGGGAGAAACGGCTCTCCTCCTGGTACCACCTCACCCTGGAGGCGCTGGCCAAGGCGTTCACGTTCGACATCCGCACGCCGTTCCGGGAGCTGCCGGAGCGGGCGCGGCAGGTGATCCTGTACGGCTCCAAGGGAGAGAAGATCGAGTTCTGGTGGGAGGAGGACAGCGGCCGCCGGCACACCTACCAGAAAGAGTTCGAGGGAGTGCTGAACAACCTGGAGCGGCGCTACCGGGAGACGGACTCGGACACGGTTAGGGAGGAGCTGGAAAAGTACATGAACGTGATGCCCTGCCCCACCTGTCACGGGGCACGGCTGAAGCAGGAGGCGCTCTTCGTCCGGGTCGGCGGCAGCAACATCCGCGATGTGACCGCCCTCTCCATCAAGGACTGCCTGGCGTTCTTCGATGGGCTCAACCCACCCCATCCCCCACCCAGCCTCCCCCTTGAAGGGGGAGGAGCAGTCACGTCCCCTCCCCTACAAGGAAAGGGGCAGCCCATTATTTCCCCTCCCCTTCAAGGGGAGGGTCAGGGTGGGGATAGGGTACCCGTCACCAGCAAGCTGTCGGAGAAGGAGGCGGAGATCGCCCGCCGCATCCTGAAGGAGATCCGGGAGCGGCTCCACTTCCTCGTGAACGTGGGGCTCGACTACCTGTCGCTGGACCGCTCCTCCGGGACGCTCTCCGGCGGCGAGGGGCAGCGGATCAGGCTCGCCACCCAGATCGGCTCGTCGCTCGTGGGGGTGCTGTACATCCTGGACGAGCCGTCCATCGGCCTCCATCAACGGGACAACGCCCGGCTCCTCGACACCCTCAAGCATTTGCGGGACATCGGCAACACGGTGCTGGTGGTGGAGCACGACGAGGAGACGATCCTGGAGGCGGACCATGTGCTGGACATGGGGCCGGGGGCCGGGGTGCACGGCGGCGAGGTGGTGGCCCAGGGGACGCCGGCGGAGATCATGCAAAACCCCGCCTCCCTCACGGGGCGCTATCTCTCCGGGGAGCTCACCATCCCGGTGCCGAAAAAGCGCCGCCGGGGAGACCGGTACCTGACGATTGCCGGCGCCACGGAAAACAACCTGAAGGACGTGACGGTGCAGATCCCTATCGGGGTCATGACCTGCGTCACCGGGGTCTCCGGCTCCGGCAAGTCGACGCTCGTCATCGACACCCTGCACAAGGTGCTGGGGCAGCGGCTCTACAAAAGCCGGGAGAAGGCCGGCGCGGTGCAGTCGGTGGTGGGTCTCGAGCACCTGGACAAGGTGATCAACATCGACCAGTCCCCCATCGGCCGCACCCCCCGCTCCAACCCCGCCACCTACACCGGGGTCTTCGGCGACATCCGCGACCTGTTCGCCGGACTCCCCGAATCCAAGCTGCGCGGCTACAAGGCGGGGCGCTACTCCTTCAACGTAAAGGGGGGACGGTGCGAGGCCTGCTCCGGCGACGGGATCATCAAGATCGAGATGCACTTCCTGCCGGACGTGTACGTGCAGTGCGAGGTCTGCAAGGGGGCGCGCTACAACCGGGAGACCCTGGAGGTGCGGTACAAGGGAAAGACCATCGCCGAGGTGCTGGAGATGACCGTCTCCCAGGCGCTGGAGTTCATGGGGGCGATCCCGCGGATCAAGAACAAGCTCGCCACCCTGGAGGAGGTGGGGCTCGGGTACATCCGGCTGGGGCAGTCGGCAACGACCCTCTCCGGCGGCGAGGCCCAGCGGGTGAAGCTCGCCAAGGAGCTCTCCAAGCGGGCCACCGGCCGGACCATCTACATCCTGGACGAGCCGACCACCGGCCTCCATTTCCACGACATCGCGAAACTGCTGGAGGTACTGCACCGGCTCGTGGCGGGGGGGAACACCATCGTCATCATCGAGCACAACCTCGACGTCATCAAGACCGCCGACTGGATCATCGACCTGGGGCCCGAGGGGGGCGACCGGGGGGGCGAGATCATCGCCACCGGCACGCCGGAGGAGGTGGCGAAGGTCACCCGCTCCCACACCGGCCAGTACCTGCGCAAGCTGCTTTAGGCGAAGCAATCTTCCCGCCATCCCGCGTCGCGATAGAGGCAACTACATGTCTATCTTGCAATCGTTAGCATCGTGACCGACACATCAGTTCCTCTCGCCAATAGAGCGGCGGTCCCCTGGCTCGTGCTCACGACCGTTCTCTGGGGCGGCAGCTTCGTCTTCAACAAGATCGGCTTCCGGGAGGTCCCGCCCGTGCCGTTCATGTTTCTCCGGTTCCTCGCCGCCACGCTCATCATGGGGCTCGTCTGCCTGCCGCGGCTGCGGCGGCTGAACCGGGAGATCGTCCGGCGGGGTGCAATCGTCGGGCTCGCGCTGGCGTCGGCGAACCTCTCCTTCGTCATCGGCGTCAGCGGCACCACCGTCTCGCGGGCGGGGGTGCTGAACAACCTGTTCGTCCTCGTCGTGCCGCTTATCTGCCTCGTAATCTGGCGCACCCGCGTCGACCGCCCCGGCATCCTCGGCATCTGCCTCGCCACCCTGGGAATCTTCCAGCTGGCGGAGGGGAGCGTTGCCGGCTTCACCCGGGGGGACACGATCTCCACCGTCTGCGCCCTCTTCATCGCCGGCCACATCATCCTCGTTTCAAAGATGCTGGGAGATGAAGACGTCTGGCTCGTCACCCTCTGCCAGTTCGCGACCGTCACCCTGGTGGGGGGCACGGCCTGGCTGCTCATCCCCACCGGCCCGTTCCGGATCGGACCGGTCTCCGCCGGGGCGCTCCTCTACTGCGCCGTATTCCCCACCGTCGTCTGCTTCACCCTGCAGAACAGCTTCCAGCGCCACGTCACCCCGACCCAGGCCGGCCTCATCTACACCCTCGACCCGGTCTGGTGCATGATCGGCGGGTTTCTCTTCCTCGGCGAGCGGCTTTCGCTCCGCGAATGGCTCGGCGTCGCCCTGATCTTTTCCGCCGTGGTGCTGCCGCTGGCCATCCGGCGCTGGCGGGAGCTGGAACTCCGCCACCGCTACCGAACCACCGCAGCTGGATAAAAAAATCTGATTAGCGACAATCTTCCGCTACCAAGTTCCCCCCTCCCTTGATGGGAGGGGGTCAGGGGGTGGATGAAGTTTCAACTGGTTGATATCTTGGCACCTTCACCCCCACCCTCGCCCTCCCCCGTCAAGGGGGAGGGAATGATAAGGGCGGTAGCAGAAGATCATCGCCAATCAGGTAAAAAAATGCCGCATCCGATAGATGCGGCATCTTGGAATTGCGATCAGAACGGCGGTCGGTCAGAACTGCTGGCGCAGGCCGAAGTGGAACCCCACGTCAGGTGCGGTGTTTACCGCGATATCCTCCGTGACCCCCAGGTCCAGGGAGGTGCTGCCGGTCAGGCCGAGGGTCCCCCCCACGACGAGCTGGACGGCCCCGTCCCCCAGCTCCCGCAGCGCACTGTCGGAATAGAGCGGGGTGTTCGCATCCACCTGCACCTTGAAGGCGATCCAGTCGGCGGGGGCCCAGCCAAGACCGAAATTGCCAAACCCCGCAAAGTTCCGCTGCTGGTCGCTCAGCACCCGCCCCCGGGTCATGGCCATCCCCCCTACGGATGCGAACCCGGCCACTTCGCCCAGTTCCGTCGGGTAGTGCTCGCTGGCGGCGAGCCATACGGCGACGTCCGTGCTGCCGCTGCCGTGGAGCCTGGTGCTGTCACCCGTGGGGACCTTGACGCTGCCGCGCAGGGCGACGTCGATGGTCGACTCCTCATGCTCGTGGTACAGCTGCATCCCGCCGTTGATCCGGATATCGCCGAGGCCGGTGCCGGAACGGTTGAACGACAGCCGCTCCACCCCGTCCCGCACATAACTGAACAGCAGCCGGTCCCGGGGAGCGGCGGGACGCCCGCCGTCGGGCATGCCGAAAAACCGGTGCCAGTCCTCGATGAACCCGTCCAGAAACCCGCCGCTGTAGGTGATGACCGGGATTTCCAGCCCCACATCGTACCGGTCGCCGATCCCGTAACGCAGCCCCAGGTTGTAGCGATAGCTCTCGCCGTCCAGCACGATCGCCTCGCGGGCGTTGCTGTCTACCTCGTAGTCGTTTGCCATGTCCGCGGTCAGCAACATCTCGATCCGGCCCGCGGGGAGGACCTTCCCCGTTCCGGCATACGGCAGGCCGAAGATCTGGACCACGGGGCTCTGGTTGCGGCTGGCAAAGGGGACGATGTCGAGGGCGTGCGCATGCGCCACTAACCCCGGCAGCAGCGAAGCAAGGAGCGCCGCTCCCGCCAGTATCATCCTCCGAACCGCCATGCATCCTCCCTGCCGCAGTTTCACCGCGCAAACCGGTTGAAAAAGGTGCCGTAGCCGCGCAGCCCTGCCGAGTATACCACAGTTCACCGCCATGCCCGCCAGCCGATTGAGCCGTCGCGGGGGAATAATCGCTTTGAAAAACAGTCCTATTCTGCAATAATGGCATCGTTTGGCCATCGCACGGTCAGGTCGCTTCGCAGATTCACCGCCCCACGTACCCGCGGTTGCCACCGCCGCCCACCCCGAACGAAACCACCGTGCGCAGGGCACATACTTACCACAGAGTGGAGATTTCGTCCATGAATCAGATGTACAAAGGTACACCGCACACCGCGGGACGCCGTCGCATGCGGGATGCAAAACGGTTCAGCCGCCGCAAACTGATCGTCATAACCCTCCTTGCCGTTACCTTCATCGCCGTCTGCAGCATCGGCGGTTATGTCGCCTACCTCATGGTCGACCTCCCCAAGGTGGACCGCCTCGCCGACTATCATCCCCCCATCGTCTCCCAGGTTTTCGGCGAAGACGGCAGCCTGGTGGGTGAGTTCTACCTGGAGCGCCGGATCGTGGTACCGGTGGACAAGATCCCGAAAAAGCTGATCCAGGCCTTCGTCGCTGCCGAGGACGCCAACTTCTACCAGCATAGCGGCATCGACTACATGGGGATACTCCGGGCCGCGATGAAAAATATCCTTTCCCTGAGCAAGAAGGAAGGGGCATCCACCATCACCCAGCAGGTGGCCAAGTCCATGCTGCTTACGCCTGAGAAGAAATTTTCGCGCAAGATCAAGGAGGCGATCCTGGCCAGGCGGATGGAGGAGAAGCTCACCAAGGACGAGATCCTGTACATCTACCTGAATCAGATCTTTCTGGGGGCGGGTTCCTACGGGGTGCAGGTGGCGGCGGAGACCTATTTCGGCAAGGACGTCAATCAGCTGAACCTGGCCGAGATGGCCATGCTCGCCGGCCTCCCCAAGGCCCCCAGCGCCTACTCCCCCATCAAGCACCTGGATCGGGCACGCGCCCGGCAGGCGTACGTCCTCGACCGGATGGTGAAGGAAGGGTTCATCACCCAGGCGGAGGCGGACCATGCCCGGAACACCCCCATCGTCATCAGGAGCAAGAAGCAGGTCGACAGCGACCAGTCCGCCTATTTCCTGGAGGCGGTACGGGTCGCACTGGAGGCGAAGTACGGCGAAGACAAGCTGTACAAGGAAGGGCTGAAGATCTACACCACCATGAACCCCGAAATGCAGAAGGCCGCCTACCGGGGGGTCGTGGACGGCCTCAAGGCACTGGACAAGCGACAGGGGTTCCGCGGTCCGCTCCGCTATCTCACCCAGATGGAGGTGGAGGATTTCTGCCGGAAGGTGGAGGACGGCATCGACTCCGTCTCCCTGAAACCGGGCGAGACCTACCAGGGGGTCGTCACCGACGTGAACCCGCTGTCGGGAGAACTCACCGTCCGGGTCGGCGACCGAACCGGCCAGCTTCCCCGCAAGAACATGACGTGGGCCGGGAAGGTGACGCTGGTCAACAGCTACGGCAGGCCCGACAAGGTCAAGGGGAAGGTCATCGCCCTGGGGGCGGTCATCGAGGTATCCGTCATCACCCCCGATGCAAACAAGCAAGGCGCCGTCTTTGCCCTCGACCAGGAGCCGACGGCCCAGGCGGCACTGTTCGCCATGGACCCGCAGACCGGCGGCGTCAGGGCCATGGTGGGCGGCTACGACTTCCATAAGAGCCAGTTCAACCGTGCCACCCAGGCCCGGCGGAACCCCGGCTCCGCATTCAAGCCGATCATCTACGCGGCGGCCATCGACAAGGGGATGACCCCCGCATCCATCATCGACGATGCACAGGTTCAGTACGACAGCGGCAACGGCAAGGTCTGGAAACCGAAGAACTACGACAACGTCTACCGCGGCCCGGTGACCATGCGCGAGGCGCTGACGAACTCCATCAACGTGGTCAGCGTAAAGATCCTGCAGAATATCGGGGTCGACTACGCCATCGACTACGCAAAGAAACTCGGCATCGTGTCGCCGCTCGCCGACAACCTGACCCTCGCTCTCGGCTCCTCCAGCCTCACCCTCTCGGAGCTGACCTCCGCCTATGCGGTGTTCGCGTCGGGCGGCTACCAGGTGAAACCGTACCTGATCACCAAGGTGGAGGACAATCAGGGGAATGTCCTGGAAGAGGCCGCCCCGCCGGTCATGCCGGTCTTCTCCTCCGCCACCTCGGCCGTCACCCTTACGAACCTCTCCACCAGCAAACGGTACAGTTCGGCAGCCGGCAGTGCAGCCGGACAGCCGCTCACCCGGGTCATTTCGCCGGAAACCGCCTATATCATGACGAACCTGATGGAGAGCGTCGTGAACAGCGGGACCGGCCAGCGGGCAAAGGCGCTGGGACGCCCCGTCGCCGGCAAGACCGGTACCACAAACGACATGAAGGACGCCTGGTTCATCGGCTACATCCCCCAGCTCGTGGCGGGGGTATGGGTCGGCTACGACCAGGAGCGCTCGCTTGGGTCGGGGGGGTCCGGCGGCCAGGCAGCCGCCCCCATCTGGACCGAATTCATGCAGCATTCGCTGCAGGGAGTACCGACGAAGAACTTCCTGCCGCCTCCCGACATAACCTTTGCCCTGATCAACCCGCGGACCGGCAAACTGGCGCGGGAAGGCACGCCGGACAGCATCACCGAATGCTTCAAGAGCGGCACCGAACCGATGGCGTACGACGGTGATTCCGTCCGGCAGTAGGCCACCGTGCCACGCTGTCATACCCCGTCCCGCGGTGCACGACGGATATCCGTCCTCCCGAACCCGCGTCACCGGGGGGAATCAGGCACGATGACGGCGGGAACGCCCGCCATTACTGAAAAAAATTTCTGCTTCGTGAATTATTACCTTGCAAACGGTAAATATATGTCTATAGTTGTTGCTAATATTCACCACCATGGGAGGTAACTATGACCAAAGCAGAACTCGTAGAGGCAGTAGCAAAGTCCGCAAACCTGACCAAAGCTGCCGCGGAGAAGGCTGTAGGTGCATTCATTTCTTCGGTGAGCGGTGCGCTCAAAAAAGGTGACCGGGTAACGCTGGTCGGTTTCGGTACCTTCGAGGTTGCCAGCAGAAAGGCCCGCACCGGCCGGAACCCCCAAACCGGCAAGGAAATCAAGATTGCCGCTGCCAATGTACCCAAGTTCCGCCCCGGCAAGGCGCTGAAAGACACCGTCGCCAAGAAGAAAAAGTAACATTCCGCTGACATTGCCAGTGTGATGATCGTGAAAGCTCCGTTTGCGCGGGGCTTTTTCTTTTTCTGACGCTCGGTTCGGCCCCGCCATCGTGTAAACCGCATGGTCGCAGCCGCCACGGCTGGCGCCTGTCATGCGGGTTGACATGGTGCGTGCGGATGCTACACTACTGTCTCACATTCTTTACCGGAGGCCCCATGAACAGAATTCCCGTAGTCGACCAGGACGCGTGCATCAGCTGCGGCCTGTGTATCTCCACCTGCCCGGGGGTGTTCCGCTTCAGCTCCAGCAACAAATCCGAATGCTACGATCCGGAGGGAGCGGAAGAAGATCTCATCCAGCAGGCCATCGACGGATGTCCGGTCCAGTGCATTACCTGGAGCGACTAGCCACATCATCACCTCGCGCAAGGAGGAATTGCCAGATGCAGAACTACGTATGCACCATCTGTCAGTATGTGTACGATCCATCCGTCGGCGATCCGGGCAACAACATCCCCCCCGGTACGCCGTTCAGCGACCTTCCCGATGAATGGTGCTGTCCCGTCTGCGGCGTCGGCAAAGAGATGTTCGAGCCGGCATGACTCCCCGCGGCGAAGCGGCTGACCGCCGTTTCGCCGCCCTGCGCCCGACACCATGCCGATCTCCCCGCGCCCAGCCGGTATCCGCAACACCATCGCCCGATGAAGTACCTCTCCGGAATCCGTGCCACCGCCCTCATCATCATCTGCTCACTCTTTCCCGGATCGGGAGATACGGCTCCCGTCCCGCCACCTGCGCCACCACAGCCGGTTACCATCCCTCCCGAGGGTATCCGTGCGGCCATCGGCAGCCTGTGCTCCGCGGACCGTTCACTCGCCTTGCAGTTCTCTCATGCGTACAGCATCGCCGCACCGTTTCTCCTCTTTCGTCTCAAGAGACTCGGGTACTCAAACTGTCGGGTTATTGTCACGCAGGGGGGGCTGCGCGTTTTCGCCGACCGCTGAGGGGTAATGTTGCCGCTCGAATATTATTTTCGTGCGTCAAACAAAATCAAGTCATTTTATTGACATGGATTCAACATCCGGTTATATTCTGCACAGTGCAACCGTTGGTCATGCAACCATTTCCGATCCTCCAGCGCGCCGTCTCGGCGTCGCCGCCCCGGAAACCGCATGAGACGCAGAAGCGGGTCCACCGACGCACGATAAAGGGCATCCATGGAAAACGCAACCATCCTCATCGCCGACGACGACCGCAAGACCAGGGATTTTGTCGCAGCCCTGCTCAAGTACAAGGGATACACGGTCATCCAGGCCATCGACGGCAAGGACGCACTGGACAAGATCGAGGAGAACCAGATCCAGCTGGTCATCACCGATCTGATGATGCCCCGCGTCAACGGTCTCGAATTCGTGAAACGGCTCAAGGCGATGCGTCCCGACGTCATCGCCATCGCCTACAGCGCCTACGGCAACTACGAGATGACCCAGGCGCTGCTCAAGGCGGGGGTCTTCTTCTACCTGGAAAAACCGTTCAAGCTGGAGGAGCTTGAGGCGCACGTCGCCCGCGGTCTCGAACACTACCAGCTGCAGACCCAGAAACTGGGCCCCGCCCCCCGTGCCAAGAACCGCGGCCAGCTGTCGCATATCATCGGCGAACACTCAAAGATGCAGTCGCTGTTCGAGCTCATCGAGAAGGTGGCGAACTCCGACACCACGGTGCTGATCCAGGGCGAGTCGGGGACCGGCAAGGAACTGGTCGCCCGGGCGATCCACGACTTAAGTTCACGCAGCGCCAGGAACTTCATCGCCGTCAACTGTGGAGCCATCCCGGACGAGCTCCTGGAAAGCGAGCTGTTCGGCCACGAGAAGGGGGCGTTCACCGGTGCCGTTTCCAAGCGGATCGGGCGGTTCGAGATGGCGGACAAGGGGACGCTGTTCCTCGACGAGATCGGCGAAATGAAACCGAACCTCCAGGTGAAACTGCTGCGCGTGCTGCAGAGTCAAGAACTTGACCCCATCGGTTCCACCCGTCCCAAGAAGATCGACGTGCGGATCATCGCCGCCACGAACCGCAACCTGGAGGAACAGGTACAGAACCGGGAGTTCCGGGAGGACCTGTTCTACCGACTCTCGGTCATCCCGATCCAGCTCCCCCCCTTGAGGGAGCGCAAGAGCGACATCCCCCTGCTGCTCGGCAGCTTCCTCAAGAAGATCAACGGTGCAAACCAGCGCTCCGTGACGGAGTTCGACCAGAGTGCCCTCGATGCACTGATGAACTACGACTGGCCGGGGAACGTCCGCGAGCTGGAAAACCTGGTGGAGCGGGTGGTCATCCTGAAAGGGCGCGGGAAGATCTCGGCCCCGGACCTGCCGGAAAAATACCGCGGCAGCGCCGGACGCGCCACGGTTACCGCGCCGTCCACACTCCCCGAGGAAGGGATCTGCTTCAACAGCGTCATCGAGGAGTTCGAAAACCGGCTGATCCTGCAGGCGCTGGAACGGACCGGCGGCAACAAGAAGGAGGCCGCCCAGCTCCTCAACCTGAAGCGGACCACCCTCATCGAAAAGCTGAAGAAACGGAACCTGGTCCCCTCCGATGACCAATCCTCGCCGGACTGAAGCAACTGTTCGCCCGGCACTATACGGCATGAAAAAGGCCCCGGCAGCACTGCCGGGGCCTTTTGTTGTCTGTGATCATGCCGATGACGAGGGTACCGCCTACTCCACGGTCACCGACTTGGCCAGGTTGCGCGGCTGGTCCACATCGGTCCCCTTCAGGACGGCGATATGATAGGCGAGGAGCTGAAGCGGCACCGACATGATGATCGGCGCGAGCCACTCGTCGTCGATGGGGACCTCCAGCAGAGCCTCCGCCTTGTGGGCGATCTCGCCATCCCCCACCGAGCAGACCGCAATGACCCGCCCCCCCGGGCGATGACCTCCTCCATGTTGGAAACGGTCTTCTCGTAGGAACTGGTATGGGGCGCCAGTACCACCACCGGCATCTGGTCGTCGATGAGGGCGATGGGACCGTGCTTCATCTCGCCGGCCGGGTATCCTTCCGCATGGATATAGGAGATCTCCTTCAGCTTGAGCGCCCCCTCCAGCGCGATGGGGTAGTTGATGCCGCGCCCCAGATAGAGAAAGTCGCGGGCGTTCATGTAGCGGCGGGCGACCTGCTCCACCTCCTCGTCCAGCGTCAGCGCCTCCTCCAGGAAGGCCGGCGCACGCACGAGGGCGGCCAGCATCTCCTGCCCGCGGAGGCGGTCAATGGTCCCCCGGACCCGCCCGAGCTTCACCGTCAAAAGGTACAGCGCCGTCAGCTGGGTCACGAACGCCTTGGTGGAGGCGACGCCGATCTCCGGGCCGGCGTGGGTGTAGATGACCCCGTTCGCCTCCCGGGCGATGGACGAATCCACCACGTTGCAGATGGCGATATTCTTCGCCCCCCGGGACTTCCCCTCCCGCAGGGCGGCCAGGGTATCGGCCGTCTCGCCCGACTGGGAGATGAGGAGCATGAGAGTCCGGTCGTTCACCACCGGGTTGCGGTAGCGGAACTCGGAGGCGATATCCACCTCCACCGGGATGCGGCAGTGCTCTTCGATCAGGAACTTCCCCACCAGCGCCGCGTGCCACGAGGTGCCGCAGGCGATGATGCTGATCCGCTCCACCGCCTTCAGCTGCTTGTCCGTCAGACGCAGCTCCTCCAGGTAGACGGTCCCCTCTTCCTCCCTGAGCCGCCCGGCGATGGTGTCCCGGATCGCCCTCGGCTGCTCGTAGATCTCCTTCAGCATGAAGTGCTTGAAGCCGCCCTTCTCGGCCATCATGGGGGACCAGTCGATATGGCGCGGCTTCTTCACCAGCGGCGCACCGGCCACAGTGGAAAAGACGGCCGCACCGTCCCTAAACAGGACCAGCTCGCCGTCCTCCATGAACACCATCTCCCGGGTATGGGACAGGATGGCGGGGATGTCGGAGGCGACGAAGTACTCCCCCTCCCCCAGGCCGACCACCATGGGCGACCCCTGCTTGGCGGCAATGAGCGTCCCCGGCTCCTTCTCGCAGAGGATGCAGACGGCAAACGCCCCCCGCAGCTCCTGCAGCCCCGCGCGCACCGCCTGTTCGAAGTTCCCGGACTGCAGGTAGTGCTCCTCGATCAGGTGGGAGATGATCTCCGTATCCGTCTCGCTCAGGAAGGTATGCCCCTTCTTCCGGAGCTGTTCCTTCAGCGCCAGGTAGTTCTCGATGATGCCGTTGTGCACGACGATGATTGGCCCCGCCTGGTGGGGATGAGCGTTGGTCTCCGAAGGGCGGCCGTGGGTCGCCCAGCGGGTATGGCCGATGCCGGTCGAGCCGGAGAGCGGTTTCTCCTGGATGAGCCGCTCCAGGTTGATCAGCTTACCCTGGCTGCGGCGGGTCGCCGCCGTCCCACCGGAGAGGGTGCAGACCCCCGCCGAGTCGTAGCCCCGGTATTCGAGACGCCTCAGCCCTTCGATGATGATGGGGGTCGCCTCCTGGCTTCCCGTGTATCCGACAATTCCGCACATGTACAATCTCCTCGGCGCAGGGCGCAGGGCACAAGGCTCAGGGTGAAAGGATGGGTAATGCTTTCGTAGTAATATTCGACCGGACAGCTATCAGCTTTGCCAGCATTCTGGATATCTCCAGTATGCTGCATTCAAGATCAGTCGCCGTTTCTTGATCAAGGTAACCAATTTCACGGGAGATAATCACCTGCGTCAGCAGCTCGGCCGCTGAACCTCTCGCCACGTAGAAATACCGGACCGCCTCCCTGTCCGTCTCCCGTTCGTTTCCTTCGGCAATATTGCTGGGTACCGAAACTGCAGCACGTCTCATCTGGTCGCGAAGACCGAAATCCTTGCTAAACATTCCTTTATCGGTAATGCGATAGAGAAGGACCGCAAGAGCCTTTCCCTTCTGCCAAACCTTCAGTTCTCTGAAGTGTGCCTGGCCCATGGACGACTAATCTTGTGCCTTGAGCCCTGAACCTTGCGCCTTCTTCTTCACCCACCCCTCCTTGTTCACCTGGGGCGTGCGGGAAATGGCCAGCGCATCGGGGGGGACGTCCTTCGTCACCGTGGTACCCGCCGCGATCAGCGCATTGTTCCCCACCGTCACCGGCGCCACCAGCTGCACGTCGCTCCCGACGAAGACCCCGTCGCCGATGACCGTGCAGTGCTTCTTGATCCCGTCGTAGTTGCAGGTGATGGTGCCGCAGCCGATGTTCACATCCCGCCCGATCTCCGCATCGCCCAGGTAGGTCAGGTGGGACGCCTTCGACCCCTCTCCCACGCGCGCCTTCTTCGTCTCCACGAAGTTGCCGATCTTCACGTGCGCCATCAGCTCGGTGCCGGGGCGCAGATGGGCCATGGGGCCGACCGCCGCCTCGTCGTGGATGACGGACGACTCCATGACCGTCCCCGCCTTGACCTCGACCCGGTCGCCGATGCGGCAGTCGGTGATCACGGTCCCGGGCCCGATGATGCAGCCGGCCCCGACCACCGTCGTCCCCCGCAGGCAGGCGCCGGGGTGCACGGTCGTGTCCCGGCCGATGGCCACCGTCGGGTCGATGTAGGTGGCCGCCGGGTCGATGATGGTGACGCCGTCCCGCATCAGCCGCTCGCAGGTCCGGAGGCGGATCACCGCTCCTGCCCGGGCCAGCTGGACACGGTCGTTCACCCCCATCACCTCGTCGCTGTCGTCCACGAGGCAGGGACGGCAGTCCAGGCCGCGCGCCTCGGCCGCCGCCACGATATCCGTCAGGTAGTACTCCCCCTGGGCGTTGTCGTTCTCCAACCCCCGGAGCGCCTCGAACAGAAACGGTGCCTCGACGCAGTAGATCCCCGCATTGACCTCGTCCACCGTCAGCTCCGCAGGGGAGGCGTCCTTCTGCTCCACGATCCGGACGATCCGTCCCGTGGCATCGCGGATGATCCGGCCGTACCCGGTCGGATCGGCCATCCGGGTGGTGAGGACCGTCACGGTGGCCCCGCTCTCCCGGTGAAGGTCGATCATCCCGCGCAGGGTATCCGACCGCAGGAGCGGCACGTCGCCGCACAGGATCAGGACCGTCCCGCCGGCCGTCTCCAGCGCCGGCACCGCACAGGCGACCGCATGTCCGGTCCCCAGCTGCTCTTCCTGGGTCACAAAGGCCAGATCCGTGGCATCGACAAAGTGCTCCCGGACCGCCTCCCCCTGGTGCCCCACCACCACCACGGTCCGGCCGGCACCGGCGGCCCGCGCCGCATCCACCGGCCAGGCAACCATCGGCTGTCCCTCCAGCGGATGCATCACCTTGACCAGTTCGGACTTCATCCTGGTCCCCTTGCCTGCGGCCAGAATGACCGCCGATAGATCGCTGCTCATGTCCTTCCCCCACACCCGCTCACAGTCAGTCTGTGGTCACTTTAACCGAAGCCTCTGCGTCCGTCAAGGCAATACCAGTCCGTGCGCGGCGGGCATTCAGGTGCTTTATTCCTTTACATAACAATGCGTTATGATATATGTTCGTCCGAGGAGGCGGGATGAACATTCGGGATGACCTGATACGGTTCGAGCACAGCCTGAACGAACTCATCATAAAGTACGACCAGTACTTTTTAGGGCTCGAAAAACGCGAACCGCTCAAACTGCTCGACGAGGTGGACCGGTTCGCCCGCAAGTACCAGCCGGCGCAGATCAACAACGCCATGAACCGCTTCAGGTACACGAACCTCGTTGCCCGCCTCAACAGCTACCGTCAGCTCTGGAACAAGACCCTGCGCCTTATCGAAGACGGCAAGATCAGCCGCGGAAACGGGCTGCGCACCAGAACCTCGAAAAGGAAACCCGCCGGTCCGGAACCCATCGTATCTTCCGAGGTCCAGAAGATATTCGACGACTACATCGGCGCACGCCGCAGCTGCGGACTGCCGGTCGACGCCATCACCCCCGACCTCATCGCCGAAGCGATCGCCACCCAGAAACCCGCCCTCGTCGAGAAGTACCGGTGCGACCAGGTGGAGTTCCGCGTCGTCGTGGAAGACGGCGCCCCCCGCATCAAGGCCCGCCCGAAGTCGTAGCCACGCCATCTTTTCTGCAAAGACCCTGCATCAGTTTATTCGACCGACGCAATCACCCAGCGCGGCTGTGCTCACACCCTCAAACTGTGTATCATCTGAAATGAAAAGGGCGGTCAGTTAACCGCCCCGTCATCCCTTGTTGCGACAACCTCGCCCGGCACATCTCAGGACATGCCCATTTCTACCAGCTCGTCGCTCACCGACGTTTCACCCCATCACCGCAATCCCCTCCGCCAAGGCGAACTCCAGGAACTCCCGCGCCGTACCGTCATCGAGCCCCAGCCCCCGGGCGAGCTTCCCCGCCGGTGTCGCACCGTCCAGCCGCTCCAGCAGCCGAAAATAGACCTCGTCCAGCGACTCGGTAAACACCTCACCCGCACGCGGGTAGATGACCGCCCGGGAGCCCGAGGGGGTGAAGGCGGCGGCAAATTCCGCCAGGTCCGACTCCCCCGCCTCCAGGATATCGAACAGTTCGTACGAGAAGCGGGCAAGGCGCGCCGACGGTGCGAGCCGCAGCGGCCGTTTCAGCAGGTCGCTCCGGGCGATCTCCCGGTCGGTGGGGAGCCCGGGGGGTACCGCCAAGAGCGCCTCCGCGTAGTGATAGTGGTAGTCCACGAAATCGAGGGCCGGTTTCAGCAGCCGCTTTCTTCGACCGGTGAAGAGTGTCGCCAGGAACGCCCGCTGCATCCGCCATATCTCCGCGTCCGCCAGCTCCTCCTCCCGAACGGCGCCGCACGTCCCCTCCAGCCAGTCGGCGAACCGCGCCAGAAGCTGCGCCGGCCTCAACCCCGCCCCCCGCGCCACCGCGGGGAACCAGGCAACCGCCCGCCCCCGGCTGTACAGGATATCGCAGGCTTCCGCCAGCCGGGCGGCGCGGGCCATATCATTGGGGGGGAAGGAAGGGGTGGCCCGGACGAGGTAGGGGGGCTCCCGGTCGCGGTCGATCCTCAGGTCGTCCGCCCGCTCCGCCAGCGGGGTGCCGGGGAGGACGGCCAGCGGGAATATGTCCAGGCCGTTGGGCATCAGCTCCAGGGCGAAGTCGATGCTGGCCATGAATCCCGTCAGGGTGTCACCCGGCAGGCCGTAGATGAGGTCGAACCCGAATATGACCCCTTCACGGTTGAGGAGGCCGATCCGCCGCCGGAAATCCGCCGGGTCGAGATGGCGCCCCACCCGGGCCAGCACCTGCGGATCGGCGCTCTGCAGCCCGATCTGCAGGGAGCAGCCGATGGCGGCAAAGAGCTTCGCCTGGGCGGCGTCGATGAACTCGGACCGGACCTCGAAGTGGCAGTGGATATGGGGGGCGGTCGCCCGGATCATCTTAAGGATCGCCTGCGCCCGCTGCCGGTCACGGTTGAAGGTGGAATCGAGGACGAAGAGCTGAGGCACCCCGAGCCGGACGAACCGGTCCAGCTCCTCCTGGAGCCGTTCCAGGGAGTGGGTGCGCACCGCCCCCGCCCGCACGTCCGCGCAGTAGGCACAGGCAAAGTCGCACCCCCGCGAGAGCTCCCAGAGCATCCCACGGGAAGCCCGGTCGTCCAGGAGCCCCGCCAGCACCGGCGAGGGGAACGTGTCCAGCAGCCGCACCGGCCGCTGCCGGCCGACGCTTACGGTATCGCCATGCATGGTCGCCACACCGTCCAGCCCGTCGGGTGAACCGCCCCGGACAATCCGCCCGACCGCCTCCACGAACGGAATCTCACCCTCGCCGACGATGAGGAAATCGAAGGGAGCGGCCCTGAGCAACCGCTCCGGGGTTGCCGTCGGCTCCGGTCCGCCGGCGAAGATCATCAGCCCCGGCCGGGCCGCCCGCAGCTCCCGGGCGATCGCCACCGTCAGGGGAGTATTCCAGAGATAGACGGAAAAGCCCACCAGCTGCGGTTCGCCGTCGAGAATCGTCGCCGCGCACGCCGCTGGATCGTCGCCGGCGTGGAAATCGGCGAGGGAAACCCGCACGGCTGCCAGCGCCTCGTCCGCACCCAGGGCGGCGGCGAGGCAGGCGTTTGCCAGGGGAACCGCCTGCGGCGACGGATAGGCATGTAGGGCGACGAGGGAAATACGCATGGGAGCACCGGACGGAGACAGGATAGTGGACTGCCTGGAACAAAGTATGGCACAGACGCAAAGGGCCGACAACGGGAAAGGTGCGCACTGAGGACGACGGCGGAAGCGCCGGGAGGGAAAGGACTTCCGCCGGTCACCAGCCTCCGTACCCGCGAACGACGATGGCCAGCATGGTAAGGAGGATGGCAATGGCGAGACTGCGGCTCATCCGGGGCCCCTGCACCGAGAGGACCTTCAGGGTACAGAATATCGTCACCCCCCGGACCAGAACCCCGTTCAGGTTGATAATGCCGGTCAACTGGGGTACGACCATGCAGAGGAATATGGTTACGCCCAGCAGCAGGTAATCGATCCCCTCGAGGAAGAACTCATGCGGTCGCCGGAACAGGAACCGGCTGGCGGCAAGGGGGACCATCAGCGTCAGCAGCAGGTCCGCCAGATTCTTCAGACTGATTCCCTCCATCAGCGGCATGGTGCCGTACCGGGCGATCATGAAGGCGATCGCCATGCTCGAGACGTAGAACATGGCAAGCAGGTAGGGATTGGCCATGCTCCGGGTCAAAAGGAACAGCGCCACTCCCCCCCCCGCCAGGATCAGCATCAGCTCCGCAACGGCGGCCCCCACCTGGGCGGCGGCGATCAGCGCCATCACCAGATAGGCAGCCAGCAGCAGCGCCAGCAGCGGCCAGAAAGCGGCGACGGTATCCGCCGCCCGGCGATAGAGCACCGATTCCCTGATCCCGTCGCTGGAATCGTTCCCCATGAACGGGATGTTCTTCCCACGACGGGTCAGCCACCGGATGGCCAGATAGGAGCACACGCTCACCCCCACGTAAACCGCCAGCTGCAGCATCTGGGACATTTCGTGGAACAGGGCGGCGAACAGTGCCCAGGCAACGGAGATGCCGTAGATCATGACCACCGTGTAGCGGTGTTCCAGGCCGAGAGAGAGGAACTTGTGGTGCACATGCGTCATGTCCGGTGAAAACGGGCTCTGCCGCCGCAGGAGCCGGGACGACATCACCCAGACCGTGTCGATGATCGGCAGGCCGAGCACGATCAGCGGCGTCACGGGAGGAATGCGGGCTTCGGGAGCCTGGGTCAGGTAAAGCGCCGCGAATGCCAGGACGAAACCGACCGTCAGGCTCCCCGTGTCCCCCATGAAGATCCGGGCGGGGAAGAAGTTGTACTTGAGGAACCCCAGCAGGGCGCCCAAAAGCGCGGCGCAGATCATGATCACCTTCACGTTGCCGTCGTGGTAGCCGAGCACCATGAACGCGGTAAGGGCGATCGCCGACACCCCTCCCGCCAGTCCGTCCAGCCCGTCGATCAGGTTGATGGCATTGATCACCCCCACCACCGCAAAGAGCGTGAAGGGGATGCCGAGCCACGGAGACAGCGTCAGTTCGCCGGTACCCAGCAGGTTCCCCAGGGTATGGATGTAGATGCCGCTGACCCCCATGGTGATGACCGTGCCGACGACCTGCCCCAGCAGTTTCCGGCGGGGTGAGATCCCGTAGATGTCGTCCACCAGGCCGGTAACGAACAGCACCAGTCCCCCCGCCATCAGTCCCCGGGTCCTGTCCGCCATCGGCATGAAGATGAGAACTGCGAAGAGGAACGACACGTAGATCGCGATGCCGCCGATGCGCGGCACCGCCACCCGGTGCACCTTCCGCTCGTCGGGCACGTCCAGCGTGCGGGTCTGCAGCGCCCACTGCCGCAGGGCCGGCACCATGATCAGGGCCGCGAACAGCGCCGTCATGAAGAGATAGATCGATTCCATGGTCAACGTCTTTCAGCGTGCGCAATGTAACTGCAAACGGGGGGGGCGACCGATTTCCGGCCCGTGCGAGCGATAAATTATACCGCAAAATTGCGCAACGTCTTTAACCGCGGCTGAAATATGGTGCTCCCAGTACGAGGAAACGATAGACTGCCGCGCTCCGCGTGTAATCCGGGAACAATAATGGATACCCAAAATATTTGTTGATCGGCGGGCGGTCTAGCAAACACAGGAAATCTACTTCGGCAGGAGGGTCTGGGGATAGGGGGGTGCAGGCCGTCAACTCCATCATATCGGTTTATTATCTGCCGCAAGTCGGGGGCGAAATGTTGGTCACGCACCGCGACCGTGGCCTGATATACCGCTGACATGCCCATCTACGCGAAATGCTCGGCAGATTCGCCCCCCCGAACCGTCGAACTCTCACAGGCGTAACCGCTCTCATCAAGGAGCCATGAGCTGCGAGTTCACATACCAGTCCAGGGTCGCATCCAGACCCCGCTCGATCGAATACGTTGGAGCATATTGCAACCGTCGCTCCGCCTTTCCTATGTCGGCCTGTGAATGCATCACATCTCCAGCCCGGAACTCCCTGTAAACCGGAACATAGTCATTCAGGTGCGCATAGGTGGAGGCTAGGCGTAAACGAAGCATCTCGAACAGCTGGTTTAAACTGGTTCGGGCATTGACTGCGACATTGTATACCTGATTCACTGCCGCTGCATTGTTGCAGGTGGCTGCCAAAAGGTTCATCTGCACGACATTCTCAACAAAACAGAAATCACGACTGGTCTCACCCGAGCCATTGATAGACACTGGCTCTCCTTTGTGCATTGCCGCAATCCATTTTGGGATAACCGCGGCATAAGGCCCCTCCGGGTCTTGGCGCGGACCGAACACATTGAAGTATCTGAGTCCCATGCACTGCAACCCGTAATGGCGTGCAAACTGGGCGGCATACAGTTCACATGCATATTTGGTGACTGCATAGGGGGATAGCTGTGAACCGATGTTTTCCTCCAGCTTAGGTAGTGCTGGATGATCGCCATATACCGAACTGCTTGAGGCATAGACAAAGCGTTTTATCCTGTTGTCCCGAGCAGCAACTAGCATGTTGAGTGTACCGTTGACATTGCTGTCGTTACTAGCGATCGGATCTGCAATAGAGCGGGGCACCGAACCGAGTGCCGCCTGATGGAGAACGTAATCCGCTCCTTCGCACGCCGTGGAGCACGACGACATCTCCCGAACATCTCCTTCGATGAACCGGAATCTCGCCCACTGCTCGGCACTGACCAATGAGTGTACCTCGTCAAGATTCTTCCGCCAGCCTGTGGAAAAATTGTCGATTCCCGTCACCGCCTGATTGAGCTTCAAAAGATGCTCTAGCAGATTCGAGCCGATAAATCCGGCAACTCCGGTCACAAGCCAGGTTTTGGGGTTCGCACGGAGTTCTGATTGCACTGTTTCGTATGCCGTCACGTAGCTGGCCTTCCTATCTAATTCTCTATCCCGTGATGATTGGACTGTCAACATCCACAGATATCACAGCCGCCACAGTCTAATGCCCGCTGCAGAGACCGCATCAGGGTCGAATATACCTTTCACATCCACCAATACCGGAGAATCTCCCAATAATCTTCCCATATCAGCCATGGTTATCTCGCGGTATTTTCGATGGGCAACCGCCACCACGACCGCGGCAGCCGGTTCGAGCTTTTCCAGTGGCGTAAGAGATTCCCCATACTCTCTGACCGCTTCGGCAGGATCGGCCAGTGGGTCATGAACCTGCACCTTAATCCCATAATCCTGTAGTTCACGGATAATATCGATGACCTTGGAATTGCGCAAATCGGGACAGTCTTCCTTGAACGTAAATCCGAGTACCGTTACCGTCGCACCGAGAATGCAGTGCCCTGCATGAATCAACTCCTTTACAGTGCGTTGAGCGACAAATTTTCCCATTCCATCATTGATTCGGCGGCCGGCAAGAATAACCTGGGGGGCGTAGCCAACCTTCTCCGCCTTGTGTGTCAGGTAGTACGGGTCGATACCGATACAGTGCCCACCGACAAGTCCCGGTCTGAACTTAAGGAAGTTCCACTTGGTACCGGCGGCTTCCAGCACATCATTGGTATCGATACACATTCGGTCGAAGATAAGAGCCAACTCATTCATTAGGGCGATATTGAGATCACGCTGAACATTCTCAATGACCTTGGCAGCCTCGGCTACTTTTATCGATGCGGCGCAATATACACCAGCAGCGACAACAGAAGAATAGGCCTCAGCAACGATTTCCAAGGTAGTGGCATCAAGTCCGGCGACGATCTTAGTGACCTGAGAGAAGGCATGATGCTTATCCCCCGGATTGATTCTCTCCGGTGAATAACCGATGGAGAAGTCGCTGCCACATGAAAGTCCCGAAAAACGCTCTAGTACGGGGACGCATTCCTCTTCCGTCACGCCGGGATATACCGTAGATTCATACACAACAATATCGCCACGTTTCAGAACCTTCCC
The DNA here is from genome assembly GCA_021779095.1 of Deltaproteobacteria bacterium. Lineage (GTDB taxonomy): Bacteria > Desulfobacterota > Desulfuromonadia > Geobacterales > JAJYBI01 > JAJYBI01. The sequence continues at coordinate 152,323 of JAJYBI010000006.1, forward strand.
AACAGTTTCAGATGCCGCCAGCAGAGGTGTCAGATCCGGTTGTTTTGCATCGTCAACGGGCGTGGGTACCGCCACAATATGAAAATCCGCCAGAGCAAGATCCTCGATCCGGTCGGTGAAAAGGATGTCCGCTTTGTTCAGTTCCTCCGGTGAGACCTCGCAGGTGCGGTCATGACCAGCCTTCAGTTCTTCGATTCTATCACGATTTTTGTCGAAGCCGATTGTCCGTTGAACCTTGCCGAAGGCAACGGCTACAGGCAGTCCTACATAGCCGAGGCCTACTACCGATATGATACGTTGCAACATGCTAACCCTCCTGTTGTCGGAACAAATCAATACACGATTGGATAATTTCACAGCAAATTCGGGAACAGATGCTCCGTGGCGAGTTGAAGAGCATGCAGCGGCCGCCAGGTGGTCGGTTCACAGTTGGACCGCATTGCGCTTTCCTTGTAACACCAAAGCCATTATTGACACAAGCTGTATTCATACGCTTAACCTTACAACTCCCACCACAACCGCGTCGAATCCAGCCAGCAAGTTCAGGGCGTTAGTAATCCTAAAAAAGGCCACCTCGTGAGCAGTGTCGCCCCAATCGGAGTATGGCAACCATAAAAACCTACCGGACGGTGGAGTTTCCCGGCATGGACAGCAGTCCTGGCCATTGGGGCAAACCATGACCAAGTAAGTTAGAAATGACATGGTACATGTGGAAATGTCGACGACATTATTATGGAGAATGCACGATTTCGCCATCAACCTGGAAACATGCTACCTGAATGCAACGGATAAGCAATGTCAATCCCGAAAAACTACCACCGCTTCCATTCTCTCGACAGACCTAATATTTTGTTTTATAGTTTCAACTTCCAGTCAGGACTGACCACAGTCGCGACCTGTCGGATTCAGGGATCATATTTCAAGGAGTGCTCGTGAGGTTCACCAACATTGCTTGCCATCTACTCGCCGCACTGGCCGTTATTCTCTTTGCCTCCGTGGCCTTTGCCGCAAACTCATCCCATGCCTCTGCCGGCACCCTGGGGGCTCCCTATGCTAGCAATCCGGGAAAATCTCCTTCGCCTGGCGAGACTTCAGGTGCCCTGAACTTCCTTGGGCAGAATACCGAACTGGCGCGATCTGCGTCAATACCGGGTGCGCACGTAACCGAAAGGACGGATAACATTGCCAAAGCAGGGGCTACAGCTGGCTTGCATCCCAAAGAGGTGGATCTGTCAGCGGTAGAGAAGGCCATTTCCGGAGAGAACGTTCCCGCCATTTCCGACGCGGACAACAGGTCGCAACAGTTTCGCCCAGCCCCGCTGCACCAGTTCGGCTACAGTTATTTTCAGTCGGATGCCGGCTCCTTCGCACCTCAGATCGACATCCCGGTCGGTCCGGACTACATCATAGGACCGGGAGACACAATCCTACTCTCGGTCTGGGGGAGCCTCGAAGGTTCCTTCCCGCTGGAGGTCAACCGTAGCGGAGAGATCCTGCTACCCCACGTCGGATCGCTTAAGGTATGGGGTGAATCCTTCGAACATCTGCCATCGCTCATTCGCAATGCACTGGGCAAGGTATACCGCGATTTCGACATCAACGTAACCATGGGCAAACTCAGGATCATCAGGGTCTACGTTGTAGGAGAAGTTCACAGGCCCGGCGGCTATGAAGTAAGCTCCCTCGCTACCGTCATAAATGCCCTGTCGGCAGCAGGTGGGCCGACGAAGAACGGTAGTCTGCGCACCATAATCATCCGTCGCAACGGCCAGGTCGTCGCTACCGTGGACCTGTACGACTTTTTCCTGAAAGGCGACAAGAGCCATGACATCCGGCTCCAGTCCGGCGATACCATCTTCGTGCCGATTATCGGTCCGACCGTCGGCGTTGCCGGTAACGTCAAACGCCCCGCGATCTACGAACTGAAAGGGGAGAAAACGCTCAGTGACGTACTCAAGCTCTCGGGTGGCCTGCTTCCCACCGGATATCTTCATCGGGTCCAGATATCGCGTGTTATTGCCCACGACCGTAAAACAGTCAACGATTTCAACCTGAACACCAAGGACAGCACGCTCGAAGCCAACTCCGTCGCAGCCGGCATACCCGTTCACGATCTGGACCTGGTCATGATTTTCCCTATAGACAGTACCTTGCGCGGGCAGGTCCGCCTGGAAGGATACGTGCTCCGACCGGGAGATTACGCCCTCAAGCCCGGCATGCGAATCAGCGACCTGCTGCTTCCCGACAACATGCTGCACGAATATTATCGGGATGCGGGTGAGATAACCAGGCTGGTCGGTCCCGACGACCATCCGGAAAAGTTATTTTTCAGCCCCGCCAAGGCCATTGAGCACGATCCTGCAAATGATCTCCCATTGAAGGAATTCGATAAGGTCCGCATCTTTTCACGATGGGAAATGGAAGAAATGCCGAAGGTGCGGATCAACGGCGAGGTACAGAAACCCGGTGAATACCGTTACTTCGACAACATGACCGTCCGCGATCTCCTCATCATGGCGGGCAACCCCAAACTGTCCGCCTATCTGAAAAATGCCGAGATCAGCCGTATCCGCCATGACAGAGAAACGGTCACATCGTTCCCCATCGCCGTCAATCTCGAAAAGGCCATGGCGGGAGACCCACAGGCAAATATCCGGCTCACCCCCTTCGATGAACTCACCGTCAGGAAAATACCGAACTGGGTCGAAGAAACAAACCGCTATGTCACCCTGAACGGAGAATTCGTCTTCCCCGGGACCTATCCCGTGTACAAAGGGGAACACCTGAGTTCGGTCATCGAGCGGGCAGGCGGGTTCACCGACAAAGCCTACCTGCGCGGGGCAAAATTCACCCGCATCTCCGTTCAGAAAGACCAGCAGAAGCATATGGACGAGGTAATAGCCAAGACCGAGCAGGAGATCCAGAAAAAACAGGCCGAACTCTCGTCAACGGCAGCATCGAAGGAAGAGTTGGAGGCAACCAGATCGGCGCTTGAAGGGCTGATGGCGAGTTTGAAAAAACTAAAGGAGTCAAAGGCGGAGGGGCGACTGGTGATTCACCTCACACCACTGGCAGAATTCAAGAACAAATCCTTTGATCTGGAAGTAGCGGGCGGCGACGTCCTGACCGTCCCGAAAACGCCTGATACCGTCAACATCCTGGGAGAGGTCTACAATCCGACCACGCTCGTCTACCAGGAGGGGAAAAGCACCCAGTATTACCTGAGGAAGTCCGGCGGGCCGAACAACGACGCTGATACAGACGACATGTACATCATAAAGGCCGACGGCACCGTCCTCAGCAAGCAGCAGACGACGTTCGGCCTATACTGGAACAACGACGACGGCGGCTGGCACTTGGACTCGTTCCTTGCCACCGCACTCAAACCGGGTGACACCCTCGTCGTACCGCAAAAGCTGGAGAAGACCGCCTGGATGAGGGACATCAAGGACATTACCACCATACTTTCCCAGATTGCACTCTCGGCCGGGGTAGTGGTCGCGGCGGGGCTGTAGGCGCCGCAACAGCAATCAGTAGGCGGTGCGCCTACCCCCCCCTCCGGACAAGAGGCTCTCGTAGAGCTCCATCGTCTGGGCCACCACCGTTTCAATGGAAAAATGCTGCAGGACCATCTCCCGTCCTCTGCGGCCCATCCGCTCCCGCAGTTCCGGTGACTCAATGAGCCGGCGCAACGCGTCGGCCAGTGACCGGGCGTCGCGGACCGGAACGAGCAGGCCGTTTTCACCATCCCTGACAATCTCTCGACAGCCCGGGGAATCGGTCGTAACGATAGGTAGTCCACACGAAGCGCCTTCGATCAAGACCTTTGGTATCCCCTCTCCATATGCCGATGGCAAGCATACAATCGAAACCGCTGCAAATACTTGCGGCATGTTATCTCGCGTTCCCCACCATTCGATAACACCCTCACGCGACCATTCTTCAAGTGCCGATCGGGATACCGCATGGGGGTTCTGCAGGTCGCTGTCTCCAACCAGTACAAACCGGGCCTTAACGCCACGCTCATGGAGCACGGCGGCAGCTTCGACAAACTCTCCCACCCCCTTGTCCCAGATCATACGCGACGCGAGCATGACCACCGGAACGCCATCCGGCGGCTGATGCGGCGCGAATTCGATCGGGTCGACACCCGATCCCCTGATGAGCACCACCTTATCGGCCGGAACGAGACCGGATCTCACAAACAGTGCCAAGTCATCGGGGTTTTGCAAGATCAACCGGAAACCGGGGCTGCCGAACAGAAACCGGAAGGCGGTCGTCACGAGCCGTCTCAGGAATCGCGCCTGGAACTCACCGGATATGAACAGATAACCGAGGCCGGCCAGCGCATTCACCACGTGGGGGACACCGGCTAGTCGGGCTGCGATCGAACCGTAGAGCACCGGCTTCATGGCTACATGGTGGACGATATCGGGCCGCTCGGACCGATAGATACCTACCAGTTGCCGGATGACTCCAAGATCCTTGACGGGGTTCTTGCCGCTGCGCTCCATGTGCAGGGGGACCAGCCGGAACCCTTCGGCGGCGATCCGGTCCGCATGGCGGTTCACCCGGGTGACAACGGTCACCTCGAAGCCGAGCCGCTTTGCCGCGCGGGCCACGGGAAGTCGATGGGAGTAAAAATACCAGTCTTCGGAAACCAGAAAGAGGATTTTTCGCATTAACTACCGCCCCGCCCCGCGCTGCTGTCGTTCGAGCCAGGCCTCGAACATCAGGATGTCCCAGAGATGGTACTGCCAATTCCGTTTGCCGCTCAGATGCTCGCTCCATTTCTTCCGGATCGGTTCCGGCCGAAAAAACCCTTCACGCCTCAGACGCCCTTCGTCGAGAAGCGTCTCCGCCCACTCCCGCAAAGGTCCCCGCAGCCATGAATCGATTGGCACGCCGAAACCGGTCTTGGGGCGCTCCATGAGATCGCGCGGTACGTAGCGATAGAGTACCTGGCGCAGAATCCACTTTCCCTCATTCCCACGTATTTTGAGCGACAGCGGCAGCCGCCAGGCAAACTCCACCACCCGGTGGTCGAGAAACGGCACCCGCGTCTCCAGGCTTACCCCCATCGCGGCCCGATCCACCTTGACGAGGATGTCGTCCGGGAGGTAGGAAAGGGTGTCGAGGAACATCATCTTCAGGGTAAAGTCATTCATATCCGGAGTGCGGGATCCCTCGGCAAAAACGGTTTCCGGCTCGCTGGCACCGCAGACGACATCACCGGGGTTTCCCCAGTGGGATACCAGGCGCCGGTACATCGCCGCCGGCGACTCCACCGCCACGATATCTGCCAGCTTGTGCATCCTGTCGCCGAAATGTGACGGACGAACCTTCTTCGGGAGAAAGGTGCCAAGCGCCTCCCAGCACGCTGGAGAAAGGGTGGTACATCCCGCCGCAAGACCGGACCGCAGCCCACGGGGCATCCAGCCGATCGTGCGCCAGATCGACCTGCCGAGGAAATAGCGGTTGTAGCCGCCGAAGAGCTCATCCCCGGCGTCCCCCGAAAGGCTCACCGTCACGTGACGCCGGGTCAGCTGTGACACGAGGGACGTCGGAATCTGGGACGAATCCGAAAACGGTTCATCGTAGAGCTCCGGCAGCCTGGGGATGACGTCCAGGGCGTCGCGCGGTGTCGCATACAGTTCCGTATGGTCTGTACCCAGATGACGGGCAACGGCCTTCGCGTGGTTGGCCTCGTTGTAGGCCGCCTCATGAAAGCCGATGGTGAACGTCCTGACCGGACGGCTGCTCTGGGCCTGCATGAGCGCGACGATGGCGGAGGAGTCCACGCCGCCGGAAAGAAAGGCTCCAAGCGGGACGTCGGCAACCATCTGCTGGCCGATGGCGTCACGCAAGAGGGTATCGAGCTGATCGACCGCTTCATGCTCCGTCCCCCCGAACGGTCTGTCCAGCCCGTCAGCGACGGCTTGAGCGAAAGACCAGTAAGGAACGGGCTCGGGCAAAAGCCCCGGCGGGTCGCTCTCCGTTCGCAGGGTCAGCACCGCCCCCGGGACAAGTTTGTGAATCCCGGCATAGATCGAAAACGGGGCCGGGACATAGTTGTGACGGAGGAAGAGGGCAAGGGCACCGCGGTCGGTCTCCGCCTGCCAGGCGGGATGGGCACGCAGGGCCTTCAGCTCCGAGCCGAAGAGAAACACGTTCCCGGACCAGCCGTAGTAGAGCGGCTTCTCGCCGATCCGGTCCCGCATGAGGTGGAGACACCGCGCCTCCCGGTCCCAGAGGGCGATGGCGAACATGCCGGTAAAGCGCCTGACCGCGTCCTCCACCCCCCAGGTTTCGAATGCCGCCAGCATCACCTCGGTGTCCGAATGGCCACGCCAGGGATGATTTCCTTCCACCTTCTCGATTTCCTGGCGAATCCGGTGGAAGTTGTAAATCTCCCCGTTGAAGGCAATGACGTATCGCCCACTTGGCGAAGACATCGGTTGGTGTCCGGCCGGGGAGAGGTCGAGAATGGAGAGCCGGCGGTGACCGAGAGCGACCCCTGCCGCCGGGTCGAACCATTCGCCGCTGTCATCGGGACCGCGGTGGAAGATGGCGTCGGTCATCAGGCCAAGTGCTCCCGCCGGGTCGCTGATTCTCTTCTTCGGGTCAAAGAAACCTGCAATACCGCACATTGTGCACGTCAACCTTTCTTCGCTGCAAGTTGTTCGTAGAGATTCTCATATTGCCGCACCACCTCATCGAGGGAAAAGTTCTCGCAGATGCGCTGCCGGGCTCGTCGCCCCAGCTCGCGCCGCCCTTCATTACCCATCTCGATCAGATCAAGCCATGCGTCGGCCAGCGCACCGGAATCGCGCGGAGGAACGACCCTGCCCGTGCCTCCGACGATCCAGGCGGAATCCCCGACATCGGTCACGACACACGGGACACCTGACACCATGGCCTCACCCACCACATTGGGAAAGGCCTCTGCATAGGAAGACAACGTGGCCATATCGAGCGCGGCGGTTATGCGCGGAACATCTGTCCGCTCCCCCAACAGGTGGACGTGCCCACATAGGTTGAGGTTGCGTATCATTGCGGAAAGATCGGTATTATCCCCGTCGACACCTTTTCCCGCAAGCAGAAAATGAACGTGAGGATTTTGATTGTACAGGAGCGCTGCGGCACGCAGGAAATTCTCGTGGTCCTTCATGGGGTGGTAGCGGGCAACCAGGCCTATCAGCGGGGACCCGGCCGGGATACCGAGTTCGGCACGCACGGATGGGTCGGCATCCGGCCGAAACCGTTCCGTATCGAAACCGTTGGGGATGACGACCGACCTGCCGTGATAACCAACACCTTCATGGTGCCGCAGGCTTTCGTGGGCGTTGTAGACAATACAGGATGTCATTCCGCTCAGTAGGGCTCCAATCCTGATGACCAGGGCCGTAGCCCTTTTTTCGTACGTCAACGAATAAAGAGACTGACGGATGTTCCAGCAGATCGGCCTCCGGCAGGCCAGAGCCCCCAGAGACGCAGCCAGATTGCCGTGATACATCCACCCCTGGATAACATGGGGATCTAACCGTCTGAGCAGATAAAAAAGACTTAGCACAACCCGTGGCGTCGGGATACCTCTCCGCATTTCCAGCGCATGCACCGGAACCCCCAGCTGCTCGATCAATGAACCTATCGTGCCTTTGTCCTGCAGTGAAATGACCGAAGGCGAAAACCGCTCCCGGTCCATGCCGGAGAGGAGCTTGTACAGCATCATTTCGGCGCCACCGGTATTGAGGCCCGTTATGACGAAACTTATGCGGATTGCAGGATTGCTACAATGAGGAGGACGAGAGATCATAGTGGGCATCGGCTTTGCGTCTGTTCCGGCTGAGATACAGCAGGAGACAGAGGAAGAGGGGCAATATTTGCAGGCGGAAACGGACTGCCGTTCCAAGGTTCTGATACGATATGAACCCATACAGAGCCGCCCAAGTGAACACCAAAAGTACCAGCCAGCCAATCACGGGGTCCCGCAACTCCTTCAGGCGGGTCCTCTTGATGGCAAGAAATGATAATGCAAGCAATACCAGGTTTTCCAGGCCAGCCAGCAAACCGAACAAGTTCGGGATCTCACCCGGCAGAGGTCTCAGTAGAGCGGTAAACATGCCCAACGGTAAAAAAACCAATACATTGTGAATGCTCGTAAACTCGATATTGATCACCTGTCCCGAACCGCCATCTTCACTCCACGAGCGGGATAGCACATTCAATGTCCTCAATATGTCTTGTATCGACCCTATGGTAAATCGCTCTCTCAAGATCTGCCAGAGCACAACAAGGACTCCGGCGATAGCAAACCCAGCAAGTATTTTGGCCGAGACACGCCTCATTCCGCGCAGGTATATCATGAGTAATGGGCCAACGAGAATCGGTCCCATCCAAATCCTCATCGTCATTGTCAGCACAATGCCGCCTGCAATAACCAGAAGATACCTATTCAGCCGGCATCGATACCAGTTCAAAACACCATATGCGTACAGTGCCACGCCTAACAGAATAATGGGATCCTTTCCAACAATCGACGACCAGAACAGAATTGACGGGAATAGAGACAGGATGTAAAGCAAACGGATATCTGCCTTATTCATATATACAACTGCTGCTCGATAGAATAAGTAGATGCCTATAAGGCCTACCATTGAAAAGGTGACTTTAAGGGCATGGTACGAGTAGGGCATTATTTTATAATAGATCCGTACCAAGTAGTATAAATTATCTGTACCAGATATAAGATCAGAGCTACTCCATTGATAATCATACTGACTCGGCACATTAAAATAGGAGTATGCATCGAGATACCTATAGTTATACTCGTAGAACAGCATGAAACCTAATGTTACACAGGATTTAATTAACCAGATATTGAGAAGCGCCCACCCGTCTTCTTTCGATCGACACCAGACGAAAATGGCAACTCCTAAGGCAATCGACCAGAGATAACCGACTAAATAATCTGCCTGCAAATCTGTCTGCGGGATATTTTGGCCAAACATGACCACCGAACCGCTAAAAACTAAAATAGCGGCGGTGGCTATAAAGACACAAACGCCGATACAGAGAAACAATATCCTGTTTTTATAGTGGGCCATTATCCTGCTCTGTCGTATCCCGTAACATACCGCAAAGGGGGACTAATCGTGTATCCGATCCTTTTGTAGACGTCATACGTTGTCTTTGAGCCCGCATTCCTGGCCCATTCTTATACGTCCCTGACCCGCCGGCCACTTCCCCGGCAAACGCAACGATACTCCCCTGGACCTGCGGCGACACCTTGTCGGCAGCAAATGCCACTCATGGTATCTCAATCACAAAACTTGCGCTATTGAATGCATCGCACTGAGCCGTCGAGCCGACGCTACGCGCCCATACCTGTACGTTGTAGCTGCCGGGCGCATAGCCCGCCGTTGACCAGCTCCAGCTGGGATTCCCGCTGTACCCCTGTACGGAGGTCCAGCTGCCGTCCGTCCCCTGCAGCCAGAACTCGTATTCATAACTCCCCGTGCCGCCCGTCGCCTGGCCGGTGAACGTCACCGGGCTCCCCTGGACCTGCGGCGAAA
>JAJYBI010000033.1 GCA_021779095.1 Deltaproteobacteria bacterium
TCATGCCGTCAGCTCGGCACCAAGGTTATCTCTCTGGAAAACAGGCTTGGGCGCGGCCTTTTGGCGCACGAACTTGCAGATGCTCTCGGAGTCAGTACCGGCCAGTACCACGCCCTGCAGAGGGAGGTAAATGCATTGCTGGTATTCGGCAGAAACGATCTGTCCCCGGAAGGCGACGGAGTGGACGGCCTGCTGGAGCTGATTGCGGGCGAGGGGTGGTCTGTCGCCCAATCCCAGTCTGCGCGATGCCGGTTGATCGATTCCCTTGCCCGGACTATCGATGGCCTCCCGGAGCTGGAGATGTTTGTCGTCAACCTTTTCTACAATGAAGAGCTGACCCTTGCAGAGATAGGCGATCTGCTGGGGCTCGAAGAACAGCAGATCTCGAAACTGCACAGCCAGGCTATCGTCCGGCTCAGGTCCCAGTTCCGGCAGCACTGCTGAGGTCCCCCCTCTCGCCGTCACGGGATTCGATCTGCCCCCTCGTGCCGGTCCGATTCCTCCTGTTGCAGCCCATCCTTGTTCGAAAAAATGCGCACCCCGACGGCTAATCGCTCAAGCTTTACCGCCGACTGACGAAAGGAGGAAATGAAGGAGCGTATTCGTATATGGCGCGCGCAGCAACCGACAGATTGCAACAATTGAAAGACGAGATCGCCGCGGGAACCTATCTTCCAGACAGCCGTGCGGTTGCGGAGAAGATGCTGGAGCGGTGGTATCGTCTGTACGGCGGTGGGGCGCGGCAACGGTCGGTTGCGGACGCTGCCGACCGGCTGCCTTCGCCGGCCAGCGACGCCAGGGACACGCCGGAGCGGGACTAGGGCGGTTGCCGGGACAAACTAGCTGTGGCAAACTAGCGGTTGTGCTGCCGGGGCTGTTGGGTTAGGATAACCGGTATTTCGTGTCGGGTTGAAGTGCGGCGGTGTTTCCCGGCGCTTCCCCGGCCAGACCCCCTTCGAACCGCCGACGCGGACCGCGGACCTCTTCATGCTCACTTTCGATATCGATGTTGCCGACCATGGCCGTTGCGTAGAAAGCTTCCTGCAGAACCTCCTCCCCGGGGCACCTTCCGCGTACCTGAAAAAACTGATCCGATCCGGGCATCTGACCCTGAATGGAGCCGCCGTATCATTCGATGCCGTTGTCCGGCGGGGCGATCACCTCGCGCTCAAGGAGAGCGGACGAACCCTTTCGTTTCTGGGGGTATCCCACCCCGATCTCGACATCCTGTACGAAGATGACCGTATCGTCGCGGTCAACAAGCCGGCGGGGCTTCCCATGCATCGCACGGCGGAGCATGGCGAGCTGAATCTGGTGGATGCCGCGCGAGGCTTTTTCCGCTGGCGCGGGGATGACTGCAGTCTGCGGCCGGTGAACCGGCTCGACAAGGGGACCTCCGGTGCGGTCATCCTGGCCAAGAGTTCAACGGCTGCCGGCATGTTCGGCCGACTGGTGAAGGAGGAGGGGCTGGGGAAGCTGTATCTTGCGCTTGCGGCCGGTGCCGTGCCCGAATCGGGAACCGTTTCCGAACCGCTGGACGGTAAGGAGTCCGAAACCCGTTTCCGCCGACTGGCGCTCCTGGGGGAGGTCTCCCTGCTTGCCCTCTATCCGGTCACCGGAAGGATGCACCAGATACGGCGGCACCTGCAGATGATCGGCCACCCCGTGCTTGGCGACCTGCGATACGGCGGGAGCTCCGTTTCCGGCTGGCGTGGTCATGCCCTCCATTCGTTCCGCACCCATACGACCCATCCCGAAACCGGTCGCGAGCTTATCATCACCGCACCGCTTCCCTCGGATTTCATCGCCTGCCTGTCCACTGCCGCGCTGGACGACTCCGGTTCCCTGCTGGACAGCCTGTTCGATCTCCCGTTGGCCTTCTAACATGCGCGTACGTCGGTGGTGACGTTGCCCCAGACGGTATCTGGCCACGCATTGCAATTTTCTTCGGTACGCCTGCTTGTGAATTGACCTCATCCCGTTTATGGTGTATACGCAATAAATATGACATTGGGATTTATATATACGGGGGACGTGCCATGCCGATGACGGTTCTTTCACCAGGAGTTGAACAGCGTATTGCCGCGATGGTCGAGCTATTCCGCCGTGAATCGCTTGATGCGGCGGCGAAGGAGAGACATGCCGGCCCGACGGTGACCATTTCGCGCCAGTTCGGCTGCGAGGCATACCCGTTGGCCGAGCGGCTGAAGGCCCTTTTTGAGGAGAAGACCGGGGCGGCGTGGACCGTCCTCGACAAGGCCCTGCTTGAAGAGATGGCGCGGAACCGTGACGTTTCCGAGGTAGTGGCCCGAGGCGGATGGGAGAAGCCGCGCTTTCTCGACGATTTTTTTGCCACCTTCTCCCCCCGGTGGAAGACGGAAAAGGACCATTTCCGCCGTCTGACGACTGACATCGCCATGCTTGCCGCCCACGGCAATGCCATTATCGTCGGCCGGGGGGGCGCCATCATCACCCAGTCCCTGTCCAACTGTTTCCACTTTCGTATCAGCGGTTCGCAGGAGTTCCGTATCGGCTCCATTGCCAAACGGCTCGGCTGCACCCACGCGGAGGCGGCGGAGACCGTGGCGCGGGAGGAGAAGCGCCGCGACAAGTTCATCCGCGACTTTTTGGACAGCGATGCGAACAACCTGGGTTTCTATCACCTGGTATTCAACAACGACAAGAATACGGTGGAGCGGATGGCGAGGACGATTGCGGGGTATCTGGATCGGTAGTGCCGGTTCGGACGGGAGCATGAGCGAAAGGCAGGCCGGGGTGACGGTCTGCCTTTTTTTGTGGTTCAGTGGGGTCTTGCTCGCTCGTACTGCTGCGGCCAGGTGATCTCGACCCCCAAGGCACGTGCGGCATGCAGGGGCCAGTAGGGGTCGCGCAGAAACTCACGGGCCAGGGAAACGGCGTCCGCCTCCCCGGTGGCCACGATCTGTTCCGCCTGCACGGGGGAGGTGATGAACCCCACCGCGCCGGTGGCGATGGCCGCATCGCGACGGATGGTCGCGGCGAAGGGGACCTGATATCCCGGTCCGAAGGGGATCGCTTCATCGGGGACGACGAAGCCCGCCGAGCAGTCGATGAGATCGACCCCCAGCCCCTTCAGCCGGTGCGACAGTTCGACGGACTGGCGCAGGTCCCATCCCCCTTCCACCCAGTCTGTGGCAGAGATCCGCACGAAGAGGGGAAGCTCCGCCGGCCATGCATTGCGTACGGCGCCTGCCACCTCCAGGGGCAGGCGCATCCGGTTTTCCAGGCTGCCGCCGTACCGGTCGGTGCGCCGGTTGGAAAGCGGGGACAGGAATTCGTGGAGCAGGTAGCCGTGGGCCATGTGGATCTCCAGCACCTGGAAGCCGGCGGCCAGGGCACGCCTCGTGGCCGCGACAAAGAAACCGACGATTTCCTCCATATCCTGCCTGTCCGTTTCCCGGGGGACCGGGTGTCCGGGGGCGAAGGGGAGGGGGCTCGGCGCCAGCGGCTGCCAGCCGCGCGTCTCCGCCGTCAACGGTGCTCCGCCTCGCCACGGGGCGTCCGTGGACCCTTTGCGCCCGGCATGGGCGAGCTGGATGCCGGCCACCGCCCCCTGTCGGCGGATGAACGCGGTGATCGGGGCGAAGGCCTCTCCATGGCGATCCGACCAGATGCCACTGTCGTCCGGGCTGATCCTTCCTCCCGGCGTGATAGCAGTCGCTTCCACCATCACCAGGCCGGCGCCGCCGACGGCGCGGCTTCCCAGGTGAACCAGATGCCAGTCCGTCGGCATGCCGTCAATGCTGGAGTACTGGCACATGGGTGAGACGAAGATCCGGTTGCGGAAGGTGATCTCCCGCAGGGTCAGGGGGGAGAAAAGTCGGGACATGACGGACTCCTTTTGAGGCGCAACGGGGTGGCGGAGGACGGGGCCAGAACGTCAGCTGGCCAGGTTAATCCGCTCCCGGCGTATGGGCAGTTTCACGGGGACACAAGAGGTTCCGTGCCGCGAAGCGTTGTCGGGTCAGCCGGTCGCTAGCTCCCTTTGTACCGACTCCAGGTAGAGCCGGATGGCGACGCCACTTTCCATTTCCAGTACCTTCTGCGCCAGAGCCCGGGCGTCTGTCCGGCTCATCCCCCTGAGCGCCTGTTTGACGGGAGGAATATAGGGGGCGGAGAGGCTCAGGTCTTCAATGCCGAGACCGAGGAGGAGGCCGGCGTTGAGCGGGTCGGCGGCCATCTCGCCGCAGAGCGATACCCCTTTGCCTGCTCCGTGCGCCACCTCGGCCACATGGCGGATGGAATGAAGCACGGCCGGGTGGTACGGATCGAAGTATTTCTTTACCCGCGGGTTGTTCCGGTCGGCGGCCAGGGTGTACTGGATCAGGTCGTTGGTGCCGATGCTGAAGAAATCCACCTCTCGGATGAGGATGCCGGCGGTCTGGACAGCGGCCGGCAGTTCCACCATGATTCCGAGAGGGACGTGCGGATCGAAGGGGCGCCCCTCGCGCGTCAATTCCCCCTCCACCTCCGTCATGATCTGGCGGATCAGTTTGATCTCGTCGACGCTGGAAATCATGGGGAACATGAGCCGGGCCTTGCCGTGGGGCGATGCCATGAGGATTGCGGCGATCTGTTCGCGGAAGATGTCCTGGCGTTCCAGGGAAAACCGGATGGAACGCCACCCCATGAACGGGTTGTCCTCCTGCGGATGCTCGAAGTAGGGGAGTCCCTTGTCGCCACCGATGTCCAGGGTGCGGAACGTGACCGTCTGACCGGGGAAACCCTCCAGGATTTTTTGGTAGAGGGCGGTCTGCTCGAAACGGTTGGGGAACGCTTTCCTTGCCATATAGGGAAATTCTGTGCGGTACAGCCCCACCCCCTCGGCGCCGTTGGACAGCGCGACCCTGATGTCGGAGAGGAGGCCGATGTTGGCGCGCAGTATGACCCGGCAGCCGTCGGTGGTCTCCGCCGGAAGATCCCTGATACCTTCCAGTTCCTGCCGGCGCAGGTTGTAGTCCCGCTGCAGCCGCTCGTATTCCTGCTTTATCTTGGTATCGGGATTGATATAGATCTGTCCCGAATTTCCGTCGATGATGACGTCGTCCTGCATGCCGACGGACTGCATGATACCGCGTGCGGCGAGGACGGCCGGTATCCCGAGTGACTTGGCCATGATGGCGGCATGGGAGGTGACGTCCCCCTTTTCCGTGACGATCCCCAGCACCTTGTCGTGGTCCAGGGTCGCCATGTCCGAGGGGAGGATATCTTCGGCCACGATGATCCGTTTTCCGCGGAACCTGCCGTGCTGCAGGTCGTAACCGTCGAGGCAGTCCACGATCCGGCGGCCGATATCCCTCATGTCGGCGGAGCGTTCCCGCAGGTACGGATCTTCCATCCGAGAGAATGCGTCCACGTAGTTCCCTACCACCTCCTGTACCGCCCGCACGGCGCCGTAGTCCCGGTCGACCAGCTCCGAGACCTTGCTGACGAAGCCCCGGTCTTCCAGGATCATCAGGTGGGTATGGAAGATGGCGGCGTCCTCCGGACTGAGGCTCTGGGCCACCCTCTTTTCCAGGTAGATGGTCTGGATGCGCGCCTTTTCCAGCGCCATCTGGAACCGCTTGTGCTCTTCGGGACGCGACAGTACCTGCTCCAGCCGGTCGTTCGCGCGGTTGCCGCGCTGACTGAGGATGGTCACCTTTCCCCAGCAGACTCCGGGGGATGCCGGGGTTCCCGGCAGGATCAGCTGCTGGCGCAACCGCTTCCCCTTCGCGGTGGGGCGATCGCCCTTCACGACGCCGGCGGATTTCATCCGTTCCAGCTCCTGCTGGAAGAACGCCCGCTCCTCCTCCTTGACCCGGATGGAATCAAGGAGCTTCGCGTTGGTGACGATGCTGGCGATCTGGTATCCGATGGTGGTGACGGCGCTGACCTCGCCGGCGGTGAACTCCCGCGGTTCCCGGGTCTGGATGACGAGGACCCCCGTTGGGGCCTTGTGCTCGTAGAGCGGGACGCCGAGGAACGAGTGGAATTTCTCTTCCCGCGTCTCCTTGAAGTATTTGTAGCGCGGGTGGTCGGGGGCATTCTTGATCGCGACGACCTGCCGCTGTTCCACGACGAGACCGGTGAGCCCTTCGGAGGTCTTCATGGCGATCTTGCCGATGGAGGACCGGGAAAGACCTTTCGATGCCTTCAGGCGGAGCGTTTCCCCGTCGGTCTCCAGGAGATAGATGGAGCAGACGTCGGATCGTGTCCGCTTGGCGACGAGGTTGACGATGTTGTCGAGGGTTTCCTGGAGGTCGTGGGAGTGGAGGATGAGGTCGCTGATGTCTTCCAGCGTCCGTAGTCCGAGCCCTTCCGGTGTCGTTTCTGGCATGGGGAGCCCTTCTCGGGAGTATGAGTTGGAGAGAGTATAGAACATTTCCCGGCAAATGGAAATTGTCGGATTAGCCGCTATTATTAATTGCCGGGGAAGTGCTGGAAATTGCCGTTGTCATCTGGTATGGTGTCCCCCAATACGGAAGGGAGGGGGAGATTCTATGACTCAAGCGTACGAGGAGCTTCTGGCGGGCGGGATTGCACACCTTGAGGCGGGTGACGCGGAACATGCGGTGGCGGCGTTTCGCTCGTGCATCGCCGCCGACCCGGAGAATGCGGAAGGGTATTTCAGCCTTGCCGATGCGCTTGCGATGGCCGAAGAATCGGAAAAAGCGGTCGAGACCTACCTCGAGGGGCTGAAGCGTGCACCGGACGATACGGATGCGCTGACTGCGCTGGGAGATCTGTACTTCGAGCTCGGCTGCCACAAGGATGCCCTTGCCACCTATCGGCGTGTCGTGGAGTTGGCACCGAAGGACGCCGACGGGTACGTGAATGTCGGACTCGTTCTCAACAGCATGGAGCGCCCGGAAGAGGCCATAAAGGCGTACAATGAGGCGCTGGAGCTCGATCCCGCAAACGTGTTTGCCTACAATGCCTTGGGAGATGCGTGGTACGGGCTGGGGGACCGGGACCGGGCCATTGCCGCATTCCAACGGGGGATCGCCATCGAACCGGACGACGCCGCCGCCCACTTCAATCTCGGCGAGCTTTACTACGACCTGGAAGAGTTTGCCGATGCGGAGCGGGAGTGCAAGGAGGCGATCCGGATAGACCCGCATTTCACCCTGGCGTACCTTACCCTGGGGAGCCTGTACATGGACCAGGAGCATCTGCCCGATGCCATCAACTACCTGGAGCAGTATCTGAAGATGGAGACGTCTCCCCAGGCTGCGGAGATGATCGCCGAAGTGAAGGCGGTGGTCGAGGGGCTGAAGGAAGAGGTGAAAGGGAAATGACGTGATACTCCAGCGGATTATTGCCGTCATTTTTCTGCTGTTTGTCATCTGTTTCATTGCCATCGTCATCGAGGAGTCGTTCCTCGGCGGCCGTCGACGGCGGAAGCTGGAACGGGAGTTCCGGGCGCGGATAGAATCCGCACGGCCGGACGAACCGGGAGAGGCGGGACCATGAGAATTACACCGGCAGCCGAGCTCGAAGCGCGGTGTGGAAAACTGCAGGCGCTGATGGCGGCGCAGGGGCTCGATGCGGTCATCGTAGCGCAGAACGCGGACCTGTTCTACCTAACGGGGACCACACAAAGCGGCAACCTCTATCTGCCGGTGGAGGGCAGGCCGCTCTACCTGGTGCGTCGCGATATCGGCCGGGCGCGCCGCGAGTCGGAACTGTCGGAGGTGATCCCTTTCGGGTCCATGCGGGACATCCCCCGCATCCTTGCCGAGTACGGCCTGCCACTGCCGAAGGCTATCGGCATGGAACTGGATGTCCTGCCGGTCAGTCTTTTCGAGCGGTACCGGAAGGTATTCCCGGAGACGCGTATCGGCGACGCGACGCCCCTCATCCGTACCGTCCGGATGTGCAAGAGCCCGTACGAGGTCGCCATTGCCCGTGATGCCGCCCGCCAGGTGGATGCGGTGTACCGCCGGGTGAGGGCGGTGCTGCGGGAGGGGATGTCCGATCTCGAACTCGCCGCGGAGCTGGAATATGTCGCCCGCCGCGAGGGGCACCCGGGGATGACCCGGATGCGGGGGTTCAACAGCGAGTTTGCGATCGGACACACCTTCTCCGGTGCGGACAGTGCCGTCCCTGCCTATTCGGATACGCCGCTCGGGGGGGCGGGGCTCTCGCCGTCGTTCGGGCAGGGGGCGGGGAGCAGGATCGTCGGTCGTCACGAGCCGGTTATCTTCGATTTTACCGGCTCCGTTGACGGGTACCTCGTGGACCAGACGCGGATGTTTGCCATCGGTAGTGTGTCGGACCGGCTCCGCAAGGGGTTTGACGACATGTGTGCCATTCAGGAGCGGATGAAGGAGGTAGCCGTTCCGGGGGCGAGCTGGGGGGCTGTCTACGATTCCTGTCGGGGGCTGGCGGCGTCAATGGGTTATGCGGACTCATTCATGGGGGCCGCCGGCGCACAGGTCTCTTTCATCGGCCACGGAGTGGGGATCGAGCTGGACGAATATCCCTTCATCGCCCGCGGTTTTTCCGATATGCATCTCCAGCCGGGGATGGTTTTTGCCTTCGAGCCGAAGCTGGTTTTCCCCGGAGAAGGTGCCGTCGGAATTGAAAATACGTTTTATATTGAGGAGGACGGAGCCCTGCAGCAGCTCACATTTTCCGATGAATCGTTCGTCATCCTTTGACCGGATTGCGGAAAATTTTTGTTGCAATTTATCCTTGCTGCCGGTATAAATAGCCACAAATTGTATACAGTATTCTAGAAAATTAGTTCCGATCGCTGTAGGCAGTTGCTTCCCCGGGTAATCGCCCTTTATCCGTTGTATCTTCCCACTGGCAATGTTGCCATACTGTACCGCACTGGCTATGTAATGCCGTTTTAGAGGCACAGATTCGTTTTCGCCAGTCCGTTTGCGAGGTATCACGTTGATCCCGGTTCAACCAACATCATGAAAGGAGAGGACCACGATGGCATTGAAAGAGACACTTGCGAAGAAGATTGAGGAGCATCGCCCCCGTACACAGAGACTCGTGAAGGAATTCGGCAAGGTGAAGATCGACGAGGTGACCATCGAACAGTGCATCGGCGGTGCCCGCGACATCCGCTCTCTGGTGACGGATATCTCCTACCTCGACCCGCAGGAAGGGATCCGCTTCCGCGGCAAGACCATTCCCGAGACCTTCGCCGCGCTTCCGAAGGCTGCCGGCTCGGCCTACCCGACCGTCGAGGCATTCTGGTATTTCCTCCTGACCGGTGATGTCCCGACCGACGCCCAGGTTGCCGAGGTAACGACGGAGTGGAAGACCCGTCAGTCTGTTCCGCAGTACGTGTTCGACGCCATCCGGGCCCTGCCGCGGGACAGCCATCCGATGGTCATGCTTTCCGTCGGCATCATGGCACTGCAGAAAGACTCCAAGTTTGCCGCGTTCTACAATTCCGGCAAGTTCAACAAGATGACCGCCTGGGAACCCGTCTACGAAGATGCCAGCGACATCGTCGCCCGGATTCCGGTCATCGCCGCGTTCATCTACAACCTGAAGTACCGTGACGACAAACAGATCGCCATCGATCCGAACCTCGACATGGGGGCGAACTTCGCCCATATGATCGGCCAGGATAACAAGGAATACCAGGACGTGGCCCGCATGTACTTCATCATCCACTCCGACCACGAGTCGGGTAACGTCTCGGCCCACACCACCCACCTGGTGCACTCGGCCCTTTCCGACCCCTACTACGCCTATTCGGCCGGTCTTAACGGCCTCGCCGGTCCGCTGCACGGCCTGGCGAACCAGGAGGTGCTGGGTTGGATCATGGAGTTCCAGAAGAAGCTGGGCGGCGCCGAGCCGACCAAGGAAAACGTTTCCAAGGCCCTGTGGGATACCCTCAACGCCGGACAGGTCATCCCGGGATATGGCCATGCCGTTCTGCGCAAGACCGACCCGCGCTACACCACCCAGCGCGAGTTCTGCCTCAACACCCCGGGCCTGAAGGACGATCCGCTGTTCAAGCTGGTTGCTATGATCTTCGAAACCGCTCCGGGCGTCCTGACCGAGCACGGCAAGACCAAGAACCCGTGGCCGAACGTCGATGCCCAGTCCGGCGTCATCCAGTGGTACTATGGCGTGCGCGAGTGGGACTTCTACACCGTCCTCTTCGGCATCGGCCGGGCACTGGGCTGCATGGCCAACATTACCTGGGATCGCGGTCTCGGCTACGCCATCGAGCGTCCCAAATCCGTCAGCACTGCCATGCTGGAGGAGTGGGCCGCGGCGGGTGGTCGCAACTAGGCACCGTTCAGTTTGTGTAACGAAAAAAGGAGATGCGATTGCATCTCCTTTTTTCGTTCGAACGGCACCCCGAGGGGGGGAAGGGCGTTTTTGATGTCAGGGGGCTTCCCTGAATATCTGGGCGCTGAAGATGAAGATGTCGGTACCATCCTGCCAGTCGTGCGGTCTGAGCCCTGCTTTCAGGCAGGTCTGCCCCAGGAAGGTGTCGCGGTCCCAGCCGTATTCGACGGCAACCTGCGGCAGAAGCACCCCGCGCGAGTAATTTTTTTCCAGGTAGATGCCGTGGGTTCCCACTTCGATCTCCTCGACAGAAGAAATCTTGCGCAGGGGAGAGAGAACCGATATCTCCAGTTCGAACGATTGCAGGTCCGCCGGTTGCATCGGATAGAAACGGGGGTCTTTGACCGCTGCAGAAACGGCCATCTCCTGGACGAGACGGTACAGCGGCTTGTCGGATATGAAGTTTCCGATGCAGCCGCGCAGGCCCCCGCCGGCGGTTATGGTCACGAAGCAGCCGCTCGCGCTGCTGAGTTCCTTGCTGCCCGTTTCCGTTTCGGGCAGCGTCTGGTTCGTGACGTAGGATACGATGGACGTGCGGGCGAGATCGAGCAGGAATTTCTGGCCTTTCGGTGCGATGGTCGATTCCATGAACGCTCCTCGTGAGATGTTGCCAATCATCATTACGTATACTATATTTTTCGCCAGGATGGCAAGGCGTATGAACCATTATCCGGAGGTGGCATGATGAGACGTTTCAGGGTGCTCGTTGGTGGCGAATGGGTAGGTGATGCATCACCCGGCATTGAGGTGATAAATCCGTACGACGGCGCGGTCATCGGGGTGGTTCCGGAATCTTCACCGGATGATGTGGATGCGGCGATCGTCGCGGCACGAGCCGGTTTTGCCGCGATGTCAGCGTTGCCGGCGTACCGGCGGGCCGAAATCCTGGGGAGGACCTCGGAGTTTATTCATCGCGACCGGGAGGAGATTGCCGGTATCATCGCGCGGGAGGCGGGCAAGTCATGGAAGTATGCACTCGCGGAGGTGGACCGGAGTGCCGAGACGTTCATGTTCGCGTCGCTGGAGGCGCGTGCTGAACATGGTGAAATCGTACCGATGGACGCTTCACCGGTTTCCGCCGGTCGCTTCGGCTACAATGTGAGGGTGCCTATCGGCATCATCGGGGCCATTGCCCCGTTTAATTTTCCGCTCAATCTCGTTGCCCACAAGGTCGCCCCCGCCCTCGCGGCGGGGAATGCAGTCGTGCTGAAGCCCGCCACCAAGACACCCCTTTCATCCATCAAGCTGGCCGAACTGCTCGCGGAGGCCGGGTTACCCGACGGCGCGCTGAACCTGGTCATCGGCAGCGGCAAGTCGGTCGGGAATCTGCTCGTGGAGGATGAACGGCTTGCCATGATTACCTTTACGGGGAGTCCCCCCGTCGGTATCGACATCAAATCGCGGTCGGGGTTGAAACGGGTAACCCTGGAGCTCGGGTCGAATTCGCCGACCATCATCGACGAGGATGCCGATCTGGATGCCGCCATATCCCGTTGCGTCGTGGGTAGTTTTGCCAATGCGGGCCAGGTCTGCATCTCGGTCCAGCGCATCTTCGTCCATCGGGCACGGTTCGACGAGTTTGTCGGGAAGTTCGTCGCGGCGACGAAAGATTTGAAGGTCGGTGATCCAATGGATCGTACCTGTGATATCGGGCCGATGATCTCGGCGGTGGAGCTGAATCGCGCAGTGGAATGGCTTGAAGAGGCCAAACGGCTCGGTGCCAACGTGGAGACCGGCGGAGAGGTGGTGGGGGCCTGTCTGACGCCGACCATCCTCACCGGGGTCACCCGCGATATGAAGGTTGTCTGTTCCGAGGTGTTTGCGCCCGTCGTCACGGTGATGCCGTTCGACAGTTTTGACGAGGCGCTGGATATGGCCGACGATTCACTGTACGGTCTGCAGGCCGGGGTGTACACGAACGACATCGCCAAGGCGTTCAAGGCGGTGAAACGGCTCGATGTGGGAGGAGTGATCATTAATGACGTTCCGACATTCCGCGTCGACCATATGCCGTACGGTGGAAACAAGCAGAGCGGACTCGGCCGGGAAGGGGTCCGATATGCCATGGAAGAGATGACTAACATAAAGATGGTCTGTTTCAATCTGTAAACGCTGTTCGCAGTGAATCGAGCGTTAGGGTAACTATTCGAAATTGCAGGGGGCAAAAAAGGTGATTTCGGGTGATTTAATGCTTGACATTTTTTTAGGTGATAGTATATTTCGCAGTCGTTGTGTT
The DNA here is from genome assembly GCA_021779095.1 of Deltaproteobacteria bacterium. Lineage (GTDB taxonomy): Bacteria > Desulfobacterota > Desulfuromonadia > Geobacterales > JAJYBI01 > JAJYBI01. The sequence continues at coordinate 12,587 of JAJYBI010000033.1, forward strand.
TGAAATTGGCGCTTTGCGCACACATCTAATTTTACAATGGAAAGAGGTGAAACAAATGAAAAAGCTGATCATCCTTGCACTGTCTCTCATGCTGGCCGTGGCTTTCGCCGCTGGCTGCAAAAAGAAGGAAGAAGCTCCGGCTGCACCTGCTGTTGAGCAGCAGGCTCCGGCGCCGGCTCAGGCTCCGATGTCTTCCGCGGCTGCTCCGGCTGCTCCGGCTGCTCCGGCTGCTCCGGCTGCTCCGGCTGGACAGAAGTAATTGCAGATTCCCTGAGAAGGGTACATTAAGCCTGCAGCGTATGCTGCAGGCTTTTTTTGTGGGTTTTGCCTTGACAGTTGTGAGGTTAAAATGTTATGTATAACGATTAGTTAACTACTTTTGTCGTGAATTGGGGGGGGTATGGAACGTACGTTTGCGATCATCAAGCCGGATGCCGTCGAGCGGAATCTCGCCGGTACCATTCTCGGGAAGATCGAGGCAGCCGGTTTTCGTATTGTCGGCATGAAGAAGTTGCAGTTGAGCCGGGCTCAGGCAGAGGGGTTTTATTACGTGCATAAGGAACGCCCATTTTTCAATGACCTGTGTGCCTTCATGTCCAGGAGCCCCGTGGTTGTCCTCTGTCTCGAAAAGGACAACGCCATCGCAGACTGGCGCAAGCTGATGGGGGCGACGAATCCGGAGAACGCCGAGCCGGGGACGCTTCGCAAGGAGTTCGCGAAGAACATCGAGGAGAATTCGGTTCACGGTTCCGACGCTCCCGAAACGGCAGCATTTGAAATTCCTTACTTTTTCAGCGGGCTCGAGCTGAACTGAACGCAGGCAACAGGCGAGTGAAAAGCCCTTCTTCATGGAGGGCTTTTTTGTGTCACCGCAGGTGCGGAGAACGATGAACACCGTAGATCTGAAAAATTTTTCCCTTGACGAGTTGGAGGCGTTTATTACCGGGACTGGTAAGGAGCGTTTCCGTGCGCGGCAGATTTTCAAGTGGCTTTATCAGAAGGATGCCCGTACCTTTGGCGAGATGACCAACCTGTCGCGGGAATTCCGGCAGGAGCTGGAACGAACGACGTTCATCAGCGACCTGGAACCGGAGGTGGTGGAGCATTCCGCTGACGGCACGAAGAAGTATCTGTTCCGTTTGTCGGATGGCGTCACCGTCGAGTCCGTACTGATCCCCGAGGAGGACCGGACGACCCTCTGCATCTCCAGTCAGGTCGGCTGTGCAATGGGGTGCGAGTTCTGTCTGACCGGTACCTTCCGTCTGACCCGTAATCTGACCACGGCGGAGATCGTGAACCAGGTCTGTGCGGTCAAGCGGAGCGATCCGGTACGCAATATCGTCTTCATGGGGATGGGAGAGCCGCTCCATAACCTGGACAATGTAATCCGGGCGCTGAAGATCCTGACGGACCCCGACGGCTTTCAGTTCTCCAACCGCAAGGTGACGGTATCCACGTCGGGACTGGTGCCGCAGATGCGTCGTCTGGGGGAAGCGGTGACGGTCAATCTCGCCGTTTCCCTCAACGCCACTACCGACGAGGTGCGCGGACGGATCATGCCGGTGAACCGAACATACCCGCTTGCGGAGCTGTTGGCGGCATGTCGGGCGTTTCCGCTCCCCTCGCGCCGTTGGATCACCGTGGAATACGTGATGATCCGCGACCTGAACGATTCCCTGGAGGACGCCAGGAGACTGGTGCGGCTCATCAGTACGTTCCCGTCCAAGGTCAACCTCATTCCGTTCAACGAGCACGACGGTTGTACCTTCAGGACGCCGACCCAGGACGCGATCGACCGGTTTCACAAGTACCTGCTGGACAAACATGTCACGGTCATCACCCGGTCGAGTCGCGGCAGCGATATCTCGGCTGCCTGCGGCCAGCTGAAGGGACGGCTCGAAACCGCCGACGGGGCAAGGGAATCGGACCCTCAGAAGAGGGCAACTCACGAATCGGGAGGAATCTGCAATGGCTGAAGAGGTGATCGGCGTTATCGGGGGGAGCGGCCTTTACGAAATGGAAGGGCTGGAGGAGGTCCAGCGGGTGCGGGTAACGACTCCGTTCGGAGACCCGTCCGACGAATACATCACCGGGATATTGAACGGCGTACGGATGGTCTTCCTGCCACGGCACGGCAGGGGGCACACGCTCCTCCCGTCGGAGGTGAACTACCGTGCCAATGTCTACGGCATGAAGACGCTTGGTGTGGAGCGGATCATCTCCGTTTCCGCCGTCGGCAGTCTCAAGGAGGCGATCGCCCCGGGCCATATCGTGATACCCGACCAGTTCATCGATCGTACCAAGGGTATCCGCAAGGATACCTTCTTCGGTGAGGGGATCGTGGCCCATGTGGGTTTCGCCGATCCGGTCTGCCCCTGTCTTTCTGAGACGCTGTACGCTGCTGCGCAGCAGGCGGGGGCTACGACCCACAAGGGGGGGAGTTATATCTGCATGGAAGGGCCTGCCTTTTCTACGCGGGCCGAATCGTTCATGTATCTGGGGCTTGGTGCCTCGATCATCGGCATGACGAACCTCACCGAAGCTAAGCTGGCGCGAGAGGCGGAGCTCTGCTACGGCATCATCGCCCTTTCCACCGATTACGATTGCTGGCACGATTCCCACGACGACGTCACCGTGGAGGCGGTCATCCAGATCATTCACCAGAACGTCGCGATGGCGAAGAACATCATCCGCAATGCCGTCGCGGCAATCGGCGACCGGCGTAGCTGCAGCTGCGGTACCGCCCTGGAATACGCCATCATCACCGACCGCGCCGCGATCCCGAAGGAGACGGCCGACAGACTGGCCCCGATCGTCGGCAGGGTGCTGAAAAAGTAACATCTCAACAACATACTGACGGGTACCGGTGGTACCTGTCCGAGGAGAATACCATGGGAATAGTCGTCGTCGGTACCGTTGCGTTTGATACGGTGGAAACCCCCTTCGGCAAGGGAGAGGACGTGCTGGGAGGGTCGGCCACCTACTTTTCCACCTCCGCCAGCTTCTTCACCGATGTGAGCCTGGTGGCGGTGGTCGGGGAGGACTTCCCCGAGGAGCATGTGTCGTTCCTCCGTTCGCGGGAGATCGACACCGACGGTCTCGTCCGGATTCCGGGCAAGACCTTCCACTGGACCGGGAGGTACGGGTACGACCTGAACGAGGCGCAGACCCTCGATACCCAGCTGAACGTGCTCATGGAGTTCCGGCCGGACCTTCCTCCCCGTTACCGGGAGACGGAGGTCCTGTTCCTCGCCAATATCGATCCGGAGCTCCAGCTGGAGGTGCTGGACCAGGTAAAGAGCCCGAAGCTGGTCGCCTGCGATACCATGAACTTCTGGATATCGTCGAAGCCGGCGGCGCTGAAGGAGGTGCTGCGGCGCGTCGATATCGTGATCATCAACGAGGGAGAGGCGCGGCAGTTCACGGGCGAGGCGAACCTGGTGAAGGCCGCCCGGCAGATCATGGCCCTGGGGTGCAAGCGGCTCGTCATCAAGCGTGGAGAGTACGGCGTCCTGATGTTTGCCGGCGATTCCATCTTTGCGGCGCCGGCCTACCCGCTGGAGTCGGTGTTCGATCCGACCGGTGCCGGTGATACCTTTGCCGGCGGATTCATGGGGTATCTGGCAAATACCGGAGATTTCACCGAGGACGGCATGCGTCAGGCCATCGTCTTCGGCAGTGTCATGGCCTCGTTCAACGTCGAGGATTTCAGTCTGGACCGGCTCAAATCGCTTACCTATCCGGAGATCGAAGAGCGGTTCCGTCATTTCAGGGCGCTCACCAGGTTTCAGGGTCTGGCGGCGGATGGGCAGGACGTTTAGGGGAAGGCGGCACGTTTGACAATTATATGCAGATTTGCTAGGTTGCTGAGGTCTCTGGGGTAAGTCCGATCGTTGCCGTACTGCGGGAGTGGAAATGTTCCTACGCGATAAATCCTTGTCGAGGCTCAACGTCACAGGCGAAATTGTCGATCTGTACCGCTCCATAAACCGTGCGCGGGTTGCCCCCGAGGGGGCCGAGTTGCAGCCGTGCGATGCCTGCGTCATAACCATGAAGACGGGCGACGGCGTGCCGTCCGTGTATGTCGTGCTCTTTCTCACCGTTAATCGGGTGCGTCAGGTGTTCACTCCCGAGCAGCAGCCGACTACGATGTTCGAATACGAACGGGCACTCCAGGAGGCGATGGATTTTGCCGAATCCATCGGTTTCATGCTCGACAGCGTCGAGGTGGACAGCGATCCGCAGCGGTCTGCCGAGATCGTGAACTCCATTCCCGCCCTCTACATACCCGGGATCGATCCTCCTCCGGGAATTTCCACTGATCTGACGCTGCAGTTCACGTCGGGAGCGCCGTTCACGCCAACGAATCCGGACCCTTCTGTCACGCAGCCGGATGTCGCAAAGGAGGCATCGCCGCCGGCTTCACCATCCCGGCCATCGGACCTTCTTGCCCGCCTCAGGTCGCTCGTGCAGGCGGAACCTCTTTCGTCAGCGCTGCCGGAGACCCGTTTCGATGACGAGATTGCCGGGGAGTTGATCCTTGATGACCTGACTTTCTTCGAGTCTGATACCGAAGCGTCTCCGTCCACCGAAGAGTCCGCGCTGCCGACTGAGAGTGGGGATTCTTCTTCCGATGCGCCACTTGAATCGTTTGAGGGAATCGGCCTGTTCGATGATTACGCACCGCTGGACGCATTCGATCTTAACCTCGACGCCGCTGCAGGCGAGCTGCCGCGGATGCAAGAGTCTGCAGGAGAAGGGGCACGCGCCGATGATGCTCCTGTTGAGGCCCCGGTTGAACTTGCCGTGCCGCAGTTCGCACCTGAAGCAGATCCGGGGGGGCCGACGGATACGGCAGTTGAACACGTCGAAGATGACGATGATCTGCTGATTGCCGGTTTCGGTGATTTTGACGGACGGATCGGTGTGGCGGAGACGTCGCCCGGAGGGGGGCTGCCAGAGGAACGGTGTGCATCCGAATCGATCGTTGCCGAGGTCGTGTCGGATGAGCGTCCGGCGGTACCGCATACGACGGACCTTTCCCGCCTTGCGGCCGGTTCGATCCTTGAACAGATCGGCAAGCTGTTGGGGTCGCTATGAACGGTTTCGCATCGAAGATAACCCGTATTGTTGTGGTGGTCCTGCTCGGGCTGGTCTGTTCGTCGTGTGCCACGGGGCCGTCGCCGGAGAAGATGGCGGAGTACCATTACAAACTGGGGCTGGCCTACCTGCTCGACGGGGACTATACCTCTTCCCTCGTGGAGCTTACTGCGGCGGAAAAACTGACGCCCGATGATCCGGAACTCCTGAACTACCTCGGGCGGGTGTTCTACGCTAAAAAACGTTATGATCTCGCGGAGCAGAAGTACCTGCAGGCCATCAAGCTGAAACCGGATTTTTCCGATGCCCGCAACGATCTCGGTATCGACTACCTGGAGATGAAACGCTGGGATGCGGCGATTGCCCAGTTTAAGATGGTTTCCGATGACCTGTTCTATCCGCATCATGACAATGCGATGCTTAATCTGGGGCTGGCGTATTACGGAAAGGGCGATTATCCCACGGCGCTGAATATTTTCCGCACCATGGTCGCCTCGTATCCCCGCGATCCGCGTGGCCACCTGCAGTTCGGCCGCACCTATTTCGCCATGGGGAAGGTTGAGCTTGCCGTGATGGAATACAGGACCGCGCTGGAAATCTACAAGGATTACCCCGAGGCGTCGTTCAATCTCGGCCTTGCCCTGCTCAAGCTGAAGGATATTCCGGCGGCCACGGCAGCGTTCAAGGATGTACTTCGCCAGGTTCCCGAATCGGAGATGGGAACCCTTTCGCGTGAATACCTTGATTCCCTCAGATGATCATACTGTCGATGTGAGTGCTCCTTCCGAACATGTGACGGTGGGGGAGGAGTTGCGCGCGGCCCGTGAAGGACGCGGTCTGTCCCGGGAGGATATCTGCCGTGAAATACGGGTTGTACGGGATTATCTGGTCGCAGTTGAAGAGGGAAACTTCGATCGGCTGCCCAGCAAGGCGTACGCCCGTGGGATCATAAGGTCGTACGCCGGTTGCGTGGGGCTTTCCGCGGATGACCTGATCGCCCTGTACGATGGCTCGTGCAAACCTGCCGCGAAGAAAATTGATGCGCATGACGATGCCACTCCCGGTGATCGTCAACGTCAGGTCCGGTGGGAAAAGGGGTGGTGGATCGTCCCGCTCATGCTGTTTGCCATTGTTCTTGTCTCAACGTTCCTGTTCAGCGACCCCGCACCCGAGGGAGAACGCTCCCGTGAGGTCGCTGTGGCAACGCCTTCTCCTGCCGCACCCGTTCCTGTCCAGTCTCCCATCTCGTCGGCGCACGGAGGCGTCGTGTCCGCATCCGAACCGGCCCCTCTTCCCGCTGCGAACTCCGAACTGCCAGATGACCACGCTTCTCCCGGAGTGTATCTCAAGCTGAAGGTCGACCGGGATAGCGGTCTTACCATTACCATCGATGGTGCCCTTACCCAGCGATACGATCTTAAGGCGGGTGACCTGATCGAGTGGAAAGGGGAACGGAGCATCTCCGTCGACATCGAATCTCCCGGGGGAGTCAAGGCGGAGGTCAACGGTAAGCCCCTTGCGCTTCCTGCGGAAGGTGGACCGGTACATCTCGACCTGCATCCGGAACCGGTTCCGCAGTAAAACGGTAAACCCGTTCGGAGGTGTGTGCCCCCCCTTTCTTCCCGTCGCTTTTTTGTCCGATAGCCGCCCGCTACGCGGCTTGACATGATTCCGCGCCATGTTAGACTCAACAAAACGGTAGTGGAGTCTGCGTTGGCGAACAGCTCAAAAAAAATACTCATTGTCGATGATGAGGAAAACGCGCGTATCGGATTATCCCGACTCCTGGCCCGCGAGGGGTTTCAGGTCGACAGCGTTCCCAACGGATATGAAGCGCTGAATTATCTCCGGCAGCACCAGGTGAATCTGATCGTAACGGACATCAATATGCCGGAGATGAACGGAATCAGCTTCCTGAGGGAACTCAACAAGACCTTTCCCCACAGCAATGTGATAATGATTACCGCCCACGGGGGGGTCGAGTCGTATATCGAGGCGATGAACCTCGGCGCGTTCGAATACATCAACAAACCGGTGAAAATCGACGAGCTGAAGTCGATTCTCAACAAGATATTCAAGGAAACAAACCACTGACCCCCTGGAGGAGATATGCGTTCCTTTAGCAAGATCCTGTTTGCCACCGACTTTTCCGAATACTCCGACGAAGCGCTCGACTGTGCCCTTTCGCTGGCCAGATCGTTCGGTGCGCGGCTGGTGTTGTTGCATGTCATCAACGAGCCGGTTGACCTGCGTGGGTTCTACGTGCCGCATATCTCGTTCGAAAACCTCGAGAAGGAGATTGAATCGGGGGCCGAGAAGATGATGGAGTCGTACTGCCGCACGCGTCTCGGTGACTATACGGACTATGAGACGAGTATCGTCGCGGGTATCCCCTACGAGGAAATCCTCAAAAAGGCCGAAGATGACGAGGTCTCCCTCATCGTGATCGGAACGCACGGTCGAAGCGGCATCGATCACCTGCTGTTCGGCAGTACCGCGGAGCGGGTCGTCAAGAAGGCGACCTGTCCGGTCATGACCGTCCGACATCCCTAGAATTCCCCCTGAACGAAGCATGGAGGGCAGCCGGTTTGCTGCCCTTTTTTTGTGCTGCCACGGCCGCAAGGCCGGCAATCCACCACGACCTGTGAAGAGTGAACATGGAATCTTTGCCGAACGATGCCAGAGCCGATGTCACCATCCTCATTATCGACGATGAGAAGGTCATTCTCGATCTGACCTCCATCATTCTCAAAAACCGTGGGTATAAGGTCCTGACCGCCCTGAATGCACGTGACGGCATCAGGATCATCGGGGAGTCCCGTCCCCAGCTGGTGTTGCTGGATTACATGATGCCGGTCATGGACGGGCTCACGGCACTCAAGGAGATCAAGCGGCAGTTCGACGACACCTATGTCGTGATGTTTACCGGCAAGGGGGGGGAGGAGATCGCCGTCGAGCTGATGAAGGCCGGTGCCTCGGATTACATCCTCAAGCCGTTCAATAATCAGGACCTGGCGGAACGGATCGAAAACGTCCTGAAGATGCGGGAGATCGAACTGCACAACCGTGAGTTGCGTGCCGAACGCGAGCGTTTGCTGTGCGAGATCGAGGCGTGGAACCTGGAGCTGGAGAAGAGGGTCCAGGAGAAAACCGATGCGCTGCAGAAGGCCCAGTCCGAGATCGTGCAGTCTGAAAAACTGGCGACGCTCGGCTACCTGTCGGCCGGCATGGCCCACGAGATCCGGAATCCGCTCAACTCCATCGCACTTTTCGGCCAGCTCATCAAAAGCGGGACCGACGATCCCGAGCAGCAGGAGTATGTGGACAAGATTCTGAAGGAGGTCGACCGGATCGACGGCATCCTGCGCAAGCTCCTCGATGCCTCGAAGCGGCCTCGTTACGAGATCAGTGAGGTGGTGGTCGGCACGGTCATCGACAAGGTGCTGGAGGCGTTTTCCCCCCAGATCACCCGGCATGACATCACCGTGGTGAAGAAGTTCCGCCATCTCCCCCCCGCCATCCCCGCCGACCCCGCCGAGATCGAGCAGATATTCACCAACCTCTTTCTCAACGCCATCCATGAGATGCATGACGGAGGAATACTGGGGGTGGATCTCGATTTCGACGGCCAGCAGATCATCATCAGGGTTTCGGATACGGGGAAGGGAATCCCCGCCGAACATCAGCAGAATATCTTCGATCCGTTCTTTACCACCAAAGGGACGTCCGGTTCCGGCCTGGGGCTTTCCGTCGTCCTGCGCATCGTGAAGACCTATCACGGCAAGATCGAGGTGGAAAGGAGCGACGCCGAAGGGACGACCTTCTGTCTGCGGCTGCCGGTGGGGTGATCGGGAGGTTTATCCTTTTCATTGCGAAACGATTCCGTTATTATGGCCCCTCAGTACCCCCTGGCATGAGGATGTATGGAACGTGGTCCGGTAAAAGTCCTGCTGATCGATGACGATCCGTTCTTCCTGAACCTTCTGGCCGACGTGTTCGCCGATTCCGGTTATTCCGTCGTGACGGCGACCAACGGCATCGAGGGGGTGAGGGCGTATCTGGACAACGATCCCGAGATCGTCATCTCCGACCTGATCATGCCCAGAATGGGAGGGGTCAGCACCTGCATCGAAATCTCGCGTCTTGCCGGCGGAAAGGAACCGATCATCATACTCCTCACCTCCATGTTTCATGGAGAGCCCCATGAACACGAAACCTCCGAGATGGGGGCGAAGATCCATATCCCGAAATCCACCAAGCCGTTGAACATCGTCGTCGTCGTCGAGCAGCTCCTCGCCCGTCGCAGGGCGGCCGGGCTGGCCTGCTGACAGGGTGCCGGTGCCGTTTCTTCTAAGAAACATCTGTCTGGAGCCGGGGACCCGCGAGTCGGTCCTGCCGGATATCCTGTGCCGCCGTCTGCAGCTGAAGCCGGCAGAGCTCCTCTCGTGGGTGGTGGTCCGCAAGGGGGTGGATGCGCGCCGGAAGCGGCAGGTGCGGTTCGTCTATACCGTCGAATTCAGCGTAGCGGACGAAGCGCTCTTCGCCGGACGGTCCAGCGACCCGGATCTGGTGGCGGTGAAGCCTCCCTCCCCGGAGACGCCGTTTCCTGCCTGCCGTTCCGAACGGCGCATCGTCATCGTCGGCATGGGGCCGGCGGGGCTCTTCACCGCCCTGCGCCTTGCGGAATACGGCATGACGGCCACGCTGCTGGAGCGGGGGCGCCCCATTGACGAGCGGCTGCGGGATGTCCAGTCGTACTGGTCCCGCGGGATGCTGGACCCGCAGAGCAACGTCCAGTTCGGCGAGGGGGGGGCGGGGACCTTTTCCGACGGCAAGCTGACGACCCGGGTGAAGGACGCCAACATCGCCTACGTGCTGGAGAAGCTCGTGCAGTTCGGAGCTCCCCCCGAGATCCGGTATCTGGCGAAGCCCCACATCGGGACGGACCGGTTGCGGGACACCGTCAAGCGATTGCGTGGTTATCTCCAGGACCGGGGATGCACGGTTCGTTTCGCGTCGCGGCTGACGGACATCGCGGTTCATGGCGACCGGGTACGGGGGGTCGTGGTGAACGCCTCGGAGGAGATCCCCTGCGACCTGCTGGTGCTGGCACCGGGGCACAGTGCCCGTGATACCTATCGGATGCTGCACGACCGCGGCGTCCAGATGACGGCGAAACCGTTCGCCATCGGGCTGAGGGTCGAGCATCCGCAGGAACTGATCAACCGGATACAGTACGGTGTTCCGAACGATCCGCACCTGCCGCCGGCCGACTACGCCCTTGCGTACAACGATGCCCGCTCAGGCCGCTCCGCCTATTCGTTCTGCATGTGTCCCGGCGGGGTGGTGGTCGCCAGCGCTTCCGAGCCGGATGGGGTGGTCACGAACGGCATGAGCAACCACCAGCGGAACGCCCCCTACGCCAACAGCGCCCTAGTGACGACGGTGACCCCGGCGGATTTCGGAGGCTGCGGGCCGCTGGCGGGGATCGATTTCCAGCGCCGGTGGGAGCGTGCCGCGTATCTGGCTGGTGGGGAGTCGGGACGGGCGCCGGCGCAGAACCTGCTGGCGTTTCTGGGGCAGGGGCGGGGAGCGGTCGTTTCCTCGTACCGTCCCGGCGTCGTGGAGGCGGAGCTGGACAGTGTCCTGCCGCCGTACGTCACCGCCACCCTGCGGGACGGTATCCGCTATTTCGACCGGAAGATGAAGGGTTTCGTCACTGCCGAAGCGACCCTCACCGGTGTGGAGACCAGGACCTCGGCCCCCGTCAGGATCGTGCGTGGAGACGACTTTCAGTCAGTAACCCTGCGGGGACTCTACCCGGCGGGGGAAGGGGCAGGATATGCCGGGGGGATCATGAGCGCCGCGCTGGACGGCATCCGGGTGGCGGACCGGATTGCCCGTGAACTGCAGCATCAGGGAGAATCTGCATGAAGAAAACCTATGTGAACAGCATCAAGGACCGCGACCAGGTCGATTCCGTCTTTCTCGTGAAGGACAAGATCACCGCCATGGCCAAGAACGGCAAGCCGTACCTGACCGTGCGGCTGATGGACAAGACCGGCGAGGTGGATTGCAAGGTATGGGACAACGTCGATCAGATGTCGTCCCTCTTCGACAAGGACGACTTCGTCTTCGTCCGGTCAAAGGCGTCCGTGTACCTGGGGAAGCTGCAGCTGGTGATCTCCGAGCTGCAGAAGATTGCCGAGTGCGATGTGTCGCTGGGGGATTTCCTGCCGGAAACGGAGCGAAATATAGAGGAGATGACCGCGCAGTTCGGCGCCATGATCGAGACCCTCTCCGATCCCCACCTCAAAGGGCTGATGACCGCATTCTACACGGACGAGCCGTTCATGGCCCGGTATCGCACCGCGCCGGCGGCCAAGGGGATGCACCACGTCTATCTCGGCGGGCTTCTGGAGCATTCCCTCTCCGTTGCGTGCCTCGTGGACGGCATCGTTCCCCTCTACACCGGGCTCAACCGTGATCTCCTCGTGGTTGGCGCACTGCTCCACGACGTGGGGAAGGTGCGCGAGATGTCCTATGTCCGCTCCTTCGACTATACCGACGAGGGGAAACTCCTCGGTCATATCACCATCGGGGTGGAGATGGTCCAGGAGAGGATCGCGTCCTTGCCGGCGTTTCCTCCGGAGCTGGCGATGCTCCTGAAGCATATGCTCCTGTCCCATCACGGCCAGTACGAGTTCGGTTCCCCCAAGCGGCCGAAGACGCTGGATGCGACGGTTCTCAACTATCTGGATGACCTAGATTCCAAGATCAACGGCATCCAGACCCACTTCCGGAAGGAGCCGCACAACCCGTCCAACTGGTCGTCGTACCACCGGCTCTACGACCGTTACTTCTACCGGGACGGTCTGGCGGGAGAAGATGTCTGCGTCGAGCCGGAACCGGAAGAGCCCCGTGCGCCCGAACCGACGATCGCGGTTACGCCGGTATCGGAGCCCCAGGTGCGTCCGGAAACGGATGGTACCCGGCGTGGCGAGCGGCGCCCCGGCTTCCAGAACAACCCCTTTGCCACATTGTCGGGCAAGAATCTCGAGCTGTTTTCCGGGGATTCAAAGGACTAACGTAACGGGAGGTACTGATGATATTCGAGGTGTTGCCGGTCGGCCCGCTCGCCGCCAACTGCTTTGTGGTCGGCTGCGAGGATACCCGTGAGGGGATCGTCGTCGATCCCGGCGCCGAGACCGGAAAGATCCTCGCCGTCGTGAAGCGGCACGGCCTCCAGGTCAAAACGGTGATCAACACCCACGGTCACTTCGATCACGTGGGGGGAAACGGCGGACTGCTCGACGCGACCGGCGCAACGCTCTATATCCACGAACGCGACGAGCGGTACCTTTCCCGCGCCGTGGAAACCGCTGCAATGTACGGGATTCCCGCCACGAATTCACCCCCCCCCGACGGCTACCTGGAGGACGGGATGGAACTGTTGTTCGGCGGCTGCACCCTCCGTGTGCTCCATACCCCTGGCCATACCCCGGGGGGCTGCTGCCTTTATTTTGCGGAACAGGGGATCGTGATCACCGGCGATACCCTGTTTGCCGATTCGGTCGGTCGGACCGACCTCCCCGGCGGCTCCCACGAGACGTTGATCGGTGCCATCCGCGAGAAACTGCTGGTCCTGCCGGAGGGCACCACCGTCTACCCCGGTCACGGTCCGTCCACCACCATCGGCCGCGAGAAGCGGCACAATCCGTATCTGGGCGGCAGCTAACCGCCCCGAGGACAGCCATGCTCAAGGGAAAAGAGATCGTTCTGGGGGTGACCGGCGGGATCGCCGCCTACAAGGCGGTGGAGCTGTTGCGCCTTTTTACCAAGGCGGGGGCGAACGTGCATGTGGTCATGACCCGGTCTGCCACCGAGTTCGTGACGCCGCTTACCTTCCAGACCCTGTCCATGAACCCGGTGAGTACCAAGCTGTTCAGCCTCGTCTCGGAACGGGAGATCGGCCATATCTCCCTGGCCGACCGGGCCGATCTGGTCGTGATCGCGCCGGCAACGGCGAACGTCATCGGCAAGCTGGCCCACGGTATCGCCGACGACCTGCTCACCACCACGGTGATGGCGACGAAGGCACCGGTGTTGCTGGCGCCGGCCATGAACGTGAACATGTACCAGAACCCCCTGTACCGCGCGAACGAGGCGGCGCTCCGTCGTCTCGGCTACCTGTTTGCTGATCCGGTGCGGGGGACGCTCGCCTGCGGCTGGGAAGGTGAGGGGAAGCTCCAGGAGCCCGGGATCATCTTCGAGGAGGTCTTAAGTGCGCTTGCTCCCAAGGACCTGGCAGGCGAGTCGCTCTTGGTGACTGCGGGGCCGACCCGGGAGGAGCTGGACCCGGTCCGGTTTATCAGCAACCACTCCTCCGGCAAGATGGGGTACGCCATCGCCCGGTCGGCGCGCCGCCGGGGGGCGGCCGTCACCCTCGTCACCGGACCCTCCTCACTGGAGCCTCCCTACGGTGTGGACACCGTGCCGGTGGTGTCGGCGGCCGAGATGCGGCAGGCCGTTCTGGAACGGTTCCCGGCATGCAGCATCATCGTCAAGGCGGCGGCGGTGGCCGACTACCGGCCGGCGGTCCGTGCCGAAGAAAAGATGAAGAAGACGGGGGAGACCCTTGCGCTCTCCCTGGAGAAGACCGGCGACATCCTGGCGGAGCTGGGGCGGCTCAAGGGGGAGCGGCTTTTGGTGGGATTCGCTGCGGAGACGGAGAACCTCCTGGAGAACGCGCGTCAGAAGCTGGAGGGGAAGAACCTGGACCTCATCGTCGCCAACGACCTGTCCCAGGAGGGGGCGGGATTCGACGTTGACACCAACCGGGTGACCCTCCTGTACCGCGACGGTCATGCCGAGGAGATCCCGCTCATGGGGAAGGGGGAGCTGGCAGATCGGCTCCTGGACCGGATCGTCGCGCTTCGCGCACGCGTATGAAACGGATAGGGGAGACGGATACGGTCACCCCGACAGGATCTGCAGCAGCCGGTCCGGCGCGCAGATCGCGTCCCGCAGCCGTCCCCGCATCTCTTTTACCTGCTCCTGCGCATCGCCCCGCGTGACCTTTCCCGACTGGAACAGCAGTCGCAGGTTCTTCCTGACCATCTCCGCCGTGGCGAGCGCCCGTTCGCCGGTGGGGTCGGCGGTGAAGAACCGGGATTCCGTCTCCTCGTTCAGGATGCCGAGGATCGCTTCCCGGGCCATGGCCATGCATTCGTCGAACTCCTCCACCTCGATGGTGTAGCGGGAGTTGTCGGAAAGGCTCTTCATGACGTTCTGCCACTTCTCCAGGCGGCTGACCAACAGGATGGAGTTGAATATTCGCTTGTTCGTACCGAAGGAGAAGAGGGTGTCGGAGATGACCCGGCGCAGCAGGGCGTCGTTGGCCCGGTAGTTCTCCAGGGCCACCTTCCGGCCCACCTCCCAGATCTCCCGGTCGACGTAGGTCTCCACGCGCATCTCCCAGTAGGCGTGTTTCAGGGCGAGGCTGGAGAAGCTCCCCATGATGTTGTAGGGGACGAAGTAGTTGTGGGCCACCGTGTCGGCCGCCAGATGGGAGAGGTAGCCGTAGGCGCAGGCCTTCTGCGGGTCGGCTTCAGCCGCTTCCAGGACCTTCATCCCCATGCGCCAGCGATGGCAGTGCAACAGGTAGTGGGTGAACTTCTTGCCGATGGTGATGTCGGCGGCGATGCAGCCGTAGAGGAAATCGTACGGGAACTCGCCGATGACCGCTGCTACGGCGGGACGTACGAGGGAGAGGTCGTTCAGGAGGTCGCTGCCGAGCTGCAGGTGGATGCCGCCACCCCATGCGAAGGCGTTCGCCGGAATGAACAGTACGCTCAGGAGTACCAAAGGGAAGAGCATCATGATTCTGGTAGCTTAGTCAATGCGGAGTGAAAAGTAAAGGAGTTTGCCGTGGTCGGTGAGCTGGACCGCAGGGAGCTGATCGGTTCGTTGCGGATGTATCTGGAGGAGTTGCGGGAGAGCGGTGTGGACGGCCTGCCGTTCGCCCCATTGCCCGAGCCTGAGGAGGCGGCAAAGATGCCGGAGCAGGTGACAGGGCAGAGCGTGGCGGCGGCCGTTGCCGCTCCGGAAGTTTCTCCGGCGCTACCGGACGAGGCTCCGGCTCTGCCTGCGGAGGATCTGCCGGCCATCCGTGCCGCCCTGGGAGAGTGTCAGCGGTGCGCCCTCGGCGCCAAGCGGACCAACCTCGTGTTCGGTGTCGGCAATCCGTCGGCGCGGCTTTTGTTCGTGGGGGAGGCACCGGGCCGGGACGAGGACCTGAAGGGGGAGCCGTTCGTCGGCGAGGCCGGCCAGCTCCTGACAAGGATCATCCAGGCCATGGGTCTTTCCCGGGACGATGTGTACATCTGCAATGTCCTCAAATGCCGGCCGCCGGGGAACCGCAACCCGGAACCTGCGGAGATCGAACAGTGCCAGCCGTTCCTCCTGCGGCAGGTGCGGGCCATCAAGCCGGAGGTGATCGTGGCGCTCGGCACCTTTTCCGCCCACACCCTGCTGGGGACATCGGCGCCGATCTCCAGGCTGCGCGGCCGGTTTCACGACTACCACGGGGTCCCGCTCATGCCGACCTTCCACCCCGCGTTTCTCCTGCGCAACCCGGCCATGAAGCGGGAGGTGTGGGAGGATATGCAGCAGGTCATGGAGCTCCTCGGACTGCCGCTGCCGGCGCGCAAGGCGGATGCATAACGCGCCGCACCGCTTCGTCCCTGCCGCCTGCTCAGTGGCAACCGGCGCCGTTTTGTACGACGGCAGTATTGACAAACCGCCGTGTGGCGGTGAAAATTGGGGCATATCCAACCTGAAGGGATCATGTGGATACCGCGACACTGGAACTGATAGTCATCTTCATCCTCGTGCTCGTCAACGGTTTTTTTGCCTGCTCGGAGTTTGCGATCATCTCCATCAGGAAGAGCCGGGTCGCGCAGCTCGTCAATGCGCAGGACGAACATGCGCTGATCGTCGACGCGCTGCAGAAGGACCCCCACCGGCTCCTGGCGGTGGTGCAGATCGGCATGACGATCACCGGCTCCACCGCCTCGGCGGTGGGGGGGATCATCGCCGTCGAGCATCTGAAACCGCTCCTCCTGTCGTCCTCCGTCACCTGGCTGCACAACGCGGCCGAGCCGATCTCCGTCACCTTTGTGGTGGTGCTGGTTTCCTACCTGATCCTCATCATCGGCGAGCTCGTTCCCAAATCCATCGCGCTGCAGTATGCCGACCCGCTGGCGCTCAGGGTGGCGAAGCCGATCCGGCTCCTCGCCCGGGTCACCGCCGTCGCGGTCTCGTTTCTTACCCTCTCCAGCAAGGCGGTGCTGCGCCTCATGGGGATCAAAGGGGAGGCGCGTGCCTTCATCACCCGCGAGGAGGTGCAACATATCGTTGCGGAAGGGCACGAAAGCGGCGTCTTCAGCGACGCCGAGCAGGAGTTCATCGAAAACCTGTTCGACTTCACCCACACCTGCGTTCGTGAGGTGATGGTGCCGCGGACCCGGATGGTCGGGCTCAACCTGGACCTTCCCCGTGACGAACTGGTGCGGCAGATCCTGGACAACCAGTATTCCCGCTATCCGGTGTTCCACGGCAGCATCGAGAACGTGTGCGGCTTCATCCACGGCAAGGATTTTCTCGGCCGGATGGTGCGTGATCCCGGGTTCGACATGGAAACCATCATCCGCCCGCCGGTCTTCGTGCCGGAGGTGAAGAAGGTCAACGAGCTCCTGAAGGAAATGCAGCGCCGGCGGGTGCACATGGTGCTGGTGGTGGACGAGTATGGCGGCATCAACGGGCTGGTTACGACGGAAGACCTGCTGGAGGAGCTGGTGGGGGAGATCGAGGATGAGCACGACGTGGGGGAGCCGCTGCAGGTGCGCCGGTTCTCCGACGGGAGCATGGCGGTGGATGCGCTCATCTCCCTGTCCCACCTGGAGGACCTGCTGGATATCACCATGGACGACGACCTGCCGTACGATACCCTCGCCGGTCTGATTCTCGACCAGCTCGGCAGGTTTCCGGAACGGGGCGAGACCGTCGTCTGGCGCGGGTTCGAGCTGCATTGCGAGGAGGTCACCCCGACGGCCATCGTCCGGGTACGGATCAGGCCGCTTCCTGAACCTCCCTTGGCGGAGTGACTCGGAGGGATCAGCGAGAAGGCGCCTGCGGCGCCTTTTTTGTGGCCGGATCAGGGGGCGTGGTGCGGGGACCTGGGGCCGAACATGATGGAGGCGGCGATGGAGATGGCCAGGACGCCGATGATGACCCCGAGGGAGAAGACGACCGGGATGTGATACAGATTGGTCAGCAGCATCTTCACCCCGACGTAGGCGAGGATGAACGAGACGCCGAGCTTCAGGTAGGCGAACATCTCCATGACGTTCGCCAGCAGGTAGTAGAGGGAGCGGAGCCCCATGATGGCGAACACGTTGGAGGTATAGACGATGAACGGGTCGTGGGTGACGGCGAGGACCGCCGGGATCGAATCGACGGCGAAGATCACGTCGCTGGACTCCACGACCACGAGAGCGATGAAGAGCGGCGTCGCCGCCAGTATCCCCTGCCGGCGGATGAAGAAGCGATCGTCGCGGATCCGCTTGGTCGTGGGAACGATCCGGCCAACGATCCGGACGAGGATGTTCTTTTCGGGCCGGATCTCCTCGTCTTTGCCGAACGCCATTTTGAGGCCGGTGAATATCAGGATTGCGCCGAAGACGTAGACCATCCAGTTGAACCGCTCGATCAGCCCGATGCCGGTGAAGATGAAGAGCGCCCGCAGGAGCAACGCCCCGATGATCCCCCATTTGAGGATCTTCGGCTGGTGCCGCTTCGTGACGTGGAAGTAGCTGAAAATCATGATGAAGACGAACAGGTTGTCCACCGACAGCGACTCCTCGATCAGGTAGCCGGCGAGGAACTCCAGCGCCTTGTCCGTCCCCATGGAGAGATAGATCCAGACGTTGAAGCCGAGCGCCAGCGACACCCAGACCAGGGTCCAGATGAGCGCCTCCCGGAACCGGATCTCGTGGCTCTGCCGGTTGAACACCCCCAGGTCGAGGATGAACATGACAGTTAAAAGGACGGCGAAGCCGATCCAGAGCATCGTTTGCGGTGCCATATCGTGTCTCCTTCCGGGAGTGGTCCATAAAAAAAGACCTTCACCCACGGCGCATGGTACGCTCGGGTAAAGGTCTCGACTGAGCGGGCGGGATATAATGGCCCCTGGCCCGGACCGTCAGGCCGTGATGACGGGCGGTGGGTCGGCCATGTCTCCGGCCGATTGCTACTCCCCTTTACGGGAGCCGATCATACGTAATCGATTAGCCGCTGTCAATGGGTTTCCGCCTCGCGCGCTCCGGCGCTGCTTGCTTTCATACCGGGAATCTTTTACTATGCATCCGCAGGTCCGGGAGGGATCGTGAACGCTACCGTAATCATCACCACCTTCGGTGTCATATTTCTCGCCGAACTGGGGGACAAGACCCAGCTGACGGCGATGGCGCTTGCCCTGCGCTTTCCCTGGCAGCGGATATTTGTGGGGATCGCCGCGGCATTCGCGCTCCTCAACCTCGGGGCGGTACTGGTGGGACATCTGCTGCATTCGGCCTTCAGCGATCACTTGAACTGGATCAAACTCATTTCGGCGGTACTGTTTTTCTATTTCGGGGTTACCACCCTCATGCATGGCGCTGACGAGCAGGACGAGGAGGTGAAGGTGACGGCGGCCGATGCGGTCCGGACCGCCTTCCTGATGATCCTCTTTGCAGAATTCGGGGATAAGACCCAGCTGGTTACGGCGAGCCTCGCCGCCCAGTATGCGTCCCCCCTGTCGGTGTTCGCCGGATCCACCCTGGCACTCTGGAGTGGCTCACTGATGGCCATATTCCTCGGCCGGCAACTGGTCCGGTACGTGCCGCTTCGGTACATCCACCGGAGCGCCGGCGTGCTGTTTCTGCTCTTCGGGGGGGGCATCGCGATTCAGACGTTGACCCGTTTGTAGCTCGCGATTGCATTCTGTTCGGCCTCGGCTTAAGATAGCTCTTATACGCCGCAAGACGGCGCCAGTCGTCAAACGTTCCGGGATTCCGATGTCCGATCGCCATATCGAAAAATCCTTCCTCTTCCTGCTGGTAGTTTCCCTCTTGGTGCACATCGCGACATTTGTCCTGTTCAGCTATCTGCCAAAACCCCCGAAGCCGAAAGAGACGGAACCGATCATGGTGGACCTTCAGGAGATGCCGCTGCCTCCTCAGCCGCTTCCCCGCAATCTGCCGCCGGTTCCCCGCAAGTCCGACCGGCGGCAGCGGGTGGCGCGGGAGATCGCTCCCAAAGGAGCATCTCCGCGGGAAAGGATCGCCCCATCACCTGCGCCGGCGGCACGAAACCAGAGCCCGCCTCGGCAAGAGCCGGTTCCGGCTCCCCAGCCAGCACGACCGTCCGTGCCGTCCGCCGAAGCCGGAGGGAGGGATCTGCTGGTCCGGCCGAGATCGGGCAGTCGCCCGGCGCCCACCCTGGCGCAGCTGTTTCCCAGTGCAAGCAGGATGGCACGTCTGGAGGAGAGTTACCGCAAGAAGTACAGCAGCGAGGTGGAAGAGGGGGCTACCAGATTCCTGAATACGGACGATATCCTGTTCGGTTCGTTCCTGCGCCGGTTCGAGACGGCGGTCTACGGCGTGTGGCGGTATCCGGATGAGGCGGCGCGGCGGGGGATCGAGGGGGTGACCCCCGTGAAGATCACGTTCAACCGCCAGGGAGAGATCGTGAAGGTCGTCCTTTTGGAGAGTTCCGGCAGCGTCATCCTTGACGACGAGGTGATTCGTTCGCTGAAGATGGTGGGGCCGATCGGGGCGCTTCCCCGCGGGTACAACAAGGATCAGTTCAATCTGATCGCGTTTTTTCAGTACGGGTTGTCACGGGGGGGGCGCTCCATCCGGTAGCGCCCACTACCTGCGCAATGTCTCTAGCGCAATTCAGGAACAGATCCGCTTGCGCAGGAATTCCCGGAATTCGCCGTGGAACTCCTCCCGTTTGAGCGCCATGTCCACCGTGGCCTTGAGGAAACCCAGCTTGTCGCCGCAGTCGTGGCGGACCCCCTCGAACCGGCAGCCGTAGACCGCTTCCTCGGTAGAGAGCTTTTTGATGGCGTCGGTCAGCTGGATCTCCCCTCCCTTGCCCGGCTCCTGGCAGGCGAGGATCGGGAAGATGTCCGGCGTGAGGACATACCGGCCGATGATGGCCAGGTCCGACGGCGCATCCTCCGCCTTCGGTTTTTCCACCATGTCCGTCACCTCGTAGGTCCGGTCCGCGATCTGGTTCGCCCGGACGCAGCCGTAGGACGAGATCGACTCCATCGGCACCTGTTCCAGGGCGAGCACCGTCCCGCGGTACTTTCGGTAGACATCGAGGAGCTGACCCAGGCAGGGGCGGTCGCTGTCGATGATATCGTCTCCCAGGAGGACGGCGAACGGTTCGTCGCCGACGAACTCCCGGGCGCACAGGATCGCATGGCCGAGCCCCATCGCCTGTTTCTGTCGCACGTAGAAGATGTTCACCATCTCCGCGATCTCCCGGATCTGGGAGAGTTCCTGGTCCTTCCCCTTGTCGTACAGGAGCGCCTCCAACTCGAAGGCGATGTCGAAATGGTCCTCAAGGGCGCGCTTCCCGCGACCGGTCACGAAGAGGATCTGTTCGATCCCTGCCGCCACCGCCTCTTCGACGACGTACTGGACGAGTGGCTTGTCGATGAGCGGGAGCATCTCCTTGGGCGACGCCTTGGTCGCGGGGAGAAACCGGGTGCCGAGGCCGGCGACGGGAAAGACTGCTTTCGTGACTTTCATGGAATGAACTCCCTGGTATTCCGAAGCTGGTACGTTGGGGAACGCGTTTACTCGGCGCTCCGCCTGGCCGATTCGAGCGTGTTGTACAGCAGCATGGTGATGGTCATGGGGCCGACTCCGCCGGGAACCGGGGTGATTGCCGACGCCCGCTTGCTGGCCTCCGCGAACTCAACATCTCCAACAAGCTTCTTCTCCCCGACCCGGTTGACCCCCACGTCGATGACGACGGCCCCTTCCTTGATCCAGTCCCCCTTGATCATCTCCGGTTTGCCGACGGCGGCGATGACGATGTCGGCGCTGCGCACCTTGTCCGCCAGGTCCCGGGTGCGGCTGTGGCAGAGGGTGACGGTGGCGTGCTGGGCGAGGCACATGAAAGCTACCGGCTTACCCACGATGTTCGACCGTCCCACCACCACGACCTCTTTTCCTTCGAGGGAGATGCCCGCTTCCTTCAGCATCACCATGACGCCGTAGGGGGTGCAGGGCTGGAAGGTCGGCTTGCCCACCACCAGCCGGCCGACGTTGTAGGGATGGAACCCGTCCACGTCCTTTGCGGGGGAGATGGATTCCAGTATCAGGTCGGTATTTATCTGGGGGGGGAGGGGGAGCTGGACGAGGATGCCGTGGATCTTCGAATCGTTGTTGAGCCGGCCGATGAGCGCCAGCAGGTCCTGTTCGCTGGTGTCGGCGTGGAGTTTGTATTCGTCGGAAAAAATACCCACTTCCTGGCAGGCCTTTTCCTTCATGCTGACGTAGACCCTGCTGGCGGGGTCGTCACCGACGAGCACCACGGCAAGGCCGGGGGTGATACCCTTCTCTATGAGCGTGGCGACCTGTTCCGTGATCTTGCCGCGAATTTTGGCTGCAATGGCCTTCCCATCAATGATCTGTGACATCGAAGTGGAACCTCCGGATTGAAGTCAGGAAATAATAAGGGAGCGGGCGGGGTTTGTAAAGTGGTAAAGGGCGCGGAACTCTTCCGGTTGAGTACAAAAAAAGGATGCTCCGGAGGGAGCATCCTTTTGGGACCGATCGTCCGGGTCTCATTTCCCGGCTGATGGGCATCCGCTGCATCCGCCCCCCGAAGGGCAGGTCGTCGGCGTGCCGGTTCCGTACCCCTGTGCATACCAGCCGCCACCCTTCAGGGCAAAACCGGACTGGGAGATGAGTTTTTGTACCGGACCGCCGCACTGCGGGCATGCGCTCGCCGGCTCGTCGGAGAATTTCTGGCGCAGTTCAAACTGGTTGCCGCATTCACTGCACGCGTATTCGTAGACTGGCATCCTGGTGGTTCCTCCTCGGTTCTGAATGGTTCGTTATGCTCGTTACTATAAGAAGTGAGATGCCGTTTTGTCAACCCCTGCCAGGGGGCGGTTGTCATCTTTTTGTAATTCCGCCGGACAGTGCCGACTTCAGCCGTTCCAGCAGGCCATCCCGGTCGTAACCGGATACGAGCACCGTCTTGTGGCGGGATTTTTCTCCCGACACGATGCGGACCCTGGATTTGGCGATTCCCAAAAGCTTTGCGAAATATTCGATGCAGAGCTTGTTGGCTTCTCCCTCAACCGGTGGGGAGGTGAGCCGCACCTTCAGCTCGTTTCCCTGCATGCCGCAGATCTCGTTACGCGAGGCGCGGGGCTGGACGTGCACGGGAAAGGCGATCCCTTCACCGGTTTCCCGAATCTGCAGGTCATGCATCGGTCAACGGTTCGTCTTCCAGGGCGATGAGTTTGGTGTGGGTTTCCAGGAGCGAACGGAACGAGGTCTCGAACTGCACCTTCTGCCGGCGGAGCTCCTGCAGCTGTTCCGTCGTCTGGATGAGGCGTCGTTCCGCGTCCGCCACGATCCGTTCGGCCTTGAGTTCCGCCTCGGAGATGATCAACTGGGCTTCCTTCTGGGCATTGGCCTTCATCTCTTCGGTGACCTTCTGCGCGGCGAGCATGGTTTCCCGGATATTCGCCTCGCGCTGCGTCATCTCCTCAACCTGGGCGGCAATCTTCTTTGCCTGCTCCTTCAGGTCGTTGTTCTCGCGGACGAGGTCTTCCACCTCGCCGGAGACCATCTGCAGGAATGCGTCCACGTCGTCCGGGTCCAGACCGCCGAAGAACTTTCCCTTGAACTGTTGCTGCTGGATGTCGAGCGGGGTGATTTTCATGGTGTGCCTCTCATGCCGAATTTAAGCTGGTAGCCGAGATCGTACAGGGACGCGATCAGGAACTTCTGCAGGAAGAATATCGCCACGAGGACGAGAAGGGGCGACAGATCGAGCCCCCCGAGGTCGGGAAGGAAGCGCCGCACCCGGTACAGTACCGGTTCGGTGGCCCGGTAGAGGAAACTGACGATCGGATTGTACGGGTCGGGATTTACCCACGAGAGGATGGCGCGGGCGATGATGATGTACATGTAGATCGTGAGGAGGATGTCGGCGATTCTGGCGATGGTCGTAAGGAGATTCGCAACGATGAACATGGGCCCTCCGATAGAAGTTCGTGCATTATATATGCGGTCCGGCGTCGTCGTGTCAAGTGCAGACCGGGGTCATTTCCGTCCGACGTAGATTGTAGAGATGCCGAAGGTCAGATCCCGGTGCGTGACGGCTCTGAAGCCCGCTTTGGTCATCAGCGACTCGAATTCCTCCTGGGGCGGGAATTCCATGACCGATTCGGGGAGATAACGGTAGGCACTCTCCTGCGAGAACATGCCGGCGATGCGGGGGAGCATTCGATGAAAGTAGAAGTTGTACGCCGCCCTGAAGAGCCGGGAGCGGGGGGTCGAAAATTCCAGGATAACGACCCGGCCGCCCGGCTTGAGGACTCTCCGCATCTCTCTCAGGCCAAGTTCACGGTCAACGACGTTCCGGATGCCGAACGCGATGGTTACGGCGTCGAACGTGTCGTCGGGAAACGGGATATCTTCACAGGGCGCGATCTGGAGCGAGATCCGGGCGCGGTGGGGAGAACTTTCGATCTTGGTGCGACCATGTTCCACCATGCCGGCTGAAAAATCGATACCGGTGATGGCGACGTTTTCCGGCGTCTGGGCCGCTATTTCGAGGGCCACGTCGCCCGTTCCGGTGGCGACATCGAGCACCCGTCCGTTGGGGGGGCATTGTATCTGCCTCACTGCCACCCGCCTCCAGCGGCGGTCGATCCCCAGGCTCAGCAGTCGGTTGAGGAAGTCGTAGCGCGGCGCTATGGTGCTGAACATCTTCTGTATCTGTTCGCCTTTTCCGGTCAGCTTGTACATTTTTCTACTCTTCCTGCTGCAATGATGTTATATACATACGCTTTAACCTTTCGTCGCGTTTCGTGTCAGTTTGTAGCACAAACCCCGAATGCATTGCCAGCAAAATGTCGGGCGATGCGCAGCTGTACGGGCTCCGGTCAATCCTGCCGGGGCTGGGTCAGTCAGGGAGCAGCGATGTCCTTTCCGATCATCAGGCCGCAGGATATTGCCGATATCCTCATCATGACCTTTCTGCTCTACCAGCTATACCGCTGGTTCAAGAACAGCAAGGCGTTGCAGGTGCTTATCGGTCTCGGTTTCCTCGGAGTTCTCTACTTCGTAACGAAAAACCTCGGTCTTTTTATGACCAGCTGGATACTGCAGGAGCTCGGTACCGTCTTCTTCGTGCTTGTCGTGGTCATCTTCCAGGTGGAGATACGCCAGGCCCTGTACCGGTTCAGCCTGCTGCGAAACCTCTTCGGCAGACAGACGGTAGCCCGGAAGCTGGACATCACAGGGGTGGCCGGGGCGGCGTTTGCCATGGCGGCAGGCAGGACGGGAGCGCTCATCGTGCTGGAGCGTCAGGAGCAGCTTGACGAATACCTGCTCCACGGGGTTCCGCTTGACAGTCTGGTGAGCAGCCAGCTGCTGGAAAGCGTCTTTTGCCCTGCCAGTCCGCTGCATGACGGCGCTCTCGTTATCCGGGACGGCCGGGTCCGGATCGCTTCCTGCCATCTCCCCCTGTCAACGACGACCGATCTACCCCAGAACTGGGGAACGCGTCACCGGGCAGGGATCGGTATCTCCGAACGTTCCGATGCGGTGGTCATTATCGTGTCGGAAGAACGGGGAGATGTGTCTCTGGCCGTTGACGGGACCCTGCGGAAGATGGAGACGCCCGAGATGCTCCAGGAGTCTCTGCAGGAGCTGATCGAGCCGCCTGATGTGGCGCGGTCGCGCATCCCCTTCAAAGTCTGGCTGTTTGGTAACTTCTGGCCCAAACTTTGCATTTTTTTGCTCGTCGTCGTAATCTGGCTGGTGGTGACGGAGAAGCAAGGGGGGATCGTGACAGTGACGGCACCGGTCCGGTTTCACAACCTGCCGGAGCACCTGGCCCTCGTGAAGAGCACGCCGGATGCGGTGGATGTGCAGCTCAAGGCGATCTTCAGCCTCGCCCCGTCGCCTAAGCAGCTCGATCTTGTAGCGGACCTCGATCTGTCGGGGGTACAACAGGGGACGACCCCGATCACCATCCGACCGGAAGATTTCAAGCTGCCGACGGGGATGAGCATTACGTCCATCTCGCCATCAACTGCCCGGGTTACGGTTGAGCGGACCGTGCGCAGAAATCTTCGTGTTCTGGTACGTACCACCGGTACGCTGCCCAAAGGGCTGCATCTGAAAGGTATCGGCGTGGAGCCCCGGACGGTTGCCGTAGAGGGGCCGGAGCAG
Organism: Deltaproteobacteria bacterium; assembly: GCA_021779095.1. Taxonomy (GTDB): domain Bacteria; phylum Desulfobacterota; class Desulfuromonadia; order Geobacterales; family JAJYBI01; genus JAJYBI01. The sequence goes on from JAJYBI010000033.1 coordinate 38,230, forward strand.
GTCATAAACCGGCTGGCGGGGATACGTACCAACACGGTGGACCTGACCGGTATCCAACGGAGCACGACCGTCGAACAGGGGTTGCTGGCGCCGGACCCGCCGATTCGCCTGCAGAAGGATGGACCGGTACGAATCCGGATACACATATCCGGGCATTGAGCGGTTGGGGGTTGACAGCAAAGATCGATTTGTTATACAAATAACGCATTTGTTGGGATAAAAATAAAACGAGGAGGGGTTGCATGGGTAGATTTACCCGATTGATTGCTGCATGTGCTGTCGTAGCGTCCTTGCCCTCTTTTGCTTTTGCGGCAAAAACCCACAAGGTGAAGAAAAACGATACGCTCTATTCTCTCGCCAAGAAATACCATGTCACAACCGACGAACTGAAGGCCGCAAACGGCAGGGTGAAGAACAGGTTGCGGCCGGGAGAGGTCCTGGTCATCCCATCCCGCTCTCTTGCCGCTGCCCACAGATCCCGTCATAAATCAGCCTCTTCGTCCTACAGAGTGCGAAGAGGTGATACGCTGTCCAGGATTTCGAAGAGGACAGGGATATCTGTAGGCGAACTCAAGCGGCTCAACCATCTCTCCTCGAGCCGTCTGAAGCCGGGGAGACGGTTGGCGCTCGTCGAAGCCGAAAAAGCCGAGGAGCCGACTCGTCCGAAGGTAAAGCACTATTCGGCGCGGATTGCAGAGGCGTTCAGCGACAAGGACTATGAGCAGAGCCTGGCCGAATTGACCGATACGGAGTCCGACCAGACCGTCGATCTGAAAAGCAGTGTGGAGTTGAAGAGCGATGCGGTCAGGCAGCTGAAGAATACGGCTTACGGGTTCCTTGGTGCCCATTACCATTTCGGCGGGAACAGCAGGACCTCGCTTGACTGCTCTAGTTTTGTACAGCAGGTCTTTCGCGAGATGAACATCTTCCTGCCGCGGACGGCCCGTGAACAGTTCGGGGTGGGAGAGGAGGTCCCCCACGGCGACCTGAAAAAGGGGGATCTGGTCTTTTTCCGTACCTATGCTCCGTATCCTTCGCACGTCGGCATCTACCTCGGCGACAACAAGATGATACACGCATCGTCACGCGATCACCGGGTGGTCATTTCCACGATGGATACACCGTATTACCGCGCGAGGTATATCGGTGCAAAGCGCATATCGAAGATCAATCCCGACACCATCCCTCTGAACGATCTGGTTGCAGGGGCCGAAGAGGAGCGTCCTGACGATATCCTTTCCAACGATACTCTCGACGTCTCGGCGAACTGATCCGCAGTTCATAGTGTTGATACAGAATCCGGCCCCGCGCCGGATTTTTTTTGGAACCCGGCCATGGCCCCACTGATTGTAACCGCTGCACTGATCGTCCACGACGGGAAGGTACTCGTTACCAAACGTCGCCCTGATACGCCCTATCCTGATCTCTGGGAATTCCCCGGCGGAAAGCTTGAGCCGTCCGAAGACCCACGTGACGGTATCGTGCGGGAAATCTTCGAAGAGCTGGGGATGGAAGTGGAGATTGTCGCGGTGCATGACGTCATCTTCCACCGGTATCCCGAACGCGACGTCCTTGTGCTTGTGTACCGCTGCCGCTGGCTGTCCGGCAATCCCCGGGACCTCGAGGTCGCGGCGCACCGTTGGATGACGCCGGACACCTTGCCCAAGCTTGACTTTCTGCCTGCGGATATTCCGCTGGTGGAGCGGCTGGCTCAGGAACTGCCGGATGAAAATTCTTCTCTGCTACACGTCACACACAGATCCTGACGCCTACCACCTGCATCTTCTGCCGACGGGGCTCGTGACCATGCACGCCGTGCTGCGCGCAGCCGGTCATGACTCGCGCCTTGTGAATCTGTCTGCCAGTTCGGCCGAAGAAACGCGGCGTCTGCTCCGCGCCGAGCGTCCCGGAATCGTCGGCATTTCCCAGTTTACCCACAACCGATTCGATACCCTGGAGCTCGCCGCAATGGTAAAGCGGGAACTCCCCTCCTGCACCGTCGTGCTCGGAGGGCCGCATGCCGGTCACCGGCACCGGGAGATCCTGGAGCGGTACCCGGCGGTCGATCTGGTCGTCGTCGGCGAGGGAGAGGAGACCTTTCTCGATGTGGCGAATGCATTGTCGGCTGGAAAGCGGTTACTGACGGAACGTTTGAAAGAGATACCGGGTCTCGCATATCGCGACGGCACCGCGGTGCGTCGGTCCGTTGAACGCCCCCTCAAGATCGGAA
>JAJYBI010000049.1 GCA_021779095.1 Deltaproteobacteria bacterium
GGGTGCCCCATCCGCCCGCAAACCGGGCCGCATCACCACGGGTTGCCAGCTGGCCGGCCACCGTCGCTTTGACCAGCTTGTCGGTTTCCTCCAGAAGCCCGTTCATCGTATCGATGCAGTTGTTGAGATTGATTTTGATTTCGTTGAAATCACCGTTGTAGGTGTCGGTGATCTTCGGCGGGATGTCGCCCTTGCTGATCCGGTCTACGTATTCGGCGGTAACGTTGATCGGCCCGACGAAGGCATCGCACAGATTGTTGACGCCGGATACGAGTGCTTTGTACTCTCCATGGTGCTTGTCCGCATCGGCCCGGGTCGCAAGCCTGCCGGCAACAGCGGCATCCGACAGTGTGGCAGTTTCCGCAACAAGTGCCCGAATCGTATCGACCATCTTTTTCATGGCCGCCATGACACTAGTGGTATCACCGGACACAAGGACAACCTCCCTGCTCAGATCGCCGACTGCGACCATATTGGCAACCTCACCGACTTCTTTCGGATCGGCACCGAGCTGACGTCCAACAATCCTCGCGATAAACATACCCAGACCGATCGCAAGGATGGCACCCACAGCCATGAATATCAGCATGAGAGTAGTAGAATGCTTCACCGCGTCACCGTTCTCATCGGATGTCTGTTTAGCCTGGGTAATCTTGGATTCCAGCAATTTGTCCAGTATCGCCTGTTCGGCAAAAGCCGCCTTCTTCCCGTCTCCATCCAGATACGAAAGGGCCTCGTCCCGTTTCCCCACGGAAACCAGATCGACGGTCCGATCGATCACCTTGCCATACGCAAGACGGGAATCCCGGAATTCGGCAAACATCTTGCGTCCTTCTTCAGTGATGATCGTCTTTTCGAATAAATCAGACGTCTTGCCGATATCCTTACGCAGGGAATTGATGGTCTCCAGATCCGTCTGCCGCTCCAGAGGGTTGCTCTCTTCCGCTAACTGACGGAGGTTGATGCGCACCCTCTGAAAAGCCACCGCCATGTCGGCCAGCTGGGCCGTGGGAACGGTAACCCGTTCGTACATCATGGTATCCGCAGCCTCGATCTTTCTGAGGTCGTATATGCCGACCCCGCCGATCACAACGGCAATGAGTGCGACCGATATGAACCCGGCCAAGAGCTTCCATTTCAATGTAATGTTGTTGAACCACTGCATACGAGCCTCCTTGTGTCGGTTAATTGAAACTGCACGAACAGTCCGGCTGTTCCCCGATGCGGATATGGATTCCTGCTTTTCCGTTAAATGATGTCACCAATTCCTGCACGTACGATATCTGCGGTACGTTGAATTATCGAATTACAATCCGTTGAGATCGGCAGATCATGCCCGGTATATATTTTGAGAACTTCCCGACTGGAAAGCCTGGCAAGCGCCTCATTGTAGTCCGGCGAATACCGGTCATGCTGCATTGCCATTCGAAACTGCATGTCACCACTAAACAGGAGTTTTTCCTCAGGAGCGTAGAGACAGACGGAATCCGACGAGTGCCCCGGCGCATGAATCACTTCAAGTACGGAATCACCTGCCTTGACGTATTGGCCATCGTGCAGCAGGTCATCGACCCCCGGTCCATCTGCGAACGCCAGGACCCGGGACCCGTACTTGGCTTTCAGGGCCTGTACACCCCCGTTGTGGTCAAAATGGTTGTGGGTGAGGAGCACCTGTGCGACGGCAACCTTCCCGCACCCTGTGGACAGCCTTGCTATCTCGTCGAGAATGAAATCGTCCGCCCCCGGATCAATCACGGTATTCAGGTCTCCGACCCTGTTCCAGTCGCCCAGGATCAGATAGGAATTGCAGCTGTATTTCATTGTGCTCTTTTTAAGGGAGATCACTCTCATCTCTCAGTTCCCGATCTTCTTGAAAAGCTGTGCATTGGGTACAACCTGCTGAAAGAGGTGGGCAACCTCGAAGGGGAGTTTCTGGGTGTTCTCGGTTGCCAGATACCCACCCGGCGCCAGGGCCTCGTAGAACATCCTGAAGACCTCGACCCGTTCCGGATACTGGAAATGGAGCATGACGTTCTTGCAGACAACCAGGCAGAACCCGGTTCCGATCGGTTTCAGGGAAAGGAGGTCGTGATACTGAAACGTGACCCGACTGCGTAGATGTTCGACCACCCGCAGGTGTCCCGGACTGTCCGCGGCTTCGAAATATTTTTCGCGCAAAACGGTCGGGGTGCGCTGCAGTTCTTCTACGGGGTAGACGGCGGCGGTGACGCTGTCTCCGAAGTTGTTGTCGCGATCATAGTCGGTGGCGTCGATGCGCAGGTTCCTGAAGCCGAACGGATTCATCTTTTCAGCCAGGATCATGGCCACGGTATAGGTCTCCTGACCGAGGGCGCTCCCCGCATCCCAGACCTTGATCCTACTCCGTCCGCTGGCAAACGGAATCATATGATCTGCGGCATATTCCAGCGTCGGTTGATCACGCATGAAAAATGTGAATGCCATCGCTTTACTCCACCATCTCCTGCGGTAATTTCCGGTTCGTGCTATGCCGCGGCCTGTGGCGACTTCACGGTGCTTCCCTGGACTGCCGTCAGTTCATCACAGGAAAACACCTTGTCGATATCCAGGATCATGATGAACTGATCGTTATGCTTGCCCATCCCACGGATGAAGTCCGTATTCAGTTTGGTTCCGATGCGGGGTGGTGGCTCGATCTGGCTGGCTTCCATGTCCAGCACTTCCTGTACCGAATCGGCCATGGCACCGAGCACGGTGTTCTCGCCAGCGACATCGATCTCGACGATGATGATGCAGGTATTGACCGTCTGCGCCGCCGATTGCAGGGCGAATTTCAGTCGCATGTCCACCACCGGGACGACGCACCCCCGCAGGTTGATGACCCCCCGCATGAAATCCGGGGTCTGGGGGACCTTGGTGACCGTTGTGTAGTCCAGTACCTCCCGCACCTTGGAGATGTCCAGGGCGAACACCTCCTCTTCCAGTCTGAACGTAAGGTATTGCGTCGATCTCGAAACTGCTCCCTCGGCCATGGTCCGCTCCCTCCCGATAAGTTGCGGTGCACACCTCGCCAGCAATGCACACCTGTCCGCGCGGAGTCACCGGCCGGCAGTCCCGCGCCCCTTGCAAAACTTATCGGTTAGAAGCATTTTGTTTACATCATCTAATCACGTGAAAAAGTTTCGGAATGTAGTACGGCGGAATATAGGGGAATGGAGCATACGGCGCGTGGCGGGTAGTCAACCGAGGCAGGTGAGTCCTTCGCGGATGGCGTATTTCGTGAGTTCGGCGATGCTGTAGAGGTCCAGCTTTTTCATGATGTTGAGCCGCTGCGTCTCCACCGTTTTGACGCTCACGCCGAACTGATAGGCGATCTCCTTGGCGCTCTTGCCATCGGCTATCGCCTGCAGGACCTCGCGTTCACGTGCGGACAGCTTTCTGATCCCCACCGCCCTGTCGTCCACAACGCACTGCATATAGTCGTTTACGACGAGTTCCGTTATCTTCTGACTGAAATACGGTTTGCAGCGATGAATGGCTCGAATGGCATCCGTCAACTCTTCGACGGCGCAGTCCTTGATCAAATACCCCTTGGCTCCGGCCTTGAGCGCTTCTGCAACGTACGCACGATCGGCGACCATGGAAAGAGCGAGAACACGCACATCACGCATGGTAGCGGTAATCTGGCGAGTAGCCTCGATTCCGTTCATGCCGGGCATGGAGAGATCCATAACCACCACGTCGGGGGGGGAGCGCCGCGCACAGACAATCGCCTCGCTTCCATCCCCGGCTTCGGCGACGACCTCGACGTCAGTTTCCTTGCTGAGGATAAGCTTAAGCCCCTCGCGCATGATCTTATGGTCGTCAACCAGCAACACCTTGATCGTCATTGCATACTCCTCGTTTCCTGCACGATTAGTGGCATGGTGATTGTGGCAGCGGTACCGGTTCCGGGAGCAGAATGTAGGGTAAATGCTCCACCGACATGCGTGATCCGCCGTCGGATGTGCATCAGGCCAAATCCTCCATCCCGATGCGGTCCATTCTTGAGTGTGTCCGGAGCGAATCCACGCCCTCGATCTTCAACGCACACCCTCATTGAACGATCGATACGACTGACGCAAACGGAGGCATCGTGCGTTTCGGCATGTTTTGCCACGTTGATGAGCAGTTCGCGTACCGCTCGGAATACGGCGGCACGCTGCTCGACGGCAAGTGGTTTCGGTGCGCCGTCATCGGAGATCCGGACCAGCAACCCGTAATCGGTCCGCATCTTGTCCGCCAGCCATGCAAGCGACGCCTCAAGACCGATGTCATCGAGAAGCGGTGGGCTCAACTGGAACATGAGCGTACGAATATCCTGGACAGACCGTCCAATCAACTCGTTGATTTCCTGAATGGTGCCGTCATCGTCGTAGCCAGCCATACGGTCGGCCAGCATGGCAAGTTTGAGTCTGCTCAGGATAAGGTTCTGACCGACATTGTCGTGGAGTTCTCCGGCAATGCGTCTTCGCTCCCGCTCCTCGGCCATGGAAAGCTCCATAACCGCTGCATCCAGCTGCGCCTGCTTCTCGGAAAGCTCAATTTCCGCGAGCTTGCGGTCATCAATTTTATCAAACACCACGACAAAATGTTCAGGAGCCGGGCTGAATACCGAGATCTCGAACCACATCTGCAGCGTATCCACAAACATCTCAAAACGCTCGGGCCTTCCGCTTTGCGCGACCCTGCCATAGATCTCAAACAGCCTTGAGTCCGACTCGCGAATACCGGGGATAACGTCCGTGATCCTTCTCCCGATAACATCCTGCAGTCCGGTATGCCTTACGAACGCCGGATTGACGGCTAGGTGGATATAGTCCTCCGGCACCCCGTCCCTGAACAGCATGCGACAGTAGGCAAAACCGTTCAGCATGTTGTTGAACAGGGATCGGTACAGCTCCTCGCTTCGTTTCAGTTCCTCTTCAGCTTTCAGACGTTCGGTTAGATTTATGCCGACAGCACCAAGATATGATGCTTCACCGTCATGACCCGAAACGGGAAACCTGTTTATCAACCAGTGCCCTTCGAATTCACCCCCAATAAATTTTTCAATAGTCTGATGCGGGGCATTATGTAACCAGACGAAATGTTCGCCGGCACAGAGCTGTTCGGCCACCTGTGCGGGCCAGATGTCGTGGTTCGATTTCAGGTGCCATGCGTTTTTCTCGGCACAACCGCTTAACCGCTTCCACTGCTCGTTAACAAACAGGTAACGTCCATCGTTATCCTTAAGGACTGCTATCCCCGGAAGGTGCTGCATGAACAGCTCGAATCTCCCATCGAGATGCTCGATTGTCGCCCCGGTGCGATACAGTGTGGCCCTGAACTCATCCGATACATCCCGGCCACCCTTTCCAATGGGATATGGAAGAGGTCCCGTGCGCTCTGCGTGTTGTGCGTCAGCCTGCAAAGCTCGGTGTCGGAACCGTTCGGGCGGAACCAGGAATATTCGTCTTACTATAATGGCAATGCGGGAGAGTGAACCGGCAGAAACCGTGCGGGTCGCCGACACGAGATTCGACAGCTTGAGCGATATTCGTAACCGCAAAGGAATGTACCTCCAGGTATCGAGGCAAAGCAAAATCAAACGCCGCAGAGTCAAACAGTTGACAAGAGTCAATAAACCATCGCATTTCAACCAGATTATCCGATGATGCCGGCACATTCAGGGAAATTTCACAGCACGAAACCTTGTTTACACAAAAGTCGTGCCACACTGGGTCAGTGCAGATACGACAAGAAAAAGGCACCTCCCGCCAACGGGTACGGTGCCCCAGAACCACAGCCCATCTGCGCTATAGGGATAAGCGCAGAAATACTCCCGTAATACAGTCGTCAGAACCGCTCGAATGCGGCATCCAGCTTGTCCACTTCCATGTCAAGCACGACCCCCTCGCATCCTGACGCCACGCGGGTGGCGACCGGTTTTGGATGGCAGCTGTTCACCGGCTTCTTCACCGGCTTCCTTGCCGGTTTCGTTCCTACCGGAGGTGCGGGTGCCGCCGTCCGGACCATCCCCCGCGTATCGACCGTGAAGAAGGCGATACTCGACTGGAGCTGTTCCGCCTGGCTGGTGAGCTCTTCCGCCGTGGACGCAATCTCTTCCGACGCGCTCGCGTTCTGCTGGATCACCTGGTCCAGCTGCTGGATCGCCTTGTTGATCTGCTCGGCACCCGCGTCCTGCTCCCGGCTCGCCGCGCTGATCTCCTGCACCAGCTCGGCGGTCTTCTGGATGTCCGGCACCATCCGCTCCAGCAGTTCCCCGGCGCGTTCGGCCACGTCGACGCTGGAGGCGGACAGCTCGGAGATCTCGGCGGCCGCCTTCTGGCTCCGTTCGGCGAGCTTTCTGACCTCACTCGCCACGACGGCAAACCCCTTGCCGTGCTCGCCGGCACGGGCCGCCTCGATGGCCGCGTTCAGCGCCAGGAGGTTCGTCTGCCGCGCGATCTCCTCGATGATGGAGATCTTGCCGGCAATCTCCTTCATGGCGCTCACCGTCTCCGCCACCGCCCTGCCGCCGGCCCGGGCGTCCTCGGCGCTCTTCACGGCGATCTTCTCCGTCTGGAGGGCGTTGTCGGCGTTCTGCCGGACATTGGAGGCCATCTGCTCCATGGAGGAGGACGCCTCCTCCGCAGCCGCCGCCTGCTCCGTCGCCCCCTGGCTCATCTCCTCGGAGCTGGAGGAGAGCTCCTGGCTCCCGGCCGCCACGTTGTCCGCCGCACCCTTCACCTCGGCGACCACCTCCTTCAGCCTGGCGACCATGGTGGCGAGCGCATCCATCAACTCATCCTCTTCCGACCTTTTGCGCACCTCCACCATCAGGTTGCCGTCGGCAATCTCCCGTGCCTGGACGGCCACATGCTGCAGGGCTCCGACCACGCCGTTGATCGAGGCATATATGGTCTCGTAGGCTGACCTGACCTGTGCGGTATCCGCGTCGGCAGCCTGGGCGGCCAGCGTAAAGCCCGTGTTACCCTGTGCCAGTTTTTCCAGTCCGTCCGTCAGCTTCGCCGTTTCCGCAGCCTGGAACGCGGCGATCTTATCCGCAACACGTGCGGCACGCTTGATCTCCGTTTGATCGGAAACCACCTCGAAGGCACCGATGACATTTCCCTGCTGGTCGCGAATCGGCACACCCGTATAAGAGATGTCGAGGTCCTGTCCGGCCGGATGGGCATCGGTCTCGCTGGTTGCGGCAAGCCCCTCGCGAATAGCCCTGCCGCAGGCGCACCGGTCGGTCCGGCAATCGGATGTCCTGAAATGGTCGTAGCACTTCATGCCGATGACCTGGTCCTGCGACTTGTTTCCGACCTGGGCCCCGATCCGGTTCATGTACTGGATCGTGAAGTCGCGGTCGACGATCATCGCCGGGGCGGGCATCGAATCGAGATGCCCGACCAGCGTACCGATGGTGGCGTTCACCCCTTCAACGATGGCCCTGAAATCACCTTCATGCTTGGTGCTGTCGGCACGGACGGTGAGCTGACCTTCCACGGCCGCCTGGGACAGCATGCCGGCATCCGCAACGAGTGCCTTGACGACGTCGACACAGGCATTGACCGACGCGGCAATGGTGTCGTACGTCATTTTCACCCCTTCCGTATCGTGATCGGCCGGTGCCGTCGCCACGGTGAACTGCGTGTCTCCTTTCGCCAGCCGCGTTATACACTCAACCAGCTTGCGCGTTTCCACATCCTGGTATGTCGCGATCTTCTGTGCGACCCGGGCGGCCTGCTTGACTGCGGTCATGTCGCTGACGACCTCGAACGCGCCGATCACCTGTCCCGCCCCATCCCGCAGCGGCATACCGGTGTACGAAATCTCCAGATCGACGCCGGCGGACGGGTGGGCATCGGTTTCACTCGTTGCGTCCCGCCCATCGCGCATGGCACGCCCGCAGGCACAGTTGTCGGTGCGGCAGTCCGCTGTCCTGAAATGGTCATAACATTTCATGCCGATGACCTGATCCGGGGATTTCCCGCCCGCCCGGGCACCTGCCTCATTCACATACTGAACGGTAAAGTCGCGATCGATGATCATTGCCGGTGCCGGCATGGCGTCGAGCAGCCCTACCAGTCTCTTCATCGTGACGTTGGTCCCCTCGACGACCTTTCTGAAATCACCCTGATGCCGCCCGACATCGGCCCGGCGCGTGAGCTTACCGTCAGCGGCCGCCTCCGCCAGCATATGTGTATCATCGACAACCGCCCTGATGCTTGTGGCCATCTTCGTCATCGCCGCCTGCAGCAGACCGGTCTCATCACGAGCAGTCGTGTCCAGTGCCACGTCGATGTTCCCCTCCGCAATACTGTCGGCGGCATCTATACACGCCCGGATTGGCCGGATAATGGAGCGGGTGATGACATACCCCAGAACCCCACCCAGGATGAGGGCAATAACGGTCATCACGACTATCATGATCTGGGCATGATGACCACTCTTCATGGCAACGGCAGCCGCTGACTCGGCGAGTTCGTTCTGGTACGTTATCAACTGGTCGATTGCGGCAAGATAGGTATGCTGGCTGTTCCGCAGGCTTCCGAACAGCACGTCCCTCGCTGCATCCCTTTTCCCTGCGCTGATCAGCAGTTCGACTTCCTTCATCGATTCGGCATACGGCCCCCGTGCATCGAGTATCGCCTGAAGCCGTTTTTTGCCGGATGCATCGTCGATCGATTTTCCGAGCGTGTTGAGACAGACATTTATACCCTGCCTGCTTTCATCGACCCGGGTGATCTCGTTGCGCACGACAACGGGATCATTCGTCAGCAAGGCATTACGGATCGCACGCGCCGCCTCGTTGGCGTGGTCGATCATGCGATTTGCAAGCATGACCTTCGGGAGTTCGTCCGTCGACAGTGCATCGACGTCACGGTCAAGACGGGCGACCTGAAGGTAACTGAGCAGTCCCATCACGACCATGACACATAGAATTGCCGTGAAACCGGACAGAAGCCTCGGACCGATTCGCAAATTCCGCAACATATTTTCCCCCGTTTCACGCGAGTTATTTGCTCCCTCGTTTTCCATATCGACGTGCAAGCATAAACATTGAGAATATTTTAGAACTTATGCATGCATGGTAGTGAAAGAATGAAAAAAAGCGCCGCAGAGCACAGCGCTTTCATACGTCATACGATGATGGTGTCATGCGATCAGAACATCCCGAAGGCGGCGTCCAGATCGTTTCCTTCCCTGCTCCGAGTCTACACGTCGCCCCCCACCGCAACCTTCGCGGCGGCCGGTTTGGGATGGTAGCCGTTTGCCGCGGCACTCGCGATATGCTTGATCGCCGGCTTCTTCGCAGGGGTAATCGCAGCGGCGGGTCGGGCGGGTGCCGCCCTCCGCGTCATCCCCTGCGCGTCGACCCGGAAGAAGGCGATGCTCGACTGGAG
>JAJYBI010000034.1 GCA_021779095.1 Deltaproteobacteria bacterium
TTCCGCTAACCCCTTCTCCCTCTGGGAGAAGGTGGCCGGAGGCCGGATGAGGGAGATTTATGAGATGGGAAATCGGCCTTTTCCCTCACCCTAGCCCTCTCCCAGAGGGAGAGGGGACTCTTTAAACGTCTAGCGGAAGATTAACGCTAATCAGGAAACCGCTTATCGTGTCAGCAAGAATCCGTTTCGCCCCCCGCTGCGAAGGCGCGTGACGGCGAAACGGCACCGGGTCCGGGTCCGGCTCTCGTCGAAAAAACGGCCACGGTCCCCGGGAACCGCGGCCGCCGTTACACTGCAGTAAACCCCGATCATAGCCTATTCGTGATAGGTGATCGTATAGACGAACTGTTTCGGCAGGTACCAGTCGAGCGGTGCGCCGTCCACCTCCGCGTAGGGATAGCCGAAGGTGTTGAGCGGGGCGCCCGCCTGGCGCGGATTCAACACGATATCGCGCCCCACGGCCAGTTTGACCCGGTACTGGTCGATCCCCCCCCAGAAGAACTTCCGGTAGGCGACCGTCTTAGGGTCGTCCAGGGAGAGTTTCTGCACCAGCATCATCTTCCGCACGTCGGCGGGATCGGCCGGCACCCACCCGTATCCCGGCAGATAGAACTCCGACCAGCAGTGCTGCCAGGCGGTGATATCCTGTACCTCTTTCTTGCCGAGACGGATGCCGAAGACCTCCCGGGCCGGCACGCCGGCGGCACGGCAGAGGGCGACGAACACCGACGAGATGTCGGTGCATTTGCCGCCCGGCTGCTTCAGAAGCTGGCAGACGTCACCCTTGCCGCAGCCGATGGTATTCGGGTCCCGGTACATGTTCACGCAGGTCCAGTCGTAGATCGCCTTCGCCTTGTCGAGGACACCGGTCTTGCCGGCGGTGATCCTGTCGGCCAGCTTCTTCACCTCGCCGGTAACCGGTACCAGCGAGGACGGGGCCAGGTAGCGGGCATAGTCGGCCGGGTCCCAGGCCGCTTCCGTTTTCGGGAAATCCCGGCGCTCCACCTCGTGGCGGGTCACATGGAACGAGAAGGTCAGCTTGCGACTATGGACACCCTTGTTCCACCGGGCGTACAGCATGGCGTTGCCGTTCACCGGATCGGTGTAGACCGCGGACTCGGCATAGTCGCCGGTCACCTTGATGCCGGTCACGGACTGGTGCGCATCGGAGACCGGATACGGCACCCAGAGCTTCACCTCTTTGCCCGCATCCTGGGCCGACAGGTCGAACAAACTGGTAACGGTGCCGGAACAGTCCGCCCCCCATGCGGATACGGCGGTCATCACCACCAGAAACAGTACGAAAAGACTCTTTTTCACGCGCTCTCTCCTTCAGATTGATTCTTCCGGCAGCGGCACGGGGTGTCGTCAGGTCCCGACACCCCGCGCCGGTTGCGGCGTGACCATTTAAGTGAATTGACAGCGGGAATGCAAATTGATAATTTCCATCATCTCCATACCAGCCATCGGAAGATTGAATACCACATGAACCTGAAGCAGCTCGAAATATTCATCGCCATCGCCCGGACCGGCAGCTTCTCCCGCGGCGCCGATATGGCGCTCCTCACCCAGTCGACGGTAAGCCAGCATATCTGTGCCCTCGAAAACGAATGCGGCGTACGGCTCTTCGACAGGACCGCCCGGGGCGTCCTGCTCACCGACGGTGGGAAGCTACTCCTGGAGCATGCCCACCGGGTCCTGGACGAAGTGCGCGAAACGGAGCAGGCGCTGAACCGGTATCGCGGTGCGACGGATGTCGAACTCGTCGTCGGCTGCAGCACCACCCCTGCCGATTACCTGATCCCCCGCGTCCTGCCGATACTGGCTAAGGAGGCACCCGGCATCACCCTGACGGTTCTGGGGGGAGACAGCAGCGAGGTCCTGGAGATGCTGACCGCCGGGAAGGTGTCGGTAGGGGTGGTCGGCTGCCGGACAGATACGGACGGCATCGATTTCACCCCGCTCTGCCGGGACGAGATCGTGCTCGTCGTCCCCCCCTCCCACCGCTGGGGGAGCGGCAACGCCATCGACGTTTCGGAGCTTGCAGGAGAACCGCTCATCCTACGGGAACCGGGATCGGGAACGGGGAAGGCGGTAACGGACGCGCTTACGGCCGTCGGCATCACCGTGCAGCCGGGTGCCGTCCGCGCCCGGCTGGCCAGTGGCGAGGCGATCAAGAGGGCGGTTATCGAGGGGGTGGGTGGTGCGTTCGTCTCGGGCCGGGCCGTGCGCGACGAAGTCCGGCGGAACGAGCTGCGGGTCGTGCCCGTCCACGGGCTGGCCATCACCCGCAAGATCTACCTGGCAGTCCGGTCAGGCCGGGAACAGTCGCCGGCCGCGGCCACGTTCTGCACTATCCTGCGAAAGCTGCTCGACGGGGAGTGACGATAGAAAAGGTCCTCATCATCGACGACGAATCGTTCATCCGCGAAAACGTGGTGCGGGTCCTCTCGGAAACGGGGGACACCGTACTCGGCGCTGCGGACGGAGCAGCTCCCCGCCGAGATCGGGGATGTGCACGGTGCAGGCGACCCAAAAACTGCAGATCCCCCGCGGCACGTTGCGCTACAAGATGGCGAAGTACGGGCTCTGATCGTTTCTGAAGGACTCCGGTTCCTTTCCTGAACGCTGCATACCGCCGGACAAGCCGGCTCAGATGATCCCGTGGAGCGGCCCGCCCGGCGCCCCCAGCGCGTCCACCTCCCGCTCCACCGCCGGATCGTCGATGAGCGGCGGCGCATGGTGCGGCTTTCTGCGGGCGTCGATCACAAGCGGCCCCTCGCACCCCCAGTGCTTGCACCGCGTCACGGCACCCACCCCGTAGATATCCGCCGCCGGGTTGGAGCGGGTGAAGACGCTCCAGAGGAAGTTGTTGAGGGTTTCGGCAGCGAATGCGCTGTCGTCCACCACGACCACCAGCGGAAATCGCGCCAGGTCGCCGGTCTCCGCAAGCTGCGTACAGAGCGCAGCAAGCTCCCGTTCCGCGCCGGGCGCGTAGGCGGTGCAGGCCGGTCCCCGGACCGCCACGATCCCCGGCAGACAGAGCCGCGGGTCGGCGAAGCCGTCGGGGAGCCGCACATCCGCGGGGATCTCCGCCGGCAGGTCGCGGCGCTTCGGCCCCACCGCGGCGATCACCACCTTGGAGCCGCGGTTCAGCCCCTCTCCGGAGTAGTCCAGGGTGTCGATGGTGGTACAGGTCTGGAAATGGAGGTCGCGGCGCCAGTCCACCCGCTCCAGGACGTGGCGCAGGAACGCCGGGATGTCGTGGATGTCGAGAGTGGGTGCGTCCTCGTGGGCGGCGATGAACAGGTACTTCGCCAGCGACAGCTGACCCTGGCCGAGGATGGCGTTGGCGATGGTGAGGATCTCCCGGGGCTCCCGCTCCGTCGCATACGGGACGTACCGCTCCGAGCCGATGGCCAGAAGCAGCGGATGGACGCCGGCGGCGTCCACGGCATGCACCGCCTTCACCCCGGGGAGCACGTCGGGGATCAGCTCGCCGGTCAGCTCGTGGATAAAGGCACCGAAGGTGGTGTCCTCCTGGGGGGGGCGCCCCACGGTGGTGAACGGCCAGATGGCGTCTGGCCGGTGGTAGACGTTTTCCACCCGGAGGACCGGGAAGTCGTGGACCAGGCTGTAGTACCCCAGGTGGTCGCCGAACGGCCCCTCGGGGAGCGTGCGGGTCGGGTCGATGATGCCGGTGATGCAGAAATCGGCCTCCGCCGGCATGGGGAGCGCCCCCGGCAGCCGCACCATGGGGAGCCGGTGCCCACCCAGCAGCCCTGCGAAGGAGACCTCCGGCATCCCCTCGGGGAGCGGCATGACCGCGGCGACCGTCATGGACGGCGGTCCGCCGACGAAGACGTTCACCCGGAACGGCACCCCCCGCTCCAGTGCCTCCGCATGGTGGACGCCGATCCCCCGGTGGATCTGGTAGTGGATGCCGACCTCCTCGTTGAGCGTATACCGGTTGCCGGCCAGCTGCACCCGGTACATCCCCAGGTTGGAACTGCGGGTGCCGGGCCGGGCAACGCTCTCGGAATAGACCTGCGGCAGGGTGATGAACGGGCCGCCGTCGTCGGGCCACGATTTCAGCTGCGGCAGCCGGTCGATGGTGGTACGGCGCCCGGTCACCGGCCCACGGGAGACGGTTTTCGGCATGAGGTGCAGCGCCGCCAGCGGCGAGCTGCAGAATGCGAACGGATGCCGGAGCGCCCGGGACGGGTCCAGCTTGAGCCGCACGAGCCGTTCGATGGCGTCCAACGTATCGCGGAAGATGTGCCGCACCCGCGGCAGGGTACCGAACAGGTTTCCCAGCATCGGGAACTCCGTCCCCTTCACCCGGGTAAAGAGGAGCGCCGGGCCTCCGGCCTGATAGACCCGCCGCTGCACCGTCCCGATCACCAGGTTCGGGTCCAGCTCCCGGTCGATCCGGATCAGGTCCCCCGACCGCTCCAGATCCCGTACACATTCCTGCAGGTTTCGATATCCCATGTCATGACTCTCCCGTCTCTCTTCGCGTGCAGATTGTACTTACCGTGCCCGGTCATCGCAAGTCAACAGAAATGCCACTCCATCCGGACGTCGGCCGTGTCCGGTGGCCGATTCCCGCCAGCAGGTTGGCCGATATTGGCCAGAACGCCCCGGTCCGCACCTGCTTCCCACCCCATGAAACCGTGACGACAGACGACGTTTCGGACAGTTACGAATCCCGACGACTCTGGCACCACGCTTGCCATCAGATAACACAGGGTCCCATTGTGCCGTATTCACACACAACAACGCAGCGGACGCCCCCGCTACCATAAGTGGATTTTCATGCATATTGCTGTACCATTAGTTCGAGCAGATCACCCACAAGGAGGCATACATGAGAAACAGAGCCGTTTCACTCGCCGTTGCCGTCTGCCTGGCCCTTCCCGGGATGGCCCACGCCGCCACGAAGAAGGTAAAACTCGGTTTCATCAACACCATCACCGGTGCCGAGGCACCCATCGGCGAGAACCTCACCAACGGCGTCACCCTCGCCCTGGAGGATCTGAAGAAGAAGGGAATCGACGTGGACCTGGTGAAGGAGGACGACACCGGCAAGCCGGAAAAATCGCTCTCCGCGTTCGAAAAGCTCGCCACCCGCGATAACGTGGCCGGCGTCGTCGGACCGTACACCTCGTCCTGCGCAAACGCCGTGGCCAGCCGCGCCGACCAGTACAGGGTCCCGCTGCTGATCCCGGCCGCCGCCAAGGAGGAGATCACCCAGAAGGGGTACAAATACGTCTTCCGGCTCAACGCCCCCGCCGATGTCTACTCGTCGGTCCTGATGGATGCGGTGCTCGAAATGGGGAGGCCGAAACCGAAGACCATCGCCTACATCTACGCCAACACCGACTTCGGCATCTCCACGGTGAAGACGGCGAAGGAGTACGCCGCCAAGGTGGGGCTGAAGGAGGTGGCGGACGAGAAGTACCAGAAAGGCTCCCCCGACTTCCGCTCCACCCTCACCAAGATCAAGGCCCTTTCCCCCGACCTCGTCTTCATGGTCTCCTACGAGGTGGACGCCATCACCCTCATGCGGCAGTCGAAGGAGATCGGGCTGACCCCGAAGGCGTTCCTCGGCGCCGGCGCCGGCTTCACCACCGCCCAGTTCCTCGCCCAGAAGGATATCTCCAACCTGGTCTTCTCCAGCACCCAGTGGACCGAGGACGTGAACTGGCCGGGGGCCAAGGCGTTCGCCAAGCGGTACAGGGCGAAGTTCGGCAAGGAACCGTCCTACCATGCCGCCTGCGCCTATGAGGCGATGATGATCATGGCGGAGACCGCCGCGAAGAACGGCGGCAACCGCGACAGGATCCGCAACGGCCTGGCGACGGGCAGCTGGAACGGCATCATGGGACACGTGAAGTTCATCTCCTACGGCAGGTTCAACAACCAGAACCGGCACGAGATGCTCGTGCAGCAGATCCAGAACGGCCAGTACGAAACGGTTTACCCCAGGAAGTACCGGACCCGCTCCCCCATCTACCCGTTCCGCTGGAGATAGTGAATACAGGCACTGGGCACTGGGCATTTTCTCCCGCCCAGTGCCTGGCGCCTGGTGGATTGTTGTAAAACCCAGGTTGTTCAAAAATAGTCAGATCGTCGCACCCGCAGCACGCCACGCGTAGGCGCCCGAAGGGTGAGGCCACAGGCCGAAGTCACAAGGAGGCTTGCAAGGACGGCGGCGAGATGGCTGTTTTTCAACAACCTGCCAGCTCCCGGAGTTGTCCATGACCGCTACCGTCTTCCTGCAGGCACTCATCAGCGGCATCCTCGTCGGCGGCGTCTATGCGCTGATCGGCATCGGCCTGACCATCATCTTCGGCGTCATGCGGGTCATCAACTTCGCCCACGGCGAGATCATGATGGTGGGGATGTACCTCACCTATTTCCTCTTCACCCTGTTCAAGGTCGATCCGTTCGTCTCCATCGTCATCACCATTCCGCTCATGTTCCTGTTCGGCGCACTCATCCAGAAGGTGTTCATCAACCGGATCATCGGCGCCCTCCCCCAGAACCAGATCCTGCTCACCATCGGCCTCGGCCTGATCATGAGCAACGCCATGATGCTGGCGTTCACCTCGGACTACAAGATCCTCACCACCTCCTACTCCTCCGGCAGCTTCAAGATCCTCACCTCCATCGTGAATCCGGACCGGTACGAGGAGCTGTACAACAAGGGGAACGCCCTCTTCGCGAAGGCGTCGAAGCGGGAAGGGGCGAAGGCGGCCCAGACGTACGCCCGGGCCGCCGCTTCCTACGAGGCGGCGCTGCAGGTGACGCCGGACCAGTACAAGGGGCTCAACAACTGGGGTGCCGCCCTGGCCCGCGAGGCGATGGTGCGCCACGGCGGCGACGCCGGGAAACAGCTGGACGAGGCTGCGGGAAAGTTCGAGGCGGCCCTGGCCGCCTCCCCGGACGAGTTCGAGATCGCCTACAACGAGGCGATCACCCTGGCCGCCAGGGCGGAAATGGCGAGCGGTCCCGCCGCCGGACCGCTGTACGCGAAGGCGCTCGGCAAGCTGAAGGCGGCGCTGGAGCTGCGGCCGGACAGCTACGACGGGCTGAACGCCCTGGCCGCCACCCGCTACCGGCAGGCGGGCAGCAAAACGGGAATCGACGCGGAACGGTTCTACGCCGAGGCGTACCGCCAGTACCTGGCCGCCCAGGCGGTGAAGCCGGGTGCGGAGCGCACCGACGAGGAGGCTGCGCTGGAGAAGCCGCTTCCCCCGCCCGCCGAGATCAAAAGCGTCCTGGACCGGGAGTACGCACGCTTTGCGCCGCCGTACCGGATAAAGGCGGACAAGCGTGACGCCGGCCTTTCCGTCTCCACGCCGCTCGCCATCTCGTTCCTCATCACCGTCGCCATCACGGCGCTTCTCTACTGGTTCCTGATGAAGACCGACACCGGCCAGGCGATCCGGGCCACCGCCCAGGACCGGGAGGCGGCGCAGCTCATGGGGATCAACGTGAACCGCATGTCCATGCTCGCCTTCGGCATCGGCGCGGCGCTGGCCGGCACCGCCGGGGCGCTCATCTCCCCCACCTACTACATCTTTCCCCAGGTGGGGAGCGCCTTCACCCTCAAGGCGTTCGTCATCACCGTCCTCGGGGGGATGGGGAGCATCGTCGGCGCCACCCTCGGCGGGATCATCATCGGCATCGTCGAATCGGTGGGGGCGGTCGCCATCTCGTCGGACTGGAAGGACGTGATCGTCTTCGCCATCTTCCTGCTCGTCCTGCTCGTCAAGCCGTCCGGGCTGATGGGCAGATCCCGCATCTGACCGGAGCAGCCATGAGACGTCCACCACAGATACCCGGAGGAGAGTCGGGACGGTCCCGTGTCGGCCTGGTCGCCATGCTGCTCGTACTAGCCGGGCTCTACGCCTTTCCGTCGTTCGTCCAAAGCCCCTACGCGCTGCACATCATGATCCTCCTCTTCCTCGGCACCATCATGGGGGAGAGCTGGAACATCATCGGCGGCTACACCGGCCAGTATTCCGTCGGCCACGCCGCCTACTTCGGGGCGGGCGCCTACGGCACCATGATCCTCCTGCAGAAATGGGAGATCGCCCCCTGGAAAGGGGTCTTTGCGGGGATCGCCGCAGCCCTCGTGCTGTCGCTCGTCATCGGCTCCATCTGCTTCCGGCTGCGGGGCCCCTACTTCGTCCTCGCCTCCATCGCCGTGGCGGAGATCGTGCGGCTCACCGCCCTCAACCTCCCGAACGTCACCAACGGCGCCGAGGGTATCCTCATGTCCGACCTGCCGCCGCTCTCCATCGGCGGCAGGGTGGTCACCGACTTCGTCTCCAAGGTGCCGTATTACTACATCGGCCTCACCCTGGCGCTCTTCACCATCCTCGTCACCTGGCTGGTCCAGCACTCCAAGCTCGGCTACTGTTTCCAGGCGATCCGGGAGGACCAGGACGCCGCCCACTCCCTGGGGATAAACCTCTCCCTCTACAAGAACTGCGCCCTGGGGATATCCGCGACCCTCACCTCCCTCGCCGGCTCGTTCTACGCCATCTACATCAAGTTCATCGACCCGACGACGGTGCTGGCGCTGGACCTGTCGGTACAGATCGTCCTCATCGCCATCATCGGCGGCATCGGCACCATCTTCGGACCGGTGGTCGGCTCCCTCGTCCTCGTCCCGCTGGCCGAGGCGCTCAGGAGCAACATCGTCGCCCAGTGGCTCATCAATTCGGGGCTCGTCCGGGAGGATTCGGGGCTCGGCGTCTTCCTCAAGGAGAACCTGGCCCATGCCCACGTCCTGATCTACGGGATACTCGTGGTGGTCGTCATCCTGTTCATGCCGGAAGGGGTCCTGGGTTACGTCAGGAAACTGTCCGCCCGAAAGAAAGGATAGCCGCCCATGGCGCTTCTGGAAATCAAGAACGTCAGCAAGTTCTTCGGCGGCCTGGCCGCCAACTCGGACGTCTCCTTCTCCATGGACGAGGGGATGATCATGGGGCTCATCGGCCCGAACGGCGCCGGCAAGACCACCCTCTTCAACTGCATCACCGGCTACTATCCCCCCTCCCGGGGCGAGATCGTCTTTGCCGGCCGGCGGATGAACGGCCTGCAGCCGGACCGGGTCTGCAAGCTGGGGATGGCCCGCACCTGGCAGAAGGTGCGTCCGCTGGCCAAACTCTCCGTGCTGGACAACGTCATGGTGGGGGCGCTCTGCCGGACGAACTCCCTCAGTCAGGCCCAGGAGCTGGCGATGGAACAGATTCGGGTCGTGAAGCTGGACCACAAGACCGCCTTCCCCGCCGGCGGACTCACCATCGGCGAGCGGAAGAAGCTGGAGGTGGCGAGGGTGCTCGCCACCCAGCCGAAACTGCTCCTTCTGGACGAGGTGATGGGGGGGCTCAACCCGGCGGAAAGCGAGGAGATCATCCGGCTGATCCTGGCGATCAAGCAGAAGGGGGTCACCCAGATGGTCATCGAGCACGACATGAAGGCGATCATGCGGATCTCCGACCGGATCGTGGTGCTGAACTCCGGCGAGAAACTGGCGGAGGGGACGCCCGAGGAGATCGTCGCGAACCCGGAGGTGGTCACCGCCTACCTGGGATCGGATTAACCCCCCTCGCTCCCCCCTTGTCAGGGTGGACGATTCCGTTACCTCTCACCTCCCCTGACAAGGGGGGGGAAGGGAGGGGTTGAAAGGTATCCATGCTCACCATCGACAGACTCAGCTTCAGCTACGGCGACATGCAGGTGCTGTGGGACATCGACCTTAAGGTGAACCGGGGAGAGATCGTCACCGTCGTCGGGGCCAACGGCGCCGGCAAATCCACGACCCTGAAGAACATCTCCCGACTTCAGAAGTGGCACTCCGGGACCGTCACCTTCAACGGCACCGACCTCTCCCGGCTCGCCCCCCACGAGGTGGTGGCATGCGGCATCATCCAGGTACCCGAGGGACGAAAGATCTTCCCCGAGATGACGGTCCTGGAGAACCTCAGGATGGGGTCCTACTGCAAAAGCGCCCGCCATGACCGGGAGGCGAACGTGGAGCGGGTCTTTTCGCTCTTCCCCCGCCTGAAGGAGCGGCAGAAACAGCTGGGGGGGACCATGTCGGGAGGGGAGCAGCAGATGCTCGCCATCGGCCGGGGGCTCATGGCCAACCCGCGGCTCCTCTTGCTGGACGAGCCGTCCCTGGGGCTCTCGCCGCTCTTCGTGAAAAACATCTTCGAGATCATCACCGAGATCAACCGCCAGGGGGTGACCATCCTCCTGGTGGAACAGAACGTGTACCAGTCGCTGCGGATCGCTCACCGGGCCTACGTGCTGGAAACGGGACGGGTCGTCCTGACCGGCAGTGGCGAAGAGCTCCTGAACGATGCGCATGTGAAGAAGGCATTCCTGGGGATGTAGAGAGGGATGAAGGATGAGGGGTGGAGTGAGAGGAGCGAACAGATGACGACTGTGGGACGCTGGATGACGCGAAACCCGTTCACCATCGGGCCGAAGGCGACGGTGATCGAGGCGATCCACCTCATGAAGGAAAAGAACGTCCGCCGGCTGCCGGTCATGGACGGGGAGCGGATCCTGGGCATCCTGACGGAGAAGATGGTGGCGGACTTCAAGCCGTCCAGGGCCACCTCCCTGGACACCTGGGAGCTCCACTACCTCCTCTCCACCACGCCGGTCACCGCGGCGATGAACCCGAACCCTTACAAGGTGACGGAGGGAACGGACCTGACGGACGCGGCCCAGCTGCTGCACGACCGGAAGCTGAACGGGGTGCTCGTGGTCGACGCGGGCGACCGGCTCGTGGGGATACTCACCATGACCAACGCCCTGGAGGCGCTCATCGCCATCTGCCGCGACCCGACGGTCTGCCGAAACGGCGCGTAGGACCGCTCAGTACACCTCGGCGCGGGCCTCGGGGTTCATGGGGTTCATCCGGACCGCCAGGGAAAACAGGTAGGGATAGTCGCGCTGCAGGTGGCGCATGTAGGAGAGCCACTCCCTCGTCAGATAGGTATAGACCCGTTTGATGTCGCCGCTCAGGTGGTCCAGGTCCGACGACGGCAGCCCGTCGAAGGCACGCCGCGCCTCCAGCTCCTCGATGAGGTGGAACACGGACCAGAGGAGATCGGTGAACTCGTCGTGCTCCAGGAGGTTCGGGTTCTCCATCAGCACGAGCATGAACGGCCGCTTCTCCGTGAGGAAGGTCTTCAGCGCCGCCAGATCACCCCGCCGGCTGTCCACCCGCACCTCGTGGGAGCGGAGGAACTCCCCGGCCTTCAGATACTCCGCCTCCTTCCAGCCGCCGCTCACCTGCAGATGCGCCTCCAGCTCCCCCTGCCGCTCCAGGAACCCGCAGATATCCCGCATCAGGTGGTTGCCGATCTCGCTGAAGAAGGTGCCGATCACCATGTTCAGCTTCTGCCGGATGGCGATCCGCTCCCGCTCCCTGAGGATCTTCTCGATCATGAGCGTCACGAACAGGACGTAGATGGGGAGAAACGCCAGGTTACCGAGAAAGGATGACTCCAGGTCGCGCAGGCTCCCCACCATGAGGTAGTCGAGGCCGTACAGCACGGCGGAGAGGGCGATCAAGAGCCAGATCAGATTTTCAACCCGCATCGGGTTCTTCTTCATGCAGCTGCTCCTTCGGGAAATGTCGAATCAAGAAGACCGCAGGGCGTCCACGATCTGCATCCGGGCGGCGCGGAACGACGGCAGCGCCCCGCCCGCAAGCCCCATGACCGCGGAAAACGCCAGCGACTTTACCACGATCGCCGGCGTCATGGTAAAGGTAAATGCCAGCTCGGCGAAGGTCTGCCAGTTCATGGTGGAAATGGTGATGAGCTGCATGAAGGCGGCGGCGACCGTCCCCGCGATGCCGCCAAGGAGGCCGAGGAAGAGGGACTCCAGGATGAACGCGGCCATGATGCTCCCCCGCTGGAACCCCAGCGCCCGGAGCGTCCCGATCTCCGTCACCCGGTTCGCCACCGCCGCGTACATGGTGATCATGGCGCCGATCACCGCCCCCAGGGAGAAGATGACCGTCAGCACCAGGCCGAGGACCCGGAGGAAGGTCGCCATCGCCTCCGACTGATCCAGGTAGAACCTGGTCTCCCGCTTCGCCTCCAGGGTGAGGCGCGGGTCGTGCTCGATCCGCTCCTTCACCTTACTGAATTCCGTCGTATCCCGCAACCGGAACAGGACCGACGAGTAGACCGGCCGCCGGAACGCCTGCATCAGCTGATCCGCGTCCCCCCAGATCTCCGAGTTGAAGCCGGTGGTCCCCGCCGCGAAGACCCCCACCACCCGCCAGTCGCGCATGCCGAACCTAAGCGTCTCCCCCAGCCCGCCCCCCTTGAACCGCTGGGCGATGCTTTTCCCCGCGATCACCTCCGCCGCCCCCGGCCGGGGCATCCGTCCCTCCACCAGGTGCACCTGGGGACGCAGCTTGAGCGACTCTGGTCCGATCCCGCGGATCACCACGTTCGCCGGGCTGTTCGTCTCCCGCTTCTGCAGATTGATGAGCACCACCAGCTCCTTGGCCAGGAGCGGCCGGCCGTCGGGGCCGATGGCCACCTCCGGCTCGCTCTCCACGATCGCCGCCTGGTTCCGTTCCACGCTGCTCTGCACCTCGGAGTTGGAGCCCTTGCGGATCACCACCACGTTGTCGTAGGAGCCGGTCTCCACCAGGGTCTTCTGCAGCCCCGCAGCGAGCATCTGGGTGGCGGCGAAGACGAAGACCACCATCGCCATCCCCGTCGCGGTGAGGAAGGTGGTGAGCCGCCTCGTTCCCAGGTTGCGCAGGCTGTAGGAGTACGGGATGGGCATCAGCCGATCCTCCGCAGACCATCCGCCACCTTGATGGTGTACCCCCGCCAGGTGGGGAAGATGGCGGCGACGGCACCCACCAGGAGCGCCGCCCCGAAATCGAGCCAGATGGTGGCGGGCGAGATGTCGAACACGGGGAAGAACTGGCCCAGCTGCGTCTCGACCCAGTGAGCGGCGGGAAAGGTCATGCCGATCCCCAGCACCCCACCCAGCGCCGTGATGAGGAGCGATTCGCCGAAGACGATGATCGCGATATGGGTCCCGCCGAACCCGAGGCTCTTCATGGTGGCGTACTCGGCGATCCGCTCACGGGCGGTCATCGCCATGGTGTTGGCCGCCACCACCATGATGATGACGATCACCACGTAGGAGACGATCTGGATGGCGATCATCAGGGCGTCGGTCATGGAGACGAAACTCATCTGGAAGGCCCGTTCCGTCTCCGTGAGGGTCTCCGCCAGGGAGTTCTGGAAGAGGGCGTCCACCGCCTTGGATATCTCCGCCGCCCGGTCCGGGTTCTTCACCCCGATGACGTAGTACCCCACCTCGTCGGCCTGGCGGGGTACGGTCTTTTTGAGGGTCTCGTTCAGGTAGTCCCAGTGGAAGAAGAACTGGGTTTCGTCCGTGTTCTTCCGGGCGCCGTGGTAGATCCCCCGGATGACGAACTCCCACTGCCCCGGGTAGATGGTCCCCTTCAGGACGACCTGGTCCCCCACCTTCCAGCCGAACCGCTCCGCAGTCTTGGCGCCGACCACCGCCCCCGTGCGGTCCCGGAGGAACGCCAGCCGCTCGGCGGGGGAAAGGACGAACTCGGGGTACAGGTCCAGGTAGGATTTCGGATCGATGGCGAAGTTGGCGAAGAAGTTTTTCTCGTTGATGTAGATCCCGCCGAACCAGGAGCCGAAAGAGACGCTCTTCACGCCGCTCACCTGGCGAATCCGTTCCTCGTACGATATGGGGAGGGGAAAGATGAGGGAGATGGCGTTCCGGGTGACGAGCCGGGAGGCGGAGGATGTCTCCACCCCCAGGTACCAGAGCCCCACCAGGGTGCGGAGCATCCCGAAGGCGAGGATGGCGACGGCGACTCCCACCACCGTGAGGAAGGTCCGGAGCTTGTGACGGAAGGCGTTCCTGAAGATGAACTTAAGCAGGAACATGGTTCAGGAGCCCCTTTTCCAGGTGGAGCACCCGGAACGCCTTCTCCGCGGCGCGGGGGTCGTGGGTCACCATGACGACGGTCTTGCCGAAGCGGGTGACGAGCCGGTCCATGAGCGTCAGGATATCCTCCGCCGACTGGCGGTCCAGGTCCCCCGTCGGCTCGTCGGCCACGAGGATGGCGGGATCGGTGATCATGGCCCGGGCGATGGCGACCCGCTGCTGCTGGCCGCCGGAGAGCTGGGACGGACGGTGGTCCGCCCGGTCCGACAGGTTCACGAGCGACAGCGCCGTCTCCACATGCTCCCGCCGTTCCCGGCGGGAGAGGTTGGTGAGCAGAAGCGGCAGCTCCACGTTCTCGAAGGCGGTGAGGACGGGAATGAGATTGTAGAACTGGAAGATGAACCCCACGTTCAGCGCCCGCCAGTCGGCGAGCTCCGCCTGGGAAAGCTTGGTGATGTCGGTGCCGTCAATGACGATGCTCCCCGTGTCGGCGCTGTCGATCCCCGCCAGAAGGTTCAGGAGCGTGCTCTTCCCCGAGCCGGACGGTCCCATGAGCGCCAGGAACTCCCCAGCCCGGATGTCGAAGGAGATATCCTCCAGCACCGGCACCGACTGGTCCCCCCGGCGGTAGGCCTTGGACAGGTTCCGGATGGAGACGACGACCTCTGTTGCGGACCCGGTCATTGCGGTGTCGCCGCCTCGATCCGGCTGCCGTTTTCAAGCTTCTCCGGCGGGTTCAGCACGACCTTCCCACCGGGCTCGCCGCCTTTCACAAGCGTAACCAGGTCGCCGAGCCGCTCCCCCGTGGTAACCGGCGTCTCCGTCACCCGGTCCCCCTTGACGGTAAAGACCACCGTCCGGCCGCCCCGGTTCACGACCGCGGCGGGGTTCACCGCGGTACGCGGCGCGCGCTCGTCCGGGGCGACCTGGTGCTCCAGAAACGCCACCCGGGCGCTCATCTCCGGGAGGACGCGGGGGTCGTGATCGATAAACTTGACCTTCACCATGACGCTCGCCTTGGTCCGGTCGGCGGTAGGGACGATGGTATGCACCTCCCCCCGGAACCGGCGATCCGGCAGGGCGTCCAGCTGGATCTCGCACGGCTGGCCCGTGTGCACCTTGGCGAGATTGGATTCGGAGACATCCGCCTCGATGAGGAGCGAGCCGAGGTCGGCGATGGTGACGACCGCCGCCTTGGCGTTGGCCGCCGCCCCCAGCGGGGTGACGATGTCCCCCACGTCCGCGTCCTTGGTGAGCACGACCGCGTCGAACGGCGCCCGGATGAGGGTGTAGCCGACCGCCGCCTCCGCCTCTTTCAGCGCCGACCGGGCGGCCTTGATCTGCCACTCGGCGGCGGAGACCGCCGCCTTGGCCTTGAGCAGACGCGCCTGCGCCGCATCGTAGTCCGACCGGGAGACGACCCCGTCCTTCAGGAGCGACTTCTGACGGTCGAAGGAGAGGGAGGCGTCGTGCCGCTCGGCCTTCGCCTGGTCGAGGGAGTACCGGGCCGTCTCCACGTTGGCGGCCGCCTGGTTGCGGGTCGCCACCACGTCCTTGTCCTCCAGCCGGGCGATTACCTGCCCCGCCTTCACCCGGCTCCCCTCCTCCACCCCGAGCCATTCCAACCGGCTCGTGGTCTTGGACGCTACCGCGGCCTTCCGCTGGGCGACCACGTAGCCGCTGGCGTTCAGGAGGGTGAACCCCTGGGACGGGTAGACGCGGGCGATCGCCACCGTCTCCACCTTCACGGCGGATCGGGACACGATGACCGCGCCGATGGCGACCAGCAGGATCACCACGATCAGCGGCACGATCCAGCGTTTGCGGCGCCGGCGCACCGGTCCGGAGGTCTTGTCGATCTTCAGCCTGTCCAGTACTTCGTCTGCCATGCTTTTGCTCCGATCATCGGTCCTGCAGTGATGCGGCGAAAGCCTGTCCGCACGCGCGGTGCGACTGTACCATACCTTTCCTGCAGTATGCAAAGAGGCGATGCCGAAAAAAAGGGGATAACCGTCCGGCTATCCCCCCATGGCACCGATGGTGGTATCGTTATTTCAGGCGGGCTTCCACCGCTTTCCAGTCGATGTTGGTGAAGAACGCGGCGATGTAGTCGGCGCGCTTCAGCTGGTAGTCCAGCATGAAGGCGTGCTCGAAGACGTCCATGATCAGGATCGGGGCGCACCCCGCCGGGTGCGCGACATCATGCTCGTTGATCCAGAGGTTCATGAGCCGGCCGGTCTGGTTGTCCTGGTAGAGTACCGCCCAGCCGATGCCGCGCATGGCGCCGACGGCACGGAACTGCTTTTCCCACGCCTCCACGCTGCCGAACTCCTCGGCAAGCTTCTTTGCCAGCCTGCCCGCCGGATCGAGGGGAGCCGTGCCCCCCAGGTTCTCGAAGTAGTACTCGTGCAGCCGCATGCCGTTGAACTCCCAGCCGAGCCGGCGGGTCAGTTCGGCGAACTCGTAGGCGGATGCCTTGTCGTCCTTCGCCATCTGGGCGAGGGTGTCCAGCACCTTGTTCGTATTGGCCACATACCCCTGGTACAGGGTGAAGTGATTCTTGATGAGTGCCTCGCTGAATCCAGCCATACCGACGAGCTTTGCATAGTCTTTCGCTTCATATGACATCGTATTTGCCTCCTTGTGGTGAATGGCCCCCGGCTGCAGGATTGGGTGCCGGTGGTGTTGAATATTTCCTGAGTCTACCACGGCAATCCGAATCGGCAACCGTCATGAACGACAATCAAACCGAAGCTAAGCAGTTGATCACGCAACGCCGCACCGAAAGTAGGCGCTATCAAGCGACGAACGCAACGTAACAACTCCCACTTTAGATGCATGAACGAGGAGATGGAAGCCACCTCTCTTGCCTTGCCTTACGTTGCGTCGTTGCGTGCGAGTGCCTTTCCCGGCAGGTTACCGCTCCTCCAGCTCCACCCCGACGATCTCCACGTCGGGCCGCTCCTCGGCGATCCAGTCCTCCAGCCGCTCCATGGTCCGGCGGCCGGCGTTCCGGCTCTCCGTTACCGTGACGAAACCGAGGACGGCGCGATCAAGCACGTCCTGCAGCTCCACCTCCGCCGACGAGACGTTGAACAGGTTCCGGGAACGGGCGAGGATGCTCTTGACGATCCCCCGCTTCCCCTTCAGGGAACGGCTGGGGAGCCGCAGCTCGATACGGGCGGAATGGACGAACATGGGACCTCCTGTCGACTAGTACCGTGCAGCGTTTCGCATTATCCCCCCTCCCTTGACGGGAGGGGGTCAGGGGGCGGGTGAAGCGGCAATCCGTGCAACATGTGCCCCCCAGCCTTCCCCCGCAAGGAGGGAGCGAACTGATATTTGCGGAGTTGCGAAGGTTGCGGAGAATCAGAACTCGGCGTGGCGCGGCGTGCGGGGGAACGGGATCACGTCGCGGATGTTCTCCATCCCGGTGAGGTACATGATGAGCCGTTCGAACCCGAGGCCGAACCCCGCATGGGGGGTGGAGCCCCAGCGGCGGGAATCCAGGTACCACCAGAGCGCATCGGGCGCGATCCCCGTCTCCTCCATCCGCCGGAAGAGGAGGTCGTACCGCTCCTCGCGCTGGCTGCCGCCGATGATCTCCCCCACCTTGGGGACCAGGAGGTCCATGGCGGCCACGGTGCGGCCGTCACCATTCTGGCGCATGTAGAACGCCTTGATCTCCTTCGGGTAGTTGACGACGAAGAGCGGCCCCCCCACCAGCTGCTCCGTCAGGTACCGCTCGTGCTCCGTCTGCAGGTCGAGCCCCCACTGCACCGGATAGGCGAACGCGACGTCCGCCTTTTGCAGCCGCTCCACCGCCTCGGTGTACTCCATGACGGCGAAGGGGGTGGAGGCCACCGCCTCGATCCGCTGGATGAGCCCCGGATCGATCTGGCGGTTGAAGAACTCCAGGTCCTCCCCGCAGCCATCCAGCACCTGCCGGCAGAGATACCGGAGAAACGCCTCGGCGAGCCGGGCGTCGTCCATCAGGTCGGCGAACGCCATCTCCGGCTCGATCATCCAGAACTCGGCGGCATGCCGCGCCGTGTTCGAGTTCTCCGCCCGGAAGGTGGGGCCGAAGGTGTAGATGTCGGTGAACGCCTGGGCGAACAGCTCCCCCTCCAGCTGGCCGCTGACGGTGAGGCCGGTGGCCTGGCCGAAGAAGTCGGCACCGTAATCGACACCGCCCTCGGTGCGGGGAACCTGTTCCGGGTCCAGCGTGGTCACCCGGAACAGCTCGCCGGCCCCCTCGCAGTCGTTGGCCGTGACGATCGGGGTGTGGACGTACAGGAACCCCCGTTCGGCGAAGAACCGGTGGATCGCCTGGGCGAGGAAGGAGCGGACGCGGAACACGGCGCCGAGGGTGTTGGTACGGGGGCGCAGGTGGGCAATGGTGCGCAGGTACTCGAAGGTGTGCCTTTTTTTCTGAAGCGGGTAGCTCTCGTCTGAGGGACCGACGACCTCAACCGCCGTCGCGTGCAGTTCCACCGCCTGGCCGGCGGCGGGAGACGGCTGCAGCGTCCCCCTGACCACAAGGGCGCTGCCGGTGCCGGTCCGGCTCACCTCCTCGTAGTTGGCAAGACCGGGCGACACCACCACCTGGATGCCGGACAGGGATGACCCGTCGTTCAGGACGATGAAGGTCACCTCCTTGCCGGTCCGCACCGTCCGAACCCACCCCCGCAACTCCAGTTCCTGCCCCGTCGCCCCTGCCGCAACCGCCTGCCCGATCCTCACCCGCTGTCCCATGATCAGCTCCCGTTCTCCAGAGATGGCACCGCTCTTTCAGTGAGTGCCACATGGCCGCCTCCGGCGCAAGCAAATATTTCGCCGATCCGCCGTGTAACCGGTTCGGAGTGTGGTATAGTGGTGTCACCAAATTAACAGGAGGATGAACTACATGTCACCCGTCATCCGGCTACTCATCGTCCTCACCCTGACCTTCTCGGCGACGGCCGTCTTTGCCGCCGAGGCTGTCACCGACACCCAGAGCAGGATCAACCCCGCGGCCCCCGTGCAGCACATCTACCCGAAGGTGGTGCTCTACTCCGTATCCTGGTGTCCGCACTGCATGGCGGCAAAGGAGTACCTGACGGAGCACAAGATACCGTTCATCAACAAGGACGTGGAACTGGACGCGACCGCGATGGAAGAGCTCACGAAGAAGTACCACAGCCAGGGGGTGCCGGTCATCGTCATCGGCAACGACGGCAGGACGGTACTGAAGGGGTTCGATCCGGCCCAGCTGGAGAAGGCGCTGAAATCGGCGAAACCGTGATGCGGCGGCTGACGCCGGCCTGCTCCGTGCCGACATCGTACAGGCGGACGGGACGCGGCCTTCGCCGCCGTACCACCTGAAGATAGCTGTTTTCATACGAAAAAAAGTATGCTATTAACAACCATGAAGTTACACCAACCATGCAACGTTGTGAGGACACCATGAGCAATCGCAACTCGATCGACACATCGGCAGTAGTGGCATTCATGGCGGGCGCCGTGATCGCCGCAGGCGTCACCCTCCTGCTGACCCCCAAGACCGGCAGCCAGGTCCGTGAGAAGCTGGGGGACGTGCGTGAAAACGCCATCGACAAGCTGAGGAGCTGTGCCAGGGAAGCCAAGTTCAAGATGAGCCCGAAGACGAAGGACGGCTCGTTCAAGTACGACGGCGGCGACGCCTGGATCTAGGCACCATTCTGCATTGAACGGAAAGGCCGCTCCTCCAGCGGCCTTTCTTGCATCCGGTATCCCCCTCCCCGATCCGGACAGCTCGGCAACACCACGAACGACACCACGCACGAACAGGTGCGGCCTCCGGGCTTTTCCCCATCAGGACGGTACGACATGGCCAAAAAGGTATTCATCGCGGCAACGGGACAGAACTGCGGCAAGACCACCATGAGCGTCTCGCTCATGCATCTCGCACGGAAGAAGTACGACCGGATCGGTTTCATCAAGCCGATCGGCCCGAAGGTGGAGCAGTTCGGCGACATTACCGTGGACATGGACGCGGCCCTCATGGCGCGCACCTTCGGCCTGGAGGAGGACATCCACCTCATGTCGCCGGTGGCGATGCACAAGAACTTCACCCGGCAGTACCTGGTGGGGATCATCAGCAACGAGACGCTGGAGCGGCAGATCGTCGATGCGGTTGCCCAGCTGGAGAAGAAATACGACCTGCTGATCATCGAGGGGGCGGGGCACAGCGGCGTCGGTTCCGTCATCGGCCTTTCCAACGCGCGGGTCGCGAAGCTGCTGGAGGCACCGGTCATGATCGTCTCCGGCAGCGGCATCGGCAGCGTCATCGACGCCGTCCACCTCAACCTGTCGCTCTACCGGGAGGAGCAGGCGGACGTCCGAATGATCGTGGTGAACAAGCTCATCCCCGGCAAACGGGACGACGTCCTCTCCTACCTGCACCGTGCCTTCGACCACAACGGCCAGCATGTCATCGGCGGCTTCAACTACTCCCCCATCCTGGCCAACCCCACCCTCGCCCACATCGGCCATCTGTTCAGGCTGCCGGTCCGCGGCACCGACGAAGAGAAAAGCCGGATCATCCACCAGATCCAGCTGGGTGCCGCCTCGTCCCAGCGGGTCGTGGACGGGCTGCAGGACTCGACCCTCATGCTCCTCACCAGCTCCCGCGACGAGCTGATCGTCACCCTCTCCTCCCTCTACCACATCCCGGCCTACCGGGACAAGATCGCCGGGCTCGTCATCTCCGGGCGCACCCCCATCACCAACGTCAGCCAGCAGATCCTCGACGACAGCGGCATCCCCTACATCCGGATCGAGCGTTCCACGGCGGAGGTCTTCACCGCCGTCATGGAAGACGTGGCCAAGATCACCGCCGCCGACAAGGAGAAGCTCAACTGGATCACCGCCAACGCGGAGCGGGAGATCGACTTCGAGGCGATCGACGCGCTGTTGTAGTCGTAGTTGGCCAGAACGGACGACTCAGGCGATTGCACGTGTCTCGGAAGAAGTACGACCGGATCGGTTTCATCAAACCGATCGGCCCGAAGGTGGAGCAGTTCGGCGACATCACCGTGGACATGGACGCGGCCCAAGCATAACCCAATGCCCCTCTTCACTTCCCACCAAGCGACGCCTTTACTTTTTTCAGTGTATCAAGGTTCTGTTGAAGTCCGCTGACATGTTTATCCATTTCGGTTATTGCCGTGCTGAGTTGAACCACGCTTCCAGCTACACCTCCGCTTTCACCTGCCTGTTTAAGCACCGCGCCGCCTAATTCCCCCCAGTCGGCATTTGCACTGTGTTGGGTTAACGAACCGCATAAGAAGCCTGCCGAAAAAATGCCAACAACGATACCGACGCGTACAGATTGAAGGATAGTTTTGCGTGACATGATGGAACCTCCTATTTTATGGGCGGAAAGAAATCGACACTGTTTCACTTCCAGCGGCGGAACGAATCTTGATTGCCATCTAAACAACCGGGTTGTGTACAACGACCATCTGGGCAGGCATCGGTGCCGGGAACCCCGCTGCCGCCAGGGCCTCACGGATGGTACGGTTGCCGTCAAAATATACCTGCCAGTAGTGATCGTTATGACAGAAGGGACGCACGGCGAGTATCGGACCGACCAATGTAAAGTCGAGAATTTCCACTTCCACCGCTGGTTGTTTCAGAACGTTAGGAAGTGTCGCAAGTTTGTCGCGCAAAAGCTGCATAGCTGCCACGTGATCGGCGTTAGCGGCAAGCTGGCACTTTAGTTCGACTCGTCGGAAATCGTTAGCGGTGAAATTCTGAATAGTATCGCCGAAAATCTTGGCGTTTCCTACCAGCGTCATGACGTTATCCGGTGTATTGACAGTAGTGGTGAAGAGGCCGATTTCCTTGATGGTGCCGGTCACCCCACCGATTGTCACGAAATCGCCAACCTTGAATGGGTGCAATACGACGAGAAAAATTCCCGCCGCCAAGTTGGAGAGAAGTCCGCCCCAGGCGGCACCGATAGCGATGCCGATACCGGCGACCAATGCTGCGAAGGTCGTGGTTTGTATCCCGCAGTAGCCGAGGATGGCCACAACCAGCACGATGTTCAGCGTCACTGCGACAAAATTGCCGATGTAACGCATCAGGGTGGGATCGACTTTCTGCTTTTCCAACACACCGTGCAACATCCGTCCCACCAGGCCGATCAGCCAGCGACCGACCAGCCAGAACAGTATTACCGCAAAAACCTTAATGCCGAGTTCCGTGGCGTATCCGGTTACAATCTGCCGATATTGCACAATGTTTTCCATAGAACACCTCCCTTTCTCGGCTTGTGTCACAGGTTGTTTATCCGGACTGTATCTATCGCCAGTTACCAGCACGTGCCTGAAGGAATACTGGATGGAGTCCGGCACTAAAGTTCAAGTCGGTATTTTTCGCCTACTGGTGGACTATTGCCATCATCGACGATGTCGGCCAGCTTCAGCGACCATCCTCCCTTCATGCAGTAATGATTCAGCATTTACCACTACAGGCTGAGCACTATAATATATTTAATTATTGTACGCTAATTATACTTGAGTCGGCAAAAAGCGCAAGGAGGAGGTATCACGCTGCTGCACGTATGAAGGGGTTGCGTTTTTAGAGACGGGGTGATAAGCAATGAACCGATGATTTCTGAGAGAAGAGGCTACATGGAGCGTCCACGACGACCGGCGAAACGAGAGACTAGACCGGGAGTGAAGTCATTTCATAATCTGTTTCCCCAACACCTATCGCAATCCAGGACATCAGCCAACCGGAATCGGAGCAAGCAACATGAAAAATGACCATCATACCGACACGGATCACCTCAACATCAAACTGAAGGAGACGATGTACAATCACAATTATACGCGGGCACGGACTCTGCTGGAGGAAGGCGCCGATCCGAATACGCTCAGCGGCTGGAGAACACCGTTCATCTACTGGTGCGCGGAGAAGGGGAAGATCGACCTGATCGATCTGGCGCTGGAAAAGGGGGCCGATATCGATGCCACCAACAGGTCCGGCGAAACGGCGCTGCACCGGGCGGCGTACGTCGGCAACGTCAAGGAGATAGACCACCTGATCGACAGGGGCGCCGACATAAACCGGCAGAACATGTACGGCTATACCCCCCTGTTCGTGGCCGTATTCCGCAACCAGCTCGAATCGGTACGGACGCTTCTGGCCAGGGGGGCGGACAGATCCATCAGAAACAACAACGGAATCACCGCCGCAGAAATGGCAAAAGAGATGGAGCGCGAGGAGATTGCAGCCCTGCTGACGGCTTGAACCCTGCGGGGCAGGTATGTACCGCAGACATGAAAGAGGCAGGTGTTCCTCACATGCTTGCCTCATCTTGTGTGTCGTTCGGCCTGCAGGCTGCCGGTGGTTTTTTGAAGATATCCAGCGAACAGACCGTTGCCACGACCATGCAGTTGCTCCTCGATGCCTCGGCCACCCTTTTTTGGGGAGGGTACGGACCGTACGCGCCGCACGAGCCGGAAAGCGCAGTACGGGTGCCCCACTCCTCACCCGTTACGCCGTAGGCCCCGCTAAACGGTACGCGGGTACTGTAGAAGCCACCGAAAACCACCGTGTGCTGCGACCCGACGCCCTGTTCACTGTCAAAATTTCCGCCGTATGGCACGTACGGGCCATAAGCGCCTGAAAGAAGGACACCTGCGGGAAATGCCGATATGGCGGTCAGCAGCAGTGTCGTCACCAGCATGATAATGAACGCTGCGAACTTTTTCATGACCAACCTCCCGGGGCACACTCAACCACTCCATTGTGCTTTGTAACTTACAGGATATGTTGTGGCGATAATCCAGTGGGACCTGACTTTCAGACAAACTCAACAGGTGATCTGCCCCCCAAACCTGCATACGACGCGAAACAAAGGCATTCCTCCTGTTCAGGGAACCGATTGGGGCAGGATTGCAAGGATGCCATCTCGTAGCCGCATTAACGTCACAAGGTCGTAATCCCACCAAGAAGGCTTCAGCTTGCCCCACGCTTTGTCTCGTCCTGAGATGTAGACCATTAATAAACACTTGCAGTGCAAATAACGATGACGTACTATAATCACCGATCGGGGTTGCCTTATCGGGGGCCGGACTTTCAGCAGAGCATGCGGGAAAGCCACCCTGCGGCGCAAACAGGGAGAGCATCCATATGAATAAAATATTACTCGTAACGATCGTCTTTCTCGCAAGCATGCTGATAGTTGCGACGGCCATTCCTGCCGCAGCTGCTGCGTCAGGGAGCATTACCGGCACGATTATGGATGGAACAAGCCTCCCTCTCCCCAATGCGACCGTGACCATCCGCAGCTATTCCGGAAGCTACGCAGCCTCTGCAACCACAGATGTCGCCGGCCATTACGCATTCACCACCCTAACCAGCGACCTCTACACCATTCAGTTTGCCAAACCAGGGTATCTGACCCGCTGGAACGGCGGCGCCACCAGTCAGAATACCGCACTACCCATAACCCTGAATGCTCCCGACACACTCACCGACATTAACGCCACGCTCTCCTTGGGCGGCGGCATGAGCGGGTCGGTGACCGACGCGTCAGGGAATCCGGTTTCCGGCGCAACCGTTTATGCAAGCCGGTTACTCGGAATCGGCCCTTCATATTACGTATCTACGGATGCAACGGGCACCTACACGATATCGGGGATGGAGAGTGGTACGTATTACCTTCAGTTTTCGGCACTCAACTATCAGACCGTCTGGTACGGGGGGGCACTGAGCAGGTTCACGTCCACACCTGTGGTGGTTTCCGCACCGGATACCACGACTGCCATCAACGGCCAGCTGGGTGTCGGCGGCAGCATCAGCGGCACGATTACCGACGCGGCCCTGAATCCCGTCCCCAATGTAACCGTATCCCTTCACAGGACGACGCCCGGGGATTTCGATTCCATGTCCACCACCACCGATGCCTCGGGTAATTACTCCTTTCGGGGGATAGGCAACGGGACCTATTACGTTCAGGCAGCATATGCGGCATGGTATGGAGGGGCAACGATTGATGCCGCACTGCCGATTACCATCGCCTCCCCCGGGGATGTCTTTTCGGGGGTGAATATCGCACTGGATACGGGCTCCGGGAAGATCACCGGGACCATTACCGATGTCAACGACCTGCCCCTGTCGAATGCATCGTTGACACTGTACGATTCGACCGGCACCCCGGTAAGCTACTCTTACGGCGGCAGCACTAACAGCGACACAAACGGCAACTTTTCGTTCAGCAACCTGAAGAGCGGCGACTATTACATCAAGTGTTTCAGCAGCGGTACGCCCGAAACATGGTATGGCGGTGCCTTGACCCTGCAGGCAGCCACCGCCATACCGGTCACATCCCCCGGAACGGTCAGCGGAATAACCATAAAGATGGGGGTGGGAAGCAGTGTCGGAGGCACCGTCACCGATGCGACCGGCTCTCCGGTCTCGGGTATCAGCGTAAGCCTCTATGATGCTTCAGGTAATGGTATAACCGGCGGGGGAACGACCACGGATACTTATGGGAAATACATCTTCAGGGGATTCCCGGTCGGCACCTATTATATCCAGGTCTATCCACCTCAGAGCTATGGCCTGCCCGTCTGGTACGGTGGCACCACATCCCGGTCGCTTGCAGCACCGGTCGTAATCGCCGGCCCCACGCCGGTTACCGGCATCAATGTCCAGGTAGGAGTTGGCGCCCGTATCGCCGGCACGGTCAGGGGGCCACTGAACAACCCGGTCCAGGGAGTTACGGTGGCACTGTTCGACCAGAGCGGCACGAATCTTCTCTATGCCGATTCGGATGCAACGGGGGCCTATCAGTTCACCGGCATTCCGGCAGGCATGTACTTCGTCAGTTTCGGCAAAGCCGGGTTAAGCCCTTCCTGGTACGGAAATACCCGGACCCAGCAAGCGGCAACCCCGATTATCGTAACAGCCTCTAGTGTCGTTTCCGGCATCGACGGTATGCTGGCCCTCGGTGGCCGGATCAGCGGTACCGTTGTCGACGCTGCGAACGCCCCCCTCTCCACCGCATATATCACCCTTTACACGAACGACGGCACGGCCGTATCATCAGGTTCAACTGACGCGTCCGGAAACTATTCACTGGCAGGACTTGTCGACGGTCAATACTATGTGAAATTCAGCTCTACCGGACTGCAGCAACTGTGGTACGGCGGGACATTGTATATGCAGGAATCGACGCCGGTGGTGATTTCAGACGCCAATTACGTGGCGGGTATCGACGCGCAACTGGGCGCAGGCGGCGGTCTCAGCGGGACGATCAGCAACGGTAATTTATTTTTGAGGGTCTCTCTCTTCGATGCGGGAGGCACGCAGGTCGCATCCACACGGCCGGTGGATGCCTCCGGATACTATTTCTTCTCGGGCCTGCAAACCGGCACCTATTACGTTCAAGCTAACCTACTGCTTAATGAAAGGGCCGTATGGTATGGTGGACTGTCATTCCAGACCGCTACGCCGATCCAGGTAACCGCTCCCCAGACGGTGAACAATATCGACTTCTCATACGATATTACCGGAGTCAACTGGCTTGACGCCTATACATCGGACTATGGGACCGTAACCGGTTCCCCGGCCGGCATCCAGTGTTCACATGAGGTAACCTCCGGCTGTTCTGCCGCCTATGCTTCCAACGAGACGGTAACCCTTGTTGCGACACCTGATGCGGATGCATATTTTGCAGGATGGTATGGAGACTGCCAGGGGACGTCCACATGCGAGGTTCAGATGGATACGTATCACTTCGTAGGTGCGGTGTTCCAACCGGCGCCCAAAGTCCAAATCAACGGCACCGGCTATCTTACGTTGAATTTCGCCTATTCTGCGGCTGATCCGGTCGCCACCATTCAAACCCTGGATGGGGTTCTCACGGAGAATCTGGATCTTTCAGAGGACAAGAACATCACGCTTCAGGGAGGCTACAACCCCCAATACTCGGCCAGAAGCGGCATGCCCACGGTTTTGTCCGGATCGCTGATCATCCGGAACGGGCAACTGACGGTCGATCAACTCGCTATAAAGTGACCCCCCGCCCCCCTATGACAACCAACGCTGCGGCAGGCCGTTACCCCTGCCGCATCCCCAACTCCTCCACCGCCTGCCGCGCACTGGCGACGATCTCCGCCGCCTCCTTCCCACGCAGCTCCAGCGGTGCGCCGAACCGGACCGTCACCGCCCCCCGGTGCGGCCAGGTGCCGTCGCGGGGAAGCACCTTCTCCAGCCCCGCGATATGCACCGGAACGACCGGCACCCCCAGCTCCTGCACCATGATCCCCAACCCCAGCCGAAACGGCAGGAGACGGCCGTCCTTTGAGCGCTCCCCCTCCGGGAAGACGAGCATGTTCAGCCCCCGGTCCGCCAGGTGCCCCATGAACCCCAGGGTGG
This sequence comes from Deltaproteobacteria bacterium, assembly GCA_021779095.1. Lineage (GTDB taxonomy): Bacteria > Desulfobacterota > Desulfuromonadia > Geobacterales > JAJYBI01 > JAJYBI01. Next base: position 27,424 of record JAJYBI010000034.1, read on the forward strand.
CACGGAAACCGTGGGTCTGGGACAGGGGGAAGAGCCACGCGCCGATCGTGCCGTACTCGAAACAGAGACGCTTCCAGAGCTTCTGGGGGAGCGTCCGGAAGTTCTGGAAGAAGAACTCCGCCCAGGCCGCCGTTGCGGTGTTGTAGCGCCACTCAGGCGGCAGGGCGAACATGATCGCCGGCTGGTCCAGGTAGCTCAGGTGGTTGGAGATGAACAGCACCGGTCCGCTCACCCCATCCAGCAGCTCCAGCCCCTCCGTGTGCAGCTCTACGTACCGGTTGAATATATGCCGGTGCAAGAGCAGGTCGCACAGCATGCGGACCCGGCGCACGAACGGCGTGAACGCCCACTGCCGGAAATGTCCCTGCCCCTGCCCCGCCTCCCGGCGGTCCACCATGCGGCGCAGCTCCGCCACCGTGGTCCGGGGGGCTATCTGCGCCTCGTCCAGATCGAGGCGGAACTCCTGTTCCAGGATGCTCACCAGCTCCAGCCGGCCGATGGAGGTAAGTCCCAGCCCGTTCACGAGCGAGCTCTCCTCCGTCACCTCGGCCGGCGAAACGCCGGTCACTCCGGCGATGATCCCGACGAGCCGGTCCCCCGCCTGGGCCGCGACCTCGCCCCGTCCCGCCCGAAGGATCGTCTCCTTCACCATGAACTTGCGGATCTTGAGCGTCGTGGTCTTGGGGAACTCGACCTCCGGCCAGAGAGAGAAACCGGCGATCCGGTGGAGCGGGTCCAGCCGCTCGTTCGCCCGGGCGACCGCCTCCTCCGGCGAAACATGCGTCCCGTCCATGATGAGGACGGCATGCACCTCCTCCCCCTCCCCCCGGTCGACGCCGATGACGCAGGCCTCCCGGATGCCGAAGGCACCATTCAGGAGCGCCTCCAGTTCATCCGGGTAGACGTTGATCCCCGCGCCGGTGACGATCATCTCCTTGCTCCGCCCCTTGATCCGCAGGTGCCCCGCCCCGTCCAGCTCCCCGAGATCGCCGGTACGGAACCAGCCGTCGCCCGTGAAGGCCGCCGCCGTCGCGGCCGGGTTTTGGTAATAGCCGGCGAAGACGTTATCCCCCCGTGCCTGCACCTCCTGCCCGTCGAACCTGAGCTCGACGCCGGGCAGCGGCTCGCCGGCACTCCCCGCCGCCTGGTAACCGGGCCGGTTGGCGGTGAGGACCGGCGCGCACTCCGTGAGCCCGTACCCCTCAAGCACGGTGTAGCCGAGGGCGTCCCAGAACCGGAACAGCTCCGGCGCGAGCGGTGCCCCACCGGAGACGAACAGGTCGCAGTGCCGGCCGAACCTGCGGCGCACCGGGAAGAAGAGCATCCGACGCGGTGCCGGCGGCATCTTCGCCGCAACCTTCAGCAGGAACCGGAACGGACCCATGAGCCCCCGCGCACCCAGCTCGCGCTCCACGGAGCTTTTCAGAAGCTGCAGGAGACGCGGCACGGCGATGAGGGCGTACACCTCCTCCTCGGAGAGCGCCTCCATGATGGCCGACGGCTTGAGGGTCCTGAGATAAACGATGCAGCTGCCGTTGAGAAGCGGGGTGAAGAGCCCCCCCATCAGTTCGAACATGTGCGACAGGGGGAGGAGCGAAAGGAAGGTGAACTCGGGACGGACAACGGGGATGTGCCGTTCGATCTGGGAGAGGTTCGCCACGAGGTTCCGGTGGGTGAGCATCACCCCTTTGGGATCGCCGGTGGTACCGGAGGTGTACATGAGAAGCGCCAGTGCGTCGGGCGCCACGGCCGGGCGGTCCACTACCGGCGGCGCGTCCGCCAAGAGCTCCTCCAGCTCCTCCAGAAGGATCGTCGGGACACCGGCAGCCCGGTCCAGCTTGTACCGGCTCTGGATCGCCAGCTTCGCCTCCGTGAGGCGCACGATGGTCTCCGCCCGCTCCCGGCCGGAGGCAAAATCCACCGGCACCGCCACCGCACCACGCAGCATGAGCCCCCAGAAGGAGACCACCCACCAGGGGGAGTTGGGCCCCCAGAGTAGTACCCGGTCTCCGCTACCGACGCCATCTGCGGCAAGCCGGCCGGCCATCCGGAGCGCCAGGTCGTGCAGGTCGCCGTAGGTCGTGACGCGGCGCCGCACGCCGGTGCGGTACACGCAGGCGGTCCGCTCCCGGTGCCCGGAAAAACCGTCAAACAGATCGAGGAGGGTCTCCATACGTTTCCTTATGGATCGAGAATGCCGGCACGACGTTCTGCGGTATCGGTGTGCTGTATCTATCACAAACCGGGTAACCCCGCAAGCTGCAGCCCCGATTCGGGACAAAAGGAGAGTCGTCAACCCGGAATCCGGATACGGTTGACAAGTCGGTTTCCGCTATGATATTCACGCACCAGGAGGTATTCCATGCAACCCCTTATCGATCAGATTGCCGGCCGGATCAGCGCCGGCGGCCACCCCGCCACGGAGGACGAACTGATCCGTCTCTCCCTGGTGCAGGGAAACGACCGGTTCGCCCTCTTCCTCGGCGCAAGCCGCATCCGCGAACGGTTCATGGGGCTTGAGGTGTCCCTCTGCGCCATCATCAACGCCAAGTCGGGCCGCTGCCCGGAAAACTGCTCCTTCTGCGCCCAGTCGGCGCACCATGTCTCCGACGTACCGGTCTATCCCCTCGTGGACGAGGAGCGGATCGTGACCGGCGCGAAGGAGGCCGAGGCAAACGGCTCCAGCTGCTACGGGATCGTGACGAGCGGCACCGGCATTGCCGAAGGCGAGGAACTGGAGCGAATCTGCCGGGCACTCTCCCGTATCCGGCAGGAAACCGGCATCGCGCCATCCTGTTCGCTCGGGATCATCGACCGGAAAACGGCGCGGGCCCTCAGGGAGGCGGGCGCCGAGACGTATCACCACAATCTGGAGACCTCCCGCAGCTTCTTCCCCAACGTCTGCACCACCCACGCGTACGACGAGGACCTGGCGACGGTACGTGCCGTGAAGGAGGCGGGAATGAAGGTCTGCTGCGGCGGCATCTTCGGGCTGGGGGAGACCATGGCCCAGCGGATCGAGATGGCGCTCACCATCCGGGAGCTTGCGGTGGACGCGGTCCCCTTGAACTTCCTGAACCCGATCCCCGGCACGCGGCTCGCCGACGCGAACAACATCACCCCGCTGGAGTGCCTCACCACCATCGCCCTGTACCGCTTCGCCCTCCCCGACAAAAAGATCGCCGTCTGCGGCGGCAGGGAGAAGAACCTGCGCGACCTGCAGTCGTGGATCTTCTTCGCCGGCGCCAGCGGCACCATGATCGGCAACTACCTGACCACGACGGGCCGGGCACCGGAACAGGACTGGCAGATGCTGAAGGACCTGGAGGTGCCGATCGACTCCTGCTGTGGTGACGCATGAAGACGCCGCGCGGCATCTTCATCACCGGCACCGACACCGGCGTGGGGAAGACGGTGGTCACCGCCGCCCTCGCCCGTCTCCTGTACCAACGGGGGGTCCGGGTTGGGGTCATGAAGCCGATAACGAGCGGCTGTCATGCCGTGGACGGCAAACTCGTTTCCGAGGATGCGGAGCTCTTGGCATGGGCCGCGGGGAACCACCACGCCTCCCGCGACATGGCCCCCTACCTGTTGCGTGAGCCGCTGGCTCCCTCCGTGGCGGCGGAACTGGACGGCGTCACCATCGACCTCGACGACATCGCCGCCTCTTTCGACCGCCTCGCCGCCCACCACGACGTGGTGCTCGTCGAGGGGGCCGGCGGACTCATGGTCCCCCTTGCGGGGAACCTCCTCGTGGCCGACCTGGCGGTGCGGCTGGGGCTCCCGCTCCTCGTCGTCGCGCGGCCGGCGCTCGGGACGGTCAACCACACGGTGCTCACCTGCCGCATGGCGAAGTATCACGGCATCGACCTCAAGGGGGTCATCATCAACGGTTACCCGCAGACGCCGGACCAGGCGGAGGAATCGGCCCCCCGGCTCATCGAGGAGCTGTGCGGCGCGCCGCTCCTGGGGGTCTTCCCCCGGCAGGCGCGCAGCGGACCGCGGGGGATCGTGAGCGGCCTGGCCGGCTGGCTGGCCGAGCAGCCGTCGACGGGACACCTGCTTCGGGAGTGCGGCATCCATGGCTGAGCGGACACGGGAGCTGCAGGAGCTGGACCGCCGGCACGTCTGGCACCCGTTCACCCAGATGAGCGAATGGGAGGCCACGCCCCCCCTCGTCATGGAACGGGGCGAAGGGTGCTGGCTGATCGATACGGACGGCAACCGCTGGCTGGACGGCGTCGCCGCCATCTGGACCAACGTGCACGGCCACTGCCATCCCCACATCAACGCGGCGGTAAAGCGGCAGGTGGACCGGTTGGAGCACTCCACCCTCCTGGGGCTCGCCGGCGAACAGCCGGCGCTCCTCGCCGGCAGGCTCGTGGAGATCGCGCCGAAAGGGCTCACCAAGGTCTTCTATTCGGACAACGGCTCCACCGCCATGGAGATCGCCATCAAGATGGCGTTCCAGTACTGGCAGCACCAGGGGTGTCCGGAGCGGACAAAGTTCATCTCCTTTAAAAACGCCTACCACGGCGACACCGTCGGCGCCATGAGCGTCGGCGGCATCGACATCTACCACGAGGTGTTCCGGCCGCTCCTCTTCCCCACGTTCGCCGCCCCCTCCCCCTACTGCTACCGGTGCGAGCTCTGCCCGTCCCGCGACCCTCAAAGATGCAATCGTGAATGCCTCGCGGAGCTGGAACGGATCATGGCGGCCCACGCCGTTGAAACCGCCGGGCTCGTCATCGAGCCGCTCCTGCAGGGGGCCGGCGGGATGATCGTCCAGCCGGAAGGGTTCCTGCAACGGGTACGGGAGCTGTGCGACCGGTACGGCATCCTGATGATCGCCGACGAGGTGGCGGTGGGGTTCGGCCGCACCGGCACCATGTTCGCCTGCGATCGGGAGGGGGTCACCCCGGACATCATGGCGCTTTCGAAGGGGATCACCGCCGGCTACCTGCCGCTCGCCGCCACCCTGACGACGCAGGCGGTGTACGACGCCTTCCTGGGGGAATACCGGGAGCTGAAGACCTTCTTCCACGGCCACACCTTCACCGGCAATCCCATCGCCTGCGCCGCCGCCCTGGCGAGCCTGGAGCTGTTCGAGACGGACCGGCTCCTGGAGAGTCTCCCGCCGAAGATGGATTACCTGAAGGAGCGCCTTGCCGGACTGCGCGCGCTGGACCACGTGGGGGACGTGCGGAACTGCGGCATGGTGGGGGCGGTGGAACTGGTGCGGGACAGGGAAACGCGTGAACCCTATCCGTGGGAGGAACGGGTGGGCGTGCGGGTCTGCCTGGAGGCGCGCAGGCACGGCCTGTTCCTGCGGCCGCTGGGGAACGTCATCGTCATCTTCCCCCCGCTCACCATCACGCTCGACGAGATGAAACTGCTTCTGGACGGCATCGAGGCGTCCATCCGGACGGTGACCGGCTGACCGGCCGGCCGGTCACCCCACTTTCCTACCGGATGACGATATTCTCCATCTCCACCGTCCCCGTGGCGACGGTCACCGAACCGATACTGCTCGTCGCGCCGGCGTTGCCGGTAAAACCGTCACCATACCCACCCGCGAGCTTGACCACCACATTCCGGTTGAAGTCGAACGCGGATGCCGTTGAATAGGATGCCGACAGCATGATCTCGTCGGTACCGGATACGCTTGCGTAGGCATCGGCGAGCGTTCCGTAACAGCTGCTGCCGCGCATGATCATGCAGCCCGCCTGTACGGCAGCATAGTTTGCCGTGACGTTACGGCTACCGGTCATGGTGGCGGCGCATGCGCCGCTCCCCGTACAGTCCCCCGACCAGCCCGTAAAGTTGTATCCCGTCGCCGGAACCGCCGTCAGCTGCACGACCTGGCCGTTGTAGAATGCACCGCTGCAGCTGGAGCTGCAGTTGATCCCGGCGGGGGAACTGGTGATGGTGCCGCTCCCGCCGTAATTGGCCACGTTCAGCGGGTAGGTTGCCAGCGTACCGAACACCACGTCGGCGGTCATGGTGCTTGCTGACGGGCTGATGTTCACCAGGCTGAATCCGCTGGATGCGCCGCTGTACAGGAGGTTTGTCGGCGTACTGGTGGAGGTGAGCACGGTCCTGTTGGTGCTGCCGGGGAACGGGTCGCCGGTGTTGCCGGAGCTGGTGTTGTTCTCCAGCTCGAAAAGCCCGTCCGCCTGCAGGAGCGCCACCTTGTAATGGGTGCCGGCGCAGACTCCCGCCGTTGCGGGGGCGCACTCCGAGGTATTGGTGGTCTTGGTCTCGTCGATATGCCATACGAGCAGACCGGAGCCGGGGAGCCCCGCATCGAAGGTGGTGCCCGTTTTCTGGCGGTTCTCCAAGAGGAAGTACTCGCCGGACGCCGGCTGAGGAGTACCGTTCAGGATCTGGTAGACCCCGCTTCCCGTCTCCACCTGGCTGAAGGGAGTCCCCATGGCGGTGGCGGCGAGCTTGGTCGGGGTCACCCAGCCGAGGAAGTATTTCGACCACGCATCGAACTCGGCGGGGCGATCGCCGGGGACCGAGACGTAGTTCCAGCTCCCCCCCGCCATGATGGTCCATCTCCCGTCCCCTTGGGACGAATAATCCGTATCGTACAGGTCGGGGAGCCCCAGGGCATGGCCGTACTCGTGGGCGAAGACCCCGATGGTGCTGATGCCGGTACCGTACCGCTCCGGCTCGATAACGTACTTCCTCACTTTCACGTATTGCCCCGCCTGCACGCAGGGATCGTTCGTCGTATAGCCGCTGTAGTGGCTCTGGCCGTAATAATTCGCCGAATACAGGTCCCAGCTGTGGGACCAGATATCCGTGGCAGATCCATAGGAACTCGACTCCTCACCGGTCCCCTGGTGGATGATGTCCACTACGTCCACATAGCAGTCGCCGTCCAGATCGAACTCGGCGAAATTCGTCGTGGCGTCCGCCGCCTGCACCGCCTCGTACACCAGGTCCCCCGGCCAGGAATCGTTGCCAGAGGCGTTGTTGGCGCCATAGTAGTCGTGGGTATGGGATGCAGTGTACCATCCCAGGACGCCGTTGGTGCCGCCGGAGACGGTGAACCGTCCCCGGGAGCACTCGGTGTAGAAGTCCTTCATGGAGTAGACGCCGGTTCCGAACAGGAGGGTGTCGAAGTTGGCCTTGGTGTAGGTGGTCGTCCGGTCGCTGAAGTTGATCAGGATGACCGGCACCTTGTTGACGCCGGTCGAGGGGATGCCTTGGGGTGGCTGCACCGTCGTAGGCGTGGATACGGCTTCCATGGTGGAGAGAGATGAAGAGTCCAGGGCAGGTGGCGGCGCATGCATCCGTTCCCGTCTTTTGGCCGCGTCGGCCGGCCGGACACGCTTCCCGACCGACGCCGGCGGGGCATCCCAGCCCACCACAAGGGAGCTTGACTCCAGTTCGCCGTTGCTGCCACGCCGGGCATACTCCCATCTGCCGCTTGTCTTGTCGTGCAGGATGGTGTACCCCTTATCCGTCTCCCACCCATGACTCCATTCATCGCCCCACTGGCGTCCCTTGAACGTCGAACCGTCAGCCTGAACCAGGTCACGCAGAGTCGGGTCCGCAGGCACCGCCATGACGACCGACGAGGAAAGGAAAAAGGTGAAACAGGATACGGCCAGGGATACGATGCGGGAGTGGTTTGACATATGCCATCCTTTGTCGTTGCGTAGAGCTTGCGTTCGTACACTAGCATATTGTTGCACTTGTCGGGACAAGATATGTAGTGCCTGAAACGAAAAAGGGAGCCTCAAGGCTCCCGATTTACCCGAATAGTGTGATATTTCAGAATCTGCCGTGGATCAGGTCGGTGGTGAGGGTGACCGATGCCTGTTTGGTGGAGGTACCGTCGATGAAGTCGGGGATGATGGCGGGGATGGCAAACCGCACCTTGCCGTTATCCACCTGGGCGAGCGCCCTGCCGATCTTGTACGTGCCGTAGGACGCGCCGGCCAGCACACCGGCCGCGGCGCCGTACCCCATGTAGTTGAGATGATCGAGCGGTTTGTCCTTGAAGACCATGATGGCGCCGCCGATGAGCGCTCCGGAAACGGCGCCGTACAATGAATCGACGAACATCTCTCGGAAATAGCTGTCTTCGGCGCGGCTCAAGGTAGACTGCAACAACGTGAACAGTGCGGTGACAAACATGAAGATCCTGAACCGTCCCCGAGACCTCATATCCTGACCTCCCGTCATGCGATCTGCTCCGGCATAAGGGACAGATGCAATTCACAAGCCAATAATTTCAAAACAGTAACAATCGTATTTCTGAAATAATTACGCAATGTTGCTCGCATCTTACCATTACAGGCAGCTCACACCGCAGAAGAGGTCCGGTCTTCGGCGACGTATTTCTGCCTTATGACGACAAAGTGTCACAAAAAACGACAGGTACGCGATCATGACGGTACGTATCACCGGGAGACGGTGTCGGCAATCTGACGGGCACGCCGGAGCTCGTCCTCGCGGCTGGTCAGTTCGCCGTCCAGCTGTTCTGCCAGCAGGAGATCAAGAATGGTACGGTAGACGGGGCCGGGAGCGATCCCCATGGCGAGCAGGTCGTCACCGGTGATGAGACAGTGAACGTCCTGCAGCGTCGTCACGTAGAGCGAAATGCATCTCCGGATCTCCTCCCGATGGGCGCGGGACATGAGGTGTATGACGACCTCGGACGGCAGCTCCTTCAGAAGTCCATGGATGGTGCTGTTCATGATCCGCTGCTGTTTGCGAGTAAGCTCGTCCAGCCGCTCCAGGGCCCCATACCCCGCCCGCCGCGCATCGTGGAGGGTATGCCGGTAGTGCTCGCTCACCGCCAGCCGCGAGCAGGTCTCCAGAAAGGCGGCGTCCGCCAGATGAGAGCAGAGGGAGAGGAAGTAAACGACCCACTTCTCCGCCGGTCTGCCGGTGTAGAGGAGTTCGTACCAGGAGAGCATCTCACGGGTATCGTCCAGCACCCGCCGGACCTCGTCGTTCAGGTGAATATCCGGGTGTATGTACCGCAGAAGCCCCAGGGAGGACATCCGCTCCACGGAACGGGCCGGGTCCTTTTCCCGCAGGATCAGCACCAGTTCGTTCAGGAGCCGCCGTCCCCCCAGCTTTTTCAGAAACTCCATCCGCACCGCGTTCCGGATGAGGTGTTCCGTATGGGGGGCGATCTGGAAGCCGAGCCGTTGCTCGAACCGGACCGCCCGAAAGACGCGGGTAGGGTCCTCCACGAACGAGAGGTTGTGCAGGACGCGGATGGAGCGGTTCTGCAGGTCGCGCTGGGCGCCGAAGTAGTCGACGAGGGTGCCGAATGCGCCGAGATTGAGACGGACCGCCAAGGTGTTGATGGTGAAATCCCGCCGGTACAGGTCCATCTTCAGGGATGACCGCTCCACCACCGGCAGCGCCCCGGGATTCTCGTAGTACTCCAGCCGGGTACTCGCCACATCGACCTTGCACCCGTCGTGGAATATGAGCACCGCCGTGCCGAACGCCTCGTGACTCTTCGTCCGGCAGCCGTGGCGCCGGGCGAACTCCTCGGCAAACAGGATACCATCCCCCTCCACCGTCACATCGATGTCGAACGTCTCCGATCCCAGGAGGAGATCACGCACGAACCCGCCGACGGCATACACCGGCAGCTCCAGCTCGTCGCCAACGCGCCCCAGGTCACGCAACAGTGCCACGATTCGCCGCGACAGGAACTTCATCATCCGCCCCTCGATCTCGCGCCTGCGCACGGCGACGTCGTCCCGGGCCATGTCGAACGCCGGCAGCTCCTCGTCGCAGGTGTCGGGGTGCATCAGCTGCAACAGATCGGTGCGGGTTACGGCACCCACCAGCCGGCCGTCGTCGATGACCGGTACAAACCGGCGGTTGTGGGTCACGAAATAGTCGCGGATGCGATTGATGGGGGTCGCGGGGGTCGCACGCATGAATTCGGTGTGCATGTAGTCGCTCACCGGCACACTCCCCAGACCGTGATAGAGCGCCTTTTCGACGATATTGCGGGACACGATCCCGACAACAGACGTACCCTCCACGACCGGCATGGCGTTGATGTTGTAGCGGGTCAGCTGTTCCCGCGCCTCGGCGATGGTCGCATCGACGGCGATGGTCTTCACCGGGACGGACATGATGTCTGAGGCAAAGCGGACCGGGTTCACCCGGCG
>JAJYBI010000035.1 GCA_021779095.1 Deltaproteobacteria bacterium
ATTCCGGGGACAGTATACTTAATTCCAACGCGGCCAATTGGCCGCTTTTTTTATATCCCTACCGTCGCAACCTGGTTGACATGCTGTATATAAAAGGTATAAAAAATATACCATGAAATTTGCATTCGATCCGTCCAAGAGCGCCGGTAACAAGGAAAAACACGGCATCGATTTCGACGAAGCGCAGGCGCTGTGGGACGACCCGGATCTATTGGAGGTCCCGGTTGTGACCAGCGATGAACCGCGTCTTCTGGTGGTCGGCAAGGTTGCCGGAAAACACTGGTCCGGCATCATCACGTACCGTGGCGATACCGTCAGGATCATCTCGGTCCGGCGTTCCCGCAAAGAGGAGATAGCACTGTATGAAAGCTAAGGATATAGACAAGACCTTCGACGAGGGGGGCGATATCTCCGCCCATCTCGATGTGACCAGGGCGAGACGGCCTGAGCAGGAACAAAAGCGGGTCAATGTCGACTTTCCGCTCTGGATGATCCAGCAGCTCGACAAGGAAGCGCGCCGCCTGGGCGTGCCGCGGCAGGCCATCATCAAGGTCTGGGTGGCGGAACGCCTGGAGAAAACCGGGTGAACGGCGCCGTCACTTCGGCGGTTGAGGTCACCAAAGTATCCGGGCACCGAGAATGAGGGGATGTAGTTGACTTGCTGACTGATTCCAGAGGATATTTGGGGCATTCCTTGAATAACTGAACATTCAGGTCTTTTGTACGTCCCATGATAGACCCCATGACCTGCATGCCCATGCCCCCCGCCACGACAAAAAAAGCCCCGGATCTCTCCGGGGCTTTTTTGTCATCCGATGATGGATGTCAGATTTTTTTTACGTTCGCAGCCTGCAGGCCCTTCGGCCCGTTGGTGACGTCGAACGTCACGCTATCGCCTTCAGCAAGGGATTTGAACCCGTCGCCCACGATCGCCGAAAAGTGACAAAAGACGTCGTCGCCGTTATCCTGCTCGATAAAACCAAAACCCTTGCTGTCGTTAAACCACTTTACCGTACCGTTTGCCATGTTCTTGCGTTCTCCCTGATCCATCGTGTTAGATATGCCGGATTGGATATCCGATCCTCTCTACCGTATCAGCCTTGACCTGGCAATGCAACCTATTAAATCTGATTCAGGCAGACATCGGAAATCTGTCTTGATATATAAACGTTTTACTCGCCTGCATGAAAATGCCCTGGGGTGTCCCGTGAAAACCGGAAGGTCCGCCCGGATCGGTGTTAGTTCATTCCCTCATGCATTGGAACCCCCCGTCCGGCTGGGTCGCACGGGGGTGGCGGCTGCGTTGCTGGATGGGAACGGTCAGTGGACAGGGGCTGTCCGGGGCGGTTCCAGCCGTTATTCCCTATCCCGCGATATCTGTCTCACGCCGGGTCGGTGATCATCTCCCAGAGGGTGATCTCTATGGGGGCGGCACAGAGTTCATCCGCCTGCGCTATCAGCTTTACCAGGTACGGCATCTTCAGGTGCGCGTCCAGGTCCTTCCTGCTCCGCCAGTTCTCGTAGAGGATCAGGTCGCCATGATCGTCGGGAAGCTGGTGCAGGTCGTAGTTGATGCATCCCGCTTCCGCCCTCGTTGGCGCCACGCACGCCACGATCGCCTGCTTCAGCTCCTCTTCCTTCCCTTTTCCCGCCTTGAACCTGGCCAGCACCGTAACCTTCCTGTCCGCCATATCCGTTCTCCTTTCTTCTCCGGGTCTTTCGGCATCATTTCCTGCCAACCACGCCGTAATGGCAATATTTGCACTCGAGCGGCCCTTTGTTCATCGCATCGTGACAGGGGATGCAGAGGGTATGCGCCTTGTCCTGGCTCCAGCCCGGTATCTTGCCGATCTTGTCCCGGTGGCAGGTGCGGCAGTTCTGGCCCTTGATTTTCTTCTGGTGCAGCCAGTGCCTGAAGGGAAGCGTCAGGTCTCCCATCTTGAATCTGATGATCTCCGGCCCCATGGTGGATTGATCTGCGGCGAAAAGGGCGGATGAGCCCCCGAGCAGAATGATGAGCACAACGAGCAAGGTTGCAGATTTCATGGGAAACCCCCTTCCTGCAGCAGGTTCTTCCAGTTTAGCATCCGCCAATCGATTGTCTATCGGGAGCCCCCGGGGAAAACCTGCCGGACGGAGCAGTTTGTCCGGAGTGCCGGGAACCGGCCGGGGGAAGAAAGCGGGGCGGAGATCCCGCGACAACAGCGGGGACAAAACTAATGCCGGCATGCCCGGTCGTAATCCCGCTTCTGTGGTATATTGAAAAAGCCTTTCCGTCATGGCGTCGCATCCCACCTCCGGTCGGGGCGGACGCGATGAGGATGCGGCGGAAACGGCGTGTGTACACCCCTGCTACCGTTGAAACCTGAACAAGCTGGTGCCATCGGCAGATCGGAGCGGACCATGAAGAACGACATCCTTATCGTCGATGACGACAGGATGATCCTCGACTTTACTGCCGAAATCCTGCAGAAGGTCGGCTCCACCCCCATCGTCACCAGCTCGCCCCTGGAGGCGCTGGAGATCGTGGCCCGGCAGCCGGTGGCCGTGGTGGTGAGCGACCACTACATGCCGGAGATGACCGGCATGGAGCTCCTCACCCGGGTCAAGGAGCTGAGCCCCAATACCGTCCGGATCATGATGACCTCGGCTGCGGACCTGGACCTCGCCCTTACCGCCATCAATTCCGGTGAGGTGTTCCGCTTCCTTCCCAAGCCGTGGAAGGAAAAGGATATGATCAAGGCGATCAAGGACGGCCTGCGCCGTTACCGCCTGCTGGAGTCCGTCCGAAACGACGACGATTTCATCCTCCGGTCCCTGGCCGAGACCATCGAGCTGAAGGACCCCTACACCAAGGGGCACTGCGACCGGGTTGCGGAGTATGCCCTGCTGATCGCCGAGAGCCTGGGGCTGGACGACGGCATCAAGCGGGATATCATGCGGGGGAGCTGGCTCCACGACTGCGGCAAGATCGGCGTCCCCGAGGCGGTGCTGAACGCCCGGCGCAAGCTGACGGCCGAGGAGCGCGAGATCGTCAACATGCACCCGGCCTGGGGGGCCAACGTGGCGGAAAAGGCGAACCTCCCGGCGACGGTGATCAATATCGTCCTGCACCATCACGAGCACTACAACGGCCACGGCTACCCCATGGGGCTCGCCGCCGGGGAAATCCCCCTCGAAGCCCGGATCGTCGCGGTCGCGGATATCTTCGACGCCCTCAGGTCGGACCGTCCCTATCGCTCGGGTATCCCCCTGGAAACGGTCCTGGAGATGCTGGCGGATATGAGGGGGGCCGAACTCGATCCGGTGTTCGTCGATCTCTTCGTGCCGCTTGTCCGTACACGTGAAAAGGGGGCGTAACGGCATCTCTCCCGTCGGCTGTCGATGCGCCGCCTCGATCGTTTCCTCCTTTCGTCCCGCACCGTCACATCCCCCCGGTAACGGCAACATCCCCTTGACACCCGGCCGTCGTCTGGCCGATACTGCCCCACTGAACGCATTCCGCATCCGGGGAGGATCCAGATGAAAAGCATCATTGCCGAAGCGATCAGACTCACGACGGAGCCGGTGGCCCTGCTCCTCACCGACGACAGGCCGGACGGGGCGCTGCAGTTCGAGCCGGGGAAATGGGGCTGTGCCATGGCGATGTTCGGGGCGGCGGCAACGAAGGGGAAGTCTGCGGTATTCGACCGTGAGACCTACGGCTGTTTCGGCGGCGGGCTCGGACTCGGTTTCGGCAATGCCTACGAGCGGTTTCCCGGCGGGATCGACGGGTTCTGCGGGTTTCTCGCCGACGGCAACGAAAAGACGGAGCGGGGGAGGGCCATCGGCGAGGGGATGAAGGCGGCCGGGGCCCGGGAGGCGTTCGTCCACCACTTTATGCACGGCGAGCGGTTCAAGAAGAGTCCGGAGCTGGTCCGGTCGTTCGTGGACGCCCAGCCGGTCACGGAGATCCCCACCCGGTACGCGGCCTTCGTGCCGCTTTCCGCCCTCGACCTTGCCGAGGGGGAACCGGAGTCCGTCACCTTCCTGGTCACCCCCGACCAGCTCTCGGCGCTGACGGTGCTGGCCAACTACGACCGCCCGGGGCTCGAAAACGTCGCCATCCCGTTCGTGGCGGGATGCCAGGCGATCGGCATCCATGCCTACCGGGAGGCCCGCTCCGCGCAGCCGCGCTGCATCGCGGGGCTCGTGGACCTCTCGGCGCGCCAGTACCTGCGGGGACAGGCAGGCAGCGACCGGCTGACCTTCACCATGCCGTACCGCCGGTTTCAGGAGATGGAGGCGAACGTGGCGGGGAGCTTTCTGGAGCAGGAGCCCTGGCTGACGCTCCGGGGATAGGGAAAACCGTCGGCATCCGGCGGTGGGAGGTCTCCGCGTCGACGCCTGCCGGGCTGGCAAAAGGGGACAGGCACGACGGCCTCTCCCCTTTCGTTACCCATTACTTGTGCCTGATCGTCAGGCCGCCGGGAACACGCCGCCTCCGTCCACGGACGGTTGAACGCCTCGAAAAACGCCAAGGTCTCGTGAGCGGCAGTTCGGCGGCCAGCCGACCCCATCCTTACGCTCCCATCATGAAATCGTGCGGAGGATAGGATTCACTGAAGTAGACGTATACCGATCTGATTGCCAGGACGACCGCCACCGCAAGTATGGCCCAGACGAATGGCACCAGATACTCATGGAAGAAGACACCCAGCACGATGCCGAACAGGAACGTGCACCATTTCGGCATCGTAAGCTCTTCTTCGCACCCCGTTACCGTTCTGAACAGTCTCATGGTTATCACCTCGTTGTAAGTATATACCCGGTCATCTGAAGGTGCACGCACATTATCGGGGGCAGCGGGTGGGCTCCCAGGGAACAGTTCTTGAATTGTCGGTTTTCCATGCTACAAGATAAGAGGGCATTTTCACTACATCACTATGAGGGACGGGTAATGCTATGAGTAGGCAACGAACGTATTGGAAGTACCTGGTATCTCTTTGTCTTGTCTCCTCGCTGTGTGGATGCGTGACGGGTCAGCATCAGATGAGCGAGGTACACTACGATGATCAGACCGTCACCGCAAAGGTCAAAGCTGCACTTTCGAACGACCCGACGCTCAAGAAGTACGCGATCGGCGTACAGACGATCAAGGGCGAAGTCGTACTGGAAGGTAAAGTGGATTCGATGCAGGACGTTTACAAGGCGGCAGAGGTGGTCAACCATGTCGAGGGCGTTCAATCGCTGTTCAACGACCTCGACGTGAAGTGACGGACGGAAAAGGCCGTCACGGGGAGCTGGGGAGGGACCGGGGCGACCGTCAGGAACCCCCGTTACATCAGTATCTGACGACGGCCCCTTCCGGTTCCGTGCCGACATGCCAGAACGAGATCATGTCGTTCAGCTTCGAAATGAGGTCACCAAGCCTGTCGGCATCGATCCCCTCCCTGACCCGAACCGCAAAGCGACACACATCATACCCATCGTAACAGTTGAGAAACATGATGAACTCCTTTCGCCCATGATTGCCCGGTTATCGTCGTGCCGGGCATATGTCGTGTTCGGCTGCGTCATTGGGATCGCATCTCCGCCATGTATCAACGTAACAGCATAAAGCCTGCCAACACTGTAACTGCCTGAAATAACATATGATCGCCGCTCCGGTTGTTGTCGCTTTGCCGCAGGTGGGATAGGTATGCCCAAAATCAAGGCATTGGTCGATGGCACGGCGGGCACGCCCTGCATATGGCGACGCCCGGTACGACTGCCTGGGCGGCGCTACCGGTAACGGACCGGATTCCGGGTACGCGTTCGGGACCCGCTGCCGGAATCCCGACGCCGCTGCCGGCAATCCGTCTTGGTGTGTCTGCGGAATTGCATCCTCGCGACCGGGGAGATGAGGCGAAGCACCCGCGGCGGGGTGCTCAACGGCTGTCCATAACGTCATCCCGGCAGTCGCTTTTTTCGGTCCGTACCCCAACTGCGAGCCGTCCGGCGCCACCTTCAACCCCATTTAACAGTCCTGGGTGTCCAGGTAATCGGGCCATGGGGGCTTGCGTGTCGCGACCCGGTATCGAGCTCCGGCCCGTGTGGAGTTTACGGCCAATGGGTAAAATCCGGGCGATTCCGGTCTGCGCCAGGGCGATGGTGATTCCGTGCCGGTTTGTACGACGCTGTGTCCCTCCTTTGTGCCGAGACAGCATCGGTGCGGTTTTGTAGGCGGCTCCGGCGCGAGGGGGGGAGCGGATACACCGGGATGGATGGCGCCGGTTCGTGGTGATGGCCTCTGCTGCAGGCATGGATGAGTGCAGCTTCAATTAGATGCGAATACACGGAACCTTATCTGCCGGCCGTTTGCAGGCGGTTCCCCACGGCGGTGCTCGTGCCGGTGCCGTTTGCCGTTTGCCGTTTGGGTTGGCTGATTCTTTGCTATTCATAATCCGGGTGCCAGGGGGGCGTTGTCCCGCCGGCCCGACGAGGGGGCACGCGACGTGGCCCGACCGGTTCCGGGTGCACGGCAGAGCCGGCACTAAATTCATCAAAGAGGATGGTGCACACATGTTCGAGGTCATCGGTAACGACATCCTGGCGCCGAACCTGCACCGGCTGACGGTGCGGGCGCCGCGGGTCGCCGCCGCCCGCAGGGCGGGGCAATTCGTCATGGTCCGCTCCGCGGCGGGCGAGGAACGGATTCCGCTCACCATCGGCGACGCCGACCCGGCCGCCGGTACTATCACCCTGTACGTCCAGGCGATCGGCGCCTCCACCCGCAGGATCGTGGCCGTGCCGGCCGGCGGCGCCCTGCGCGACGTGGCCGGCCCCCTGGGGCTGCCGACCCATATCGCGAACTGGGGCCGTGTGGCCTGCATCGGCGGCGGCGTGGGGACGGCGGTCCTCTACCCCCTGGCCAGGGCGCTGGCCGAGGCGGGGAACGAGGTGACCACCATCATCGGCGGCCGCTCGGCGCAGTACATCATCCTCAAGGACGAACTGGCGGCCTTTTCCAGGGAACTGCTGATCACCACGGAGGACGGGAGCCTGGGACGGAAGGGGTTCGTCACCCACGCCCTGGACGACCTGATTACCGATCCTAAGCTCCGCCCCGGGGCGGTCTTCGCCGTGGGGCCGGTGCCGATGATGCGGGCCGTGGCGGAGCAGACCCGCCCCCACGGCATCGAGACGGTGGTGAGCCTCAACCCGATCATGATCGACGGCACCGGCATGTGCGGCGGCTGCCGGGTGGTGGTGGGTGGTGTGTCCAGGTTCGCCTGCGTGGACGGCCCGGAGTTCGACGGCCACCAGGTGGATTTCGCGAACCTCACCGACCGGCTTTCCACCTATCGGAAGATCGAGGCGGAACACGCCTGTCGCCTGGCGGGAAAGGAGACCGTATGAGCGCGACCATGACGATGAAGGAGCGGCTCGCCATCGGGCGTGTCCGGATGACCGAGCTGGACGCCGTGGTGCGGAGCCGGAACTTCGAAGAGGTGAACCGGGGGCTTTCCCGAGAGGAGGCGGAGTGCGAGGCGAACCGCTGCATCCAGTGCACACACCGCCCCTGCGTAGACGGCTGCCCGGTGGGGGTTTCCATCCCCGAGTTCCTGGAGAGGCTGGCGGCGGGCGACCTGGCCGGCTCGGCCCGCATACTCACGGGGGATAACGCGCTCCCCGCCGTGTGCGGCCGGGTCTGCCCCCAGGAGACCCAGTGCGAGGCGCGATGCGTCCGCGGGGTGAAGGGGGAGCCGGTGGCTATCGGCTACCTGGAGCGGTTCGTGGCCGACTGGGCCATGGCGCACGCCGACGAACTGGGCAGACCGCAGCTGCCGGCGTCCACCGGCAGGAGGGTGGCGGTGGTCGGCTGCGGTCCCGCCGGGCTCACCGCTGCGGGCGAGCTGGCCCGCAGGGGGCACGGGGTCACGATCTTCGAGGCGCTGCACGACACGGGCGGGGTGCTTCGCTACGGCATTCCCGAGTTCCGCCTCCCCAAGGAGATCATCGACCGTGAGGTGGCGCGCCTCCTGGAACTGGGGGTGGCGGTGGAGTGCAACGTCGTCATCGGCAAGACACTGACGATTGCCCAGCTGAAGTCCGCATTCGACGCGCTCTTCGTCGCCAACGGCGCCGGCCTGCCGATGATGCTGAACATCCCGGGGGAGAACCTGAAGGGGGTCTACTCGGCCAACGAGTACCTGACCCGGGTGAACCTCATGGGGGCGGGGCGCGACTCCCAGTCCACCACTCCCATCCTCCTGGGGAGGAACGTGGCGGTCATCGGCGGCGGCAATACCGCCATGGACTGCGTCAGGACCGCCCGGCGGCTGGGTGCCGAGCGGGCCATGATCGTCTACCGGCGCAGCGAGGCGGAGATGCCGGCCCGGGTGGAGGAGATCAAGCACGCCAAGGAGGAGGGGGTGGAGTTCCTCGTGCTCAACGCCCCGCTGGAGATCGTGGGTGACGGGGAAGGATGGGCGTCATTCCTGCGCTGCCAGCGGATGGAGCTGGGGCCTCCCGACGACTCCGGACGCCGCCGGCCGGTGCCGGTCGAAGGGGCTGAATACGATCTCCCCGCCGACGTGGTGGTGAACGCCGTCGGTACGCGGGCCAACCCGCTTCTGACCGCCACGGCGCCGGACCTGGACCTGAACAGGTGGGGGAACATCGAAAGCGACGAGCGGGGTGCCACCAGCATTCCCGGGGTCTACGCCGGGGGGGACATCGTGCGCGGCGGCTCCACGGTCATCCTGGCCATGGGGGACGGCAAGCGTGCCGCCGCCGCCATCCACGACTATCTGACGGGCGGCGGTGCCGCGTAGGTAATCGTCTGCATGCTGTTTTCAAGGCCAGCCGGGATTCTCCGGCGGTTTTTTTTTGTTTGCTGTGCCACGGGCTTTCCTGTGCGCGCCGGCGGTGTACAATTGAACTCAGAGACACCGGTCCAACGACAGGACGGGAAGCCGGACGTCCGGACCGGTGCCAAAGAGACAATGCGGTGACGCAACCGGGAGGTCAATCATGAGCTTTTCAGACAAGGAGGCGTTGATCGTCGGCGGCAGCAGCGGCATGGGGCTGGAGACGGCCCGACTGCTCGTGGATGCGGGGGCGGCGGTGACGCTGGTCGGCCGGCGGCAGGACAAGCTGGACGCGGCCCGCGACCGGCTCGCGGCGCCCGGCAGGGTCAGCACGTTCCGGTGCGACCTGGCACAACCGGCCGAGGTGGACCGGCTCGTGCGCCACGTGCGCGATGGGATGCAGGGGGTCCGGTACCTGGTGAACGCCGCGGGGATCTTCTCACCCAAACCGTTCCTGGAGCATACGGCCGCGGACTACGATGCCTATCTCGATCTCAACCGGGCCATCTTCTTCGTGAGCCAGCAGGCGGCGCGGAACATGGCGGCCAGCGGCGGCGGGGCGATCGTGCATATCGGCTCCATGTGGGCCTACCAGGCGATCAAGGCGACCCCCTCGTCGGCGTATTCCATGGCCAAGGCCGGCCTGCACTCCCTGACCCAGCATATGGCGATGGAGCTGGCGGACTACGGCATCCGGGTCAACGGTGTGGCGCCCGCCGTGGTGGAGACCCCCATCTACGGCTCATTCATCGAGCCGGCGAAGATCCATGAGACCCTGCAGGGGTTCAACGCCTTCCATCCCATCGGACGTATCGGTAGCCCGGCCGACGTGGCCGCGGTGATCCTCTTTCTCCTCTCGGACGGTGCGAGCTGGGTGACGGGCGCGGTCTGGAACGTGGACGGCGGCGTCATGGCGGGGCGCAACCGGTAGTGGCCGTCTGTCGGCTGCCCGCGGTCGATGTCGTTGAGCCGCTGAAGAGGGGGGGGCGGAGAAAAACCAAACCGTCGCACTGTCTTCGGTGGTGGCGATGACGCACCGATTCGCGCGGGGACAACGACCGGATGGGTGAGGTGTTATAATAAGTAAAGGATCGAGAAAATGGGAAATATTCCTCTCTTCGTCGTAATGTTTCTTACGCTGGCAATCCAGATCGCGGTTCCGCTTGCCAGAATCATCAACGGTCTCATGCTGAGGAGCTGGCGTCTGCTGATGGAGGCGTACCCCGGCAGGGAGCTCCTGTGGGACACCGCATGCCGGTTTACGACGGCCATGATCATCGGCGGCAGGTTCCCGCTTCGGCTCAACAATATGCTGCAGCTCTTCGCCACGCCGGACTGCCTCTGCCTGAGTACGGCGTTCGGCGGCGCACCGGAGGTGCTGATCCGCTGGTCCGATGTCGTACGGTTTACGGACCGGTCGGACCTGCTCTTCACCCGGGTGGAGCTGACGCTGCAAAAGACCGGCCTGTCGCTGCGCTTCTTCGGACGGGGAGGGCGCTTCGTCAAGAGATGGTGGAGACTGCGGTCGTACGGCACCGGGTAGGGGGAGGCGGCTTCCCTTTTGCCGCCGCTGCACATCCCTCTTTGATTCCCTCACCGCGACGTCGGACCGACCTGCCCGCATCGAAATCCGGGAAAAGCGATCATCTGCCGACCCCGGATCAAGCGTTTCCGCGCAGTCGCGGGGATCACACCCCGCCCGGCGCCGCCTCCTTTTCCACCGTCTCCTGCTCGCCCGCCACGATCCGGACCAGCGTCGCCCCGGCGGTGAAGGAGCAGCTTGCCTCCTCGATCTGCAGGCCGAGTTCCTCCATGCCGCGGTTCAGCTCCGCGACTATCGGCCGCAGGTACGCCTCCCGCTCCGCCTCCCCCGGGACGCCGGGAGTCAGCGTGAGGTGCGAGGCGCTCCGGTACAGCTCCCGCTTGACCACCAGAGCGTATTTGTCCTGGTAGCGGACGTAGGTGTCGTAGACCCGCTGCCATCCGTCCATCTCCATGAGGTAGCCGAGGGTGAGCACGAGGCGGCAGGCGGTGAGTCCTCCCGCGCCGTCGGGGACAACGATCTCCAGCCTGTAGGGACGGTCGGTCAGGTTGAACTGCGGCAGTTCGACGATGGTCTGGCTGCGGGAGTAGAAGTCGAACCGGTCGCGCACGGTCCGTTCGGGGATGTAGAAGATCACCTTTCCGTCGCGCACCACCACCGAGTTCGCCGGGATCGCGATGCGGACGAGCCCCTTGTACAGGATGATGATGCAGAGCACCAGGAACGCCAGCGCCGCCGTCAGCTGCTTCTGGGCGAGCGTGTAGGCGAGCCCGACCAGCGTCGGGAGCAGCAGCATGTAAAAGATCAACCGTTTCAACAGCCGGATCATCTTCTGGGCCCACATCGGTTGCCTCCTCGCGGCTGAGCCTCTCAAGCCGGCAGTCCCGGCCACTGCATGGATACGCTTCAAGTGTACACCCGTTCCGCGGAAAAACATCGCGTCGGCACGAGTGCCGCGTTCCGGCCGGTGGTAGTGCTTGCGGAGTCTGCCGATTTCCAGTAATCTTCCCCAACTCCTCGCCGATACGATGATGTGAGCGCAAAGAACCGGCTGGGGATACCATCGATCACGGGATGACGCCACCTCCCGCCGGTTATCCATGCCAATGCCAATACGGGAATGATTATGTCGAGGAACTACTACACCTTTCGCGAGCTGGTCGATGTGGGGAACCTGCAGGAGCTGATGGACCGGTTCTTTGCTGCTACGGGAATCCCCGTCGGCATCATCGACGTCGAGGACAATATCCTGGTAGCCACCGGCTGGCAGGATATCTGTACCGCCTTCCACCGCGTCCACCCGGCAACGTTGGAACGGTGCCGGCAGAGCGACGCCTTCATCCAGAAGAACCTCCACATCAGCGGCTACGTGGCCTACAAGTGCAAGAACGGCCTCTGGGATCTGGCGCTTCCCCTCCTGATCGACGGGATGCATCTGGCGACCCTGTTCCTCGGCCAGTTCTTCTACGAGGACGAGGTCCCCGACCTGGAGTTCTTCCGCCGCCAGGCGCAGGAGTTCGGCTTCGACGCGGAGCGGTACCTGGCCGCCCTGCAAAAGGTCCCCGTCTTCTCCCGTGCGCGGGTGAAGGCGGTCATGGACTACTACGCCTCCTTCGTCCGGTTCCTCATGGAGTCCGGCGTGACCAACCTTAAGCGGATCGAGACCGAAAAGGCGCTGCGCGAGAGCGAGGAACGGTACCGGGCCGTGTTCGAGCAGTCGGCCGACGGTATGACCATTCTGGATACGGCAACGATGGGGTTCGCCGATTTCAACACCGCCGCCCACCGCCGGCTCGGCTATACCCGTGAGGAGTTCGGGGCGCTGACGCTCTTCGACATCATCGAGGGGTTCACGCCGGAACGGTTTGCGGAGTGCGGCCGGATGGTGGAGGAGAAGGGGGCGGTCACGTTCGAGATGCGGGACCGGACGAAGTCCGGGGAGACGAGAGATGTGCTCGTGTCGGTCAACCAGTTCATGCTGGACGGCACGCCGATGCATCTCGCCGTCATCAAGGACGTCTCGGAACACAAGAGGATGCAGGAGGAGCTGGAGAAGGGGCAGCGGCTGGAGTCGCTCGGCGTACTTGCCGGCGGGATCGCCCACGACTTCAACAACCTCCTGACCGGCATCCGGGGGAACCTTTCCCTCATCCGGATGCGGCATGCCGGTGACGGGGAGACGGGGGCGCGGCTCGACAGCTGCGAGTCGGCGGTTCAGCAGGCCGCCGGGCTCAGCCGCCAGCTTGTCACCTTCGCCCGGGGGGGCGACCCGGCCAAGGAGCGGATCGACATGCGCCGGATCATTACCGACGCCGTTTCTTTCGCCCTGCACGGTTCGAACGTGGCCGGCGAAACGGAGATCCCGCCGGACCTGTGGCAGGTGGATGCGGATGCCGGGCAGATGGGCCAGGTCCTGAACAACCTGCTGATCAACGCCCGCCAGGCGATGCCGGACGGAGGGGTCGTCCGGGTTGTCGCCGCCAACTGCCGCGGCGGGGTGAAGGATGTTCCATCCCTCGGGCCGGGCGACTACATCCGTGTCTCCGTGGTCGACGGAGGGTGCGGCATTCCGTCCGCGCATCGGGAGCGGATTTTCGACCCGTTCTTTACGACGAAAATGGGCGGGACGGGGCTCGGTCTCACTTCGGTCTATTCCATCGTCAGGAAGCACGGCGGTCAGGTCCATTTCTCGCCGGGGGAGGCGATGGGGGCGCGGTTCGACGTGTACCTCCCCGCGAGCGGTGAGCTGCCGCCGGCAGCGGCCGCGCCGGTGGCGCCGGAACCGTTTTGCGGCGGCGGATGCGTCGTGGTGATGGACGACGACCCGCTCATCCGCGACGTCGCCGGCAGGATGCTTGCCATGCTGGGGTACGATGCCAGTACCTGTGCGGACGGCGAGGAGCTGGTTGACCTGTACGAACGTGCACTGGACGAGGGGATGCGTCCCGATGCGGTGGTCATGGACCTCACCGTTCCCGGCCGGATGGGGGGGCTGGAGGCGGCTACCCGGATACTGGCGATCGACCCTGCGGCGAAACTGATCGTGGCCAGCGGGTACTCCAACGATGCGGTCATGTCCGACCATGCCGCCTACGGGTTCAGCGCCGCGGTCGAAAAGCCGTTCCGGGTGACGGACCTGGGCGAGGCCCTGCAGCGGGTGACCTGCGGGTGATGGCCGGCCGGCGGGCGGCGGACCCGGAGGACAGAAGGAGCGAGTCAGCATGAAAAAGCCCCCGTCACGCATGGCGGGGGCTTTGACTGCCCGGTGTCTTTTGCGGTGCATCAACCGCACAGGGCGCTAGTGGATGCAGGCCCGGGTGCCGTACTTCTTCGTCACCGTGTCGGCAACCTCTTTCATCGCGCTGCAGCTGTTGCGGAAGAGGGCCATCTCCAGATCGCTCCTGACGTCGTCGGGGAGCCGCGATTCGGCGATGAAGACATTTACGTCCTTCCCGTCGTTTATCCGCAACGGTCCCGCGTAGTCGACCGTCCAGCCGTTGCCGTACGAACATTTCATAACCGTCACCTCCTCTGTGTACCCCTATTATCGCATACCGGCGTCGCAACTGCCATCCGGCCTCACTCCCCGTTACTCACCCCTCGTCAGGGTTTCGGTCATGGTCAGTTCCCACTCGTCCGCTTCCCGGTCGTGCCGCAGCAGGTAGAGGTTACCGTCGTCGGCGACCACCTTGAAGTAGTCGTGGTCCTCGCCGTACCATCTGTCCTCAATTACTTCCACCTGCCGGGTCGTCGCGCCGAGGGTGAACCTGACAGGCCGCTCGTCCCCCCTGTATCCCGCATAGGTCATGACCTGGAGCTTCATCGAATCGCCTCCATGATCCCCTCCGCCGCCCGGATGCCGCTGGCCCAGGCGCCGGTGATCCCCCGGGAGGTGCCGGCTCCGTCGCCGGCCATGTAGACGTTGCCGCTGACGCGGAAATGTCCGTCGAGAAAGGCAGGCTTGTTGGCGTACATCTTGATCTCCGGGTAGTACATGATGGTGGAGGGGTGGAGCACGCCGGGGACGATGGTGTCCAGCTTCTTCAACGCAGCCCAGATGGTGCGCATGATCTTGGCCGGCACGGCGAGTCCCAGGTCGCCGGCGGTGACGGGGCAGCTGGGTGGAAAGGCGTACAGGTCGTCGTTGAAGGTCTCAAGGGTGGAGCGCTTCCCCATCCGGAAGTCGCCCACCCGCTGCATGAGCGGTCTGCCGCCGCCGATTTCGTTGGCGAGCCGGGCGAGGTAGACCGCCATCTGGTGGCCGCTGCGCACCGGGTCCTTGAGCCCGATGGTCTTCAAAAGGGCGAAGTTTACCAGGTCGTTCGAAGCTTGTGCCGTGGAGAGGGCGTGGCCGTTCACGAGGGAAAACTTCTGGTACTTTTCCAGCACGACCCGGGCGTGGCCCGAGTTGGTGCAGAAGGTGCGCACCCCGCCGGGGAACAGGAATTTTGGGTCGTAGTAGTCGTTGACGATCGGGTAGTTGGAAAGCGTCGTCTCGATCCGTACCCCCACGTCGACGATGTTGTCGATGTAGGGGACGGAGAGCCGTTCCATGATCTCCTGCAGGAAGTCGAACCCCTTCCGCCCCGGGGCGACGATCACCTTCCTGGCCCGCACCGTCTCCGTGCCGTCGATGACGATCCCGACGCCGTCCGGCCCGTCGAAGACGTCCGTCACCTCCCGCGAAAGCAGGAACGCCACCCCCCGCGCCTCCAGCTCGGTAACGAGTCGCCGGATCAGGTCGCGGCTTCTGTCGGTCCCCACGTGGGCCTGGCGCACGTCCAGCAGCGTGACGCCGAGCCGTTCCGCCCTCCGCCGGTAGATCGAGAGGTGCCGCTTTTCCTTGATCTCCGGCTTGAGGCAGTTCTCCACCCGGGGAAGGAGCCGCTCCGCCTCTTCTTTCGTCCAGCTGTCGGTCGCGAAGCCGATGGGAAAGGTGTAGTTCTGCTTGCAGTCGTTCAGGAGACCGCCGGAAGAGACCCTTTCACGGTCGACCATGATGATGGCGGGGGCGGGGGTGCGTTCGGTGAGGCGAAAGGCGGCGCCGAGCCCGGCGGGGCCGGTGCCGACAATGACGATGTCGCAGGTGCGGGGAGGCATGGCGGACTCCTTTGCGGGGATGTCGCTGCCCACTAAGTATACCGCGCTTTCGGACCGGTGCCGGGAAGGAGAGGTGAGGCCCGCACGGATGCGGGCCTCGACTTGGAACGGATCAGGGGAGCGGTGAAAGCGGCAGTTCCCCGACCGGGGTGTCGCTGCCGGCGGTCACCGTCTGCACCGGTGTGGAGTAGGGGGCGAACCCGTTTGACTGGACATGGACCCGGTAGCTGCCGCCGGGGACGAAGGCGGTAAACGGTCCTACCCAGCGTGCACCGGAAAGGTTGCTGAAGACACTGCCGGCCGCCACGGCGCCGGTGCTCCCCTGGGGGACCACCGACACGGTGGCGCTGGAGAAGTCTCCGAAGGTGGAGACTACGGTGCCCGACAGAGAGCCGAAGGAGGTGAGGGGGGCGACGGGCTGGACGATCCGGATGCCGGTGGGTTTAAGGTTGTAATCGCCGTTGCCGCGGGCGACGATGGCCGTGTTCGGGTCGAAGTCGATCAGGATGGCGTTGATGATCCCCGTCTTCACGTCGAACCTGCCGGTGACCTTCAGCCCGGACTGCTGGCCGCTGGGGGTGGTGAGCGGAATTTTGGTCGTCGGGTCGCTCTTCAGCGTGAGGTAGTTGACCGGGGCGCCGCTCGCCCCCGGCGGGTTCGGTGCCAGGATCAGCCGGACCTGGTTGTAGCTACCCGCCGGCAGGGTGATGGTGCCGAGGATATCCTGCTGGAACCGGAGGGAGAGAATATCCACCGTGTGGGGGGTGGCGTAGGAGACGACCACCGGCAGTCCCGGGTCGTTGTCCGCGGCGTTTTCCATCCCCGCCGGCACCACCCGGATCTCCTTCACCGCCACGACGACGCTCTGATACGCGTCGCTGGGGGCGTCGATAAGCCCCACCTGGAGCGTGCCGGTTGCCGCCGTGCCGCCTCCGCCGCACCCCGGCAGCTGGGCGATCCCCAGCGCTGCGATCACCAGGACCGCGGCCAAACCGAATACCTTCCGAAACGTTTTTGACATGATACTCCTCCTTTGCAGATATCCCCGTGCGTCCACGGTTCCGCCCGGGGGAAAAGAAACAGCCGGGGCCGAATATGGATGATATTTCGGCAACCCGGCTGTCTCGGAGAGACCCATAGGCTTTCCGCCCCATCCTCGCGGATGGTTGAGTAGTATCGGTTATCATTGTATGGGGTGATTACGAGGGATGGTACCGCCGAGTCGGGGCGAAGTCAACGACGGAATGGCGGATTCACCCCGTCGGCCCGGAACGGGACGTCAATCTTCCCGTTCGAGGATCGTCCGCGCCTCTGCCAGCTCCCGCCGTTTCTCGTCGTCCAGCTCCGGGAACGCCAGCTCCAGCCGTTCCAGCGCCTCGATGATGGCGGAGGCGACCACGAGCCGGGTGAACCACTTGTTGTCGGCGGGGACCACGTACCAGGGGGCATGCTTGGTCGCCGTGTGCCGGATCATCTCCCCGTACGCCTCTCTGTACGCGTCCCAGTGCTCCCGCTCCCGCACGTCGCTCATGGAGAACTTCCAGTTCTTGTGCGGGGTGTCGAGCCGCTCCAGGAACCGCTTCTTCTGCTCCCCCTTCGAGACGTGGAGGAAGAACTTCAGGACGACGACCCCGTTTCCCGCCAGATACCGCTCGAAGGCGTTGATGTCCCGGTACCGCTCCTTCCAGACATGCTTCGTCACCAGCTGCGGCGGCAGGTGCTGCCTCTCCAGCAGCTCCCGGTGCACCCGGACGACGAGCAGTTCCTCGTAGTAGGAGCGGTTGAAGATGCCGATCCGACCCCGCTCCGGTACCCGCCGGGAGGTGCGCCAGAGAAAGTCGTGGTCCATCTCCTCGGCGGAGGGTGCCTTGAAGCTGTACACCTCGCACCCCTGCGGGTTCACGCCGGACATGACGTGCTTGATGGCGCCGTCCTTCCCCGCCGCGTCCATCGCCTGGAAGATGAGGAGGAGCGCCCAGCGGTCCTGGGCGTACAGCTTTTCCTGCAGGTCGCTCAGCCGTTCGATGTCCTGCTGCAGGAGTTCCTGTGCCTCCTTCTTCCCGCCGTCGAAACCGCCGGTGTCGCCGGGATCGATATCGTCGAGCCCGAATTCCGCGCCGTCGTCGATCCGGTACCGTGTGGCGTACTGCTCGTTGTGGTTCGGTTTGCCCATCCGTTCCCCCTTTCCGGTTGGGCCGCCCCGCGGCATCCGTTCCGGCTCCTCTCCCCGTACAACAGTACCACGTGATCGCCTGCTCCGCATCCGGTCGGCCGTGCTGTCTTTACAATCTCCCTCCGGAGAGTATAGTTGAACAAAAACAGTCCACGCGAAGGAGTACCCAGCCATGAGAAAGATCGTACTGCTGCTGTCGTTCCTGCTCGTCGCCGCCACGTCCGCATCCGCCGGTATGCCCGATGCCATTGACCACCCCTGCCGGGACTGCGACCTGCACCGGCCGGTGTCGGGGGGGATGATGGGGATGGGGATGGACCGCATGGGTGAGATGATGGGGGTCTGCCTGCGGCACGCCAAGGAGATCGGGCTTACACCCGACCAGATAGCGAAGATCACCCCCATCCACCGGGAGATGCAGAAGATGCAGATCCGCTACCGGGCCGACCTGCAGATCGCCGAAATGGACCTGAAGGATATCCTGTCCGCCCGGGATTTCGACCTGGAGAAGGCGAACGACGCAGTCAAGCGGATCGGGGAGATCCGGACCACCCATCAGCTGGATATGTTGAAATCGATGAAGCAGGCCCGTGCTATCCTGACGGACGCGCAGTTCGCCAAGATGAAGGAGCTGGTGCCGCAGATGATGAAGAACATGATGCCCGGCAAGGGGATGATGCATCATCATGGCCCGCGGCGCTAGGGTCCGGGATGGGTAGTGCTGTCGGGGGGGGGACGGGCCGCTGCGGCCGGTCCCCCTTGTCGTTCGCAGACCGTTGCGAAAGGAGGGGAGATGGTGCGGTGTCATCCGGAGTACGTGCACGACGGAACGTGGGACGCGGATGCGTTTAGTGTGGATCTGGCCACGGAGCTTCGGCCGGTACTGACGGACATGCGTGATCCGTCCATCCTGGTACGGGCCGTACGGATCAGCGCTGAACGTGCCGAGGAGGTCTGCGCCGGCCGTCCGATGGCCTGCCGGGCCGGCTGCCCCTCCTGCTGCGTGTTGAACGTGGCGGTGCTTCTGCCGGAGGGGATGCTCGTTGCGGACTGGCTGCGGCAGCGGCTGACGTCGGCGGGGCTTTCGGAGATGCGGGAGCGTCTCACCGCCTACCGGACCCGGGCGCGCTGGATGGACGACGAGGAACGGATCGCGAAAGGGGTTTCCTGCCCGCTTCTGGACCCGGCCGGTTCCTGTTCCATCCATCCGGTCCGGCCGCTGGTCTGTCGTGCCGCGTCGTCCCTGGACCGGGAGGCGTGTATGCAGGCGTTCCGGCCGGCATTCGCCGACGAGCCGCGGCTCGTTCCCGCCGACCTGCTGCGCCGGGCGGCCTACGACGAAGCGTTCCGGGCCCTTGCCCGGGGGGTGGGGGAGGCCGGTTTTGACGACCGGAGCATCGAGCTTACGACCGGCATCCTCGCCTTCCTGGAAGAACCGGAGCTCAAAGAGCTACTGTGCGGCGGCGGCCGGTTGCCGGATACCCTCTGGACCTGAGCGGCCGCTTCATCCCTTCACATGGCACCAGGATACACGCGAATGTCCTCTGGATACCGTTTCTCGCCCTGACCCCCGTCTTCCTCGTCTGGTGCCGTTCCCGCTCCTGGGGGAGCGGATCTCACCGGCCGGCGCAGGGGGAGTGCTGCTCATGGCGGTCGAATTTTCAGGAGTTTTCTGATATAGTGACTTCCCAGTCGGCACTATCTATGTTCGTACGGAGGAAACAATGACTATCCTGGACGGTATCAAGCGGCAGCTCCGCACGGTCATCGAGTGGCAGCAGCCCGAGCCCGAGGCGCTCTTCTGCCAGTGGGGCGACAACGGCGACGAGATCAAGAACGCGTCGCAGCTTATCGTGAACCCCGGACAGGGGTGCATCTTCGTCTACGAGGGGCAGATCCGCTCGGTCCTGACCGAACCGTGCCTGCTGGAACTGGCCACCGCCAACGTGCCGTTCTGGACGACGATCAGGAAGCTCATGCAGTCGTTCGTGAGTGAACACAAGGTGGGGATCTACTTCTTCCGCACCACCGCCATCCTGGACCAGAAGTGGGGGACCCTGTCCCCTATCAAGTACGAAGACCCCAAGTACGGCATCCCGATGACGGTGAAGGCGTTCGGCAACTTCAGCTACCGGATCGTCGATCCGCGAAGCTTTTTCGTCAACGTGGTGGGTGGCCACACCTCCTTCACCACCGAACACTTCCGTACGATCATGGCCGACCGGCTGGTGCAGTCCATCACCGACCATATTGCCGAGATGCGGCTGCCGTACACCGAGATCGACGCCAAGCGCGAGGAGATCGCCGCCGGCTTGGCCGACCGCCTCAGCGCCGACTTCGCCGCCCTGGGGTTCGCCGTCACCGATTTCCGGATCGAGGGGACCACCTTCGACGAGGATACGGTCCGGCGCATCGGGCGGATCGCCGACATGACCGCCGAGGCGCGGGCGCTGAAGGAGGTGGGGGTGGATTTCGCCGAGATGCAGCGGCTGGAGGCGCTCCGGGATGCGGCCCGCAACGAGGGGGGCGGTGCCGGGATGGGGATGGGTCTGGGGGCCGGCCTGGGGATGGGACAGACCCTGGCACGGACCATGGGGCAGGCGCCGGCGGTGCCGTCGCCGGCGGGCGCGGCTGCCGCCGATCCGACGGCCAAGCTGACCCAGCTGAAGCAGCTCCACGAACAGCAGCTCATCACCGACGAGGAGTATGCAGCCAAGCGGCAGCAGATCCTCGACACCTTGTAACAGGTCGCTGAAAACGAAGTTTCAGCGCAGCTATAAACAGCCATCTCGCCGCCGTCCTCGAAAGTCGCCTTGTGCAGGTGCGACGATCTGACTGTTTTTGAGCGACCTGAGATTTTTAAATCATGCATGATAGAGGACGAGACCATGGCGCTCTGTACCAGCTGTTCTGCACCACTTCCGGCCAATACCGCCTTCTGCAGCTACTGCGGCACCCGCAACGACCTGGACGTCCAGGCGGTGCAGCGGTTCACCGGGACCCCCGATGCCTCGCTGCGCCACTGCCCCGACTGCGGCCTGCCGATGGAGACCATCCGGCTGGGCGAGGACGGCTCCTTCGCCGTGGAACGCTGCCCCGACTGTTTCGGCATGTTCTTCGACCCGGGGGAGGTACAGGCGTTCCTCGATGCGTCGGTGACGCCGGCATTCGAGGTCAACCGCCAGGAGATCGCGAGCATCAACCGCGAGCGGGGCTCCACGGACCGGCCGATCCGCTACGTCAAGTGCCCGGACTGCGGCAAGCTGATGAACCGGGTGAATTTCGGCCCCACCAGCGGCGTGATCATGGACCAGTGCAAGGCCCACGGGGTCTGGCTGGGGAATGGCGAGCTGATCCATCTCATGGAATGGAAGCGGGCGGGGGGGCAGATTCTCGCCGAGGAGCGGCTCAAGGTGCGCCGCGAGGAGCGTGTCGCCGTGGACCGGGCTCGCCCGTCGTTCCCGGTGGGAAGCGTGGAGACGCCCGACGCGACGTCGCTGGACGACCTGCTCTCCTCCGCCGTCCACCTCGTCTCCCGTCTGTTCCGCTAACCCGCCAGTCAGTCCAGCTCCGGCAGGCTGCGGATCAGCTGCCGGATGATCCCCTGCTTCATCTCTTTGGGGAGCGGCTCCGGCGCCACGAGGACGACGGCGTACAGGTCGGTCGCGCTCGATGCGGCGACGAACCCCACGATCCGGCGCCGGTCGAAGTCGATGTCGACGCAGGCCACCTCGCCCGCGTCGGGGGCGATCCGTCGCAGCTCCTCGATGGAGCAGATCATCTCCGCCCCTGCCCCCTCGAACCCCTCAGCCGGAATCCTCCCCCGGTTGGCGATGACAAACCCCTGGGAATCCACGACGAACGCCGCTTCGGCACGGGTGAGCGACATGCACCAGGCGAGGCAGTCCTCCCAGCTGGCGAGCGCCAGCAGCTCGACGCCCACCGGCTGGCGCTCCGTCTCCTTCGGGCCGCTTTCGTTGACGGTGCAGGGTGCGGGGCGTGTCGGCCGGACGGCCGCCAGCCGTGCATAGGCGGGGACGGCAACGGGCGGCGTAGCCTCCTGCACGGCGGTCCCCGGTTTCCGGAAGAGCGTGTTCAGGAGTTGCCTCGCCTGCTGCAGGTCATATGAGCTCGCGTTGTCGTCGTTCATCCGTTCCTCCCGTTGTGCCACCCAGTTCCTGGATGATCCCCTTGAGTTCCGTGGCGAGCATCTCGAACCTGACCGCCTCGGGCGGATAGGGACCCCCCAGAAAGGAGACCGGCAGCCCCTTTTCGCTGGCCGCGGCGAAGATGTCGGACCGGGGGATATAGGTCTCCAGCACCCCGTCCAGTTCCCCCCAGATCTGCTTCATGACGTTGAACGAGGCGTCCTGGTGCAGCTGGACCATGGTGGGGAGGATCCCCAGCAGGTGCAGCCGCCGGTTTTCCTCCTCCTTCAGGTGGGCCAGCACCCGGAGCGACTGGGCGATGGAGCGCACGGAGAGCGATTCGGCCTGCAGCGGGAGCAGGACGTAGTCGCTGACCGAGAGCGCCGTGCGGGTGATGGCGCCCAGGCCGGACGGGGTGTCGATGATGATGTGGCGGAACCGGCCCGTCACCCGGGCGACGATATCCGCGATGGTGGTGCCGTGCAAGAGGAGCTCTTCGTACAGCGGGATCTCCAGCGGGTCGAGCCGGCCGCGGGGGAGGAGCGACAGCGGGGCGAGCTTCGTGGGGACGACCGTCCCGTCGATCTCCGCATCCCCGGTGAGGAGCTCCGCCAGGCCGGACCATTCCGTATCGCTACGCGCCAGGGAGAGCCCCACCGCCCCGAGGGGGTCCATGTCGATGAGCAGCGTCTCCTCCCCCTGTTCGGCGAACGCCACCGCCAGGTTCAGGGCGACGGTCGTCTTGCCGGTACCTCCCTTCGAGCTGACGATTGATATGATATGTGCCATTTATCTCTCCGTGGTACTGGTGTCCGTTCCGACGAGCCGGCTCATCCGGGGGATCAGGTCGTCCAGCTTGTGCTTGACGACCCCCAGCCTCCCCGCGGCGCTGAAGGCGACCGCCACGGCGTGCCGCCGATCGTCCCCGGTCCATCTCGCCAGGAGCGAGCCGGTGCCGTGCTCCATCAGGAGCAGTCCCGTCTTCCCCGGCATAAGGGTTGCGGCGGCGGCTTCCGTCTCGGTGAGCCAGGCGACGGCGGCGCGGATGGTGTCGTCGGGCACGGGGAGGTCGTCCGCGGTATGGACGGCCACCAGCTCTCCGGCGGGGTCGATGACGAACGAGTACGCGTAACCGGGGAGGGGGGCCAGGCCGGCAAGCAGCTCCGCGATGCCGCTGTCGTCGCCGATCGTCGTGGATATGTAGGCGTCGGACCGCTGCTCCGCCTCCGCGGTCGCCGGCAGGACCTCTTCCAGGAGAAAGGTCCAGCGGGGATCCACCCGCAGTTCCTCTTCCCCGGTGCGGACGGTTGGCTGCGGCTCGCGGAGCAGGGAGGCCAGCGCACTCCGGATATGGGCGCGGAGGCAGGTACGCAGCCGCGCCGGCGAGGCGAGGCCGGCCTCCGCCATCATGGTGCCGAAGCTCATCGCCTCTCCCCGGGCGCGGTAGCGCTGCACGACCTCGGTGAACCGCTGCCGGGGAACGAGGCCGATCCGCTCCAGGTAGTGGCCGAACTCCACCGTCTGGGTGCTGCTGACGGCCCAGGCGACGTCGCCGCCGTGGAGATAGACCGCACCCAGCTGCCCGCCTCCCCCGATGACCTGCAGCGTGCCTCCCCAGTGTGCCGCCGCGGCCCGTTGCAGCGCGCTCCGCAGCGGGAGGCCGTCCAGATCGGGCCTTGTTCCGTTCTGCGGGGCGGGGTCCATCCGGTGGGCCGATGTTTCATGATGCGTCTGCACTGCTTTTCCTCCGCCGTTCTGCTACTTCCTGGTGACGATGAACTCGCCGTACGGGTCGCCCGCCTCGATCCCCTTGGTCTGCCGGCAGACGAAGGTGTCCATCCCGTCCGGATAGGTATCGGCGTAGGCCAGGTCGAAGAACGCCTGGCTTAAGCCCCGCAGCATGTAGGCCCGCAATCCCTCGCCCGTGTTGTCCGCCTCGTAGTAGTCGAAGGCGCGGATCACCATCCGCTCCCCCTCCTTCAGCTGGACGATCCCCGACTTGGCCCACCCCCAGGCGGTGAAGGCGGCGTAGGCCCCCCGCAGGATATCCTTCTCCCCCTCCGTGACCATCGGGAGCACCACGTCGTTGAAGACCTCCGAGGTGATGATGCCGCAGCCGGTATGGTAGCCGCATTCGTAGGCGGCCCGCACGAGCCCCGCCTCCACATCGCGTTTACGCTCCGGCGGCGCCGCCGCCATGAGCCGTTCCGACAGGCGGTTCAGGAGAGAGACGGGGAGGAGGTTCACGAGTACCTCGTACTCGGGGATGAGACCGTTTTCGTCTCCCTGCACCGTCACCTTGGCCAGGGATTTTACTACCGTATCGCGCATGACGGTCATGCCGCACCTCCTTCCGCCCGGT
Organism: Deltaproteobacteria bacterium; assembly: GCA_021779095.1. Taxonomy (GTDB): domain Bacteria; phylum Desulfobacterota; class Desulfuromonadia; order Geobacterales; family JAJYBI01; genus JAJYBI01. Next base: position 24,161 of record JAJYBI010000035.1, read on the forward strand.
TCCGGACAACGACGAATTTTCCTTCCGGCGCGCCGGCCGCGATGCTGGCCTCTTCCGTCACCCGGAAGCTCCCCACCGGCGCGTTGAAGGCGGCGCCGAACATGGCGGCGATGAAGCCGCGGGTGAAATGGTTGACCGGCCTGTCGTGCGTCCCCCACTTGCGGACCCACCCCTCGTCCAGGTGGGAGCGGAGAAGCCGGACCTCGCCGCGGTTGCCGTCGCCGGAGACCTGCAGCTTCCCCAGTCCCAAGGCGGAGTAGTATTCCTTTCCCACTGCGCCCCGTTCCTGGGGGGAGGTGAGGCCGTGTTTCGCGATGTAGTCGTCGAAGATCTCCCGCATGCTTTCTTCCACCACATCCGTCAGGACCCGTGTTCCGTCGATCTCCCCCAGTTCCTCCACCAGCCTGGTGACGAGCGCCAGGTAGTGATGTGAGTGCATGACCACGCAATGGCCGTTCAGGAAGTGGCGAAAGGTGGTGTCGTCCATGGTGTAGTCCAACTGCAGTGCCATTTATCGCTCCTTCCTAGAATGAATGTGCCAGTTCTTCGAAGTACTTCTTGGTCTTGTGGCGGATGATGCCGAGCTTGGAGGCGTCGGGGGTGATCACCGCCGCAACCGCGTCTCCCATCGGCTTGCAGAGGATGACCGCCCGGCCGTATTCCACGAACATGTCCTGGAACTGGTTGATCTTCAGCTCGCTCCCCATCTCCTCGATCCCGTTGACGGCGTGGGCGAGCGACGCCCCGAGGGCGTCGATGTTGACCCGGGCGCTGTTGCCGGCCGATTCGATGACGAACCCGTCACGGCCGATCACCACCACGGCGTCGATGCCGGGGATGCCCAGAAGGTCGTTGAGCACTTCCGTCGATTCTCGCTGTTGCTGCATCTCGTTGCTCCTTTCGTCGTCCTCTGTATGGATAAGCTGATTCGCAATGCTGGCGGTACCGCTCCGGCTCCCGCTTCCCCGGTGGTCGAGCCGCATGGCCGCCTCCATGATGGCGTGCTGGATGGAGAGGCCGATATTGGTGTCCGGCGCGGTGGCCCCGGGGTGGAACTGGAAGCTCCCCTCCGTCCAGGTCAGCATCTCCACCAGCCCGTCCAGGCCGGCGGCGGCGCCGGTCTCTACGTGGAGGAGCGCTCCGGACATGAAGTAGATCTTCCCTTCGTGCCCGTCGGGCCCGCCGGTCACCTGGATCATCCCCTGCCCGTAGCTGGACGACAGGAACTGCATGATGTCGGTGATCTTGGTCTGTGCCAAGTCCCCCTTCATGGCGGCGGCAGAGCTGCTGCTGACGAGGGTGAGTGCCGGTCTGCTGGTCATCTGTGACCTCCGTGGGAAGCGGGAAGCGTTCCTGTTATCTGAACACGAGCATGGTTGCCGTCTGGTTCAGGTGGCCGATGTACTGTTCGCCGTAGGTGCTGAAGCCGATGGTGGGAACGCCGGAGAAGAGCGCGCCGTACTCCCCCGTGAGTCCCCGTTGCTGCAGCTCCAGGGTGCGGAGGATGCAGTTGAAGTTGATGATGGCGGAGATACCCCCCAGCTCAGTGCGGGCCCGGTCGATGGCCGCCCGGGTGTCGCTGATGATGTCCGTCGCCTCCAGGAGCGAGAGCTCCATCCCCTCGGTGACGCCACAGTAGAAGGCCATGCCGTTGTCGTCCAGGATCTGCTGGGGGCTTCTCACGTACGGTTCGCCGTCGATGACGAGCCCCACAGGGTTGCTCATGAACCGGGCAGGGGCCTCTTCCACCGTGGTTCCCAGCGTCTCGGCATAGGCGAGGGCCGCCGGCCGGCCGTTGAACTCGATGACCTCGCGTTTCGCCGTATCGGCCCGGGTCACCGTGAGCGTCCTCCCCAGGGCGCGGAAGCTCTGGGTCTTGATGAAGGTAAACGGCACCGTCGGCCTCAGCAGAACGAGCACCGCCGCGTTGGTGTAGCTGGTGCCGTGGGCGTAGACGTGGGTGGCGGAGAATCTGAGATCGTCGCCGGCGGAGCCGCCGATGAAGATCACGTCGGTCTGGTCACCGATGGTCTCGATCAGCCGCTCCTCCGCGCCGGTCATTCCGTCGACCAGGACGATCCCCACGTACTCCCGGGGGCTCATGGCGCCGGCCGGGGTGCGGAAGTGCCGGGAGAACCCGTCGAACGCGGCCGTGACGGCATGGGGATCGTCCGGGGATTCCACTACCTCGATCTTGGCGTCGCTCACCGCCTCGCCGGAGAACGCCATGAGCACGACGGAGCCGGTGAGCATCCGGCCGGAAACGATCTCCCCGGCGGTGGAGCAACCGAAGACGAGGCAACCGTCGAACCGTTCCTGCAGCTGTTCGCTCAGAAGGTCGGGGTCGAACCGGGACGAGGCGAAGAACATGATCAGCTTCGGATCGAACCCCTTCAGCTGGGCATCCAGGTCGACGATGACCCCGTCGAGGGAGTCTTTAGCGGAAACCGCCGTGCGGGTGCTGAAGTTCCCCGCCGCGCGCACCGGTACCGTCTCGATCTTCAGTTCGGTCATCATCGTCTGCAGCTTGTTCAGTACCGCCGGGTCGTCTTCCGACTGCGCATCGTACCGGTTCGGGTTGATCCCTTTCAGGATCAGCTTCGCCTTGATCACCTTTTCGCCCATCGGGTTGTTGGCGGCCCGCTGGCTGATGATGTAGTCGATCATCTGTCTGATTTTGCCTGCCATCTGCGGTACTCCTTGTCTGCCCCTGCTCTTTGGTCAAGGGAGAGCGTGTCGGTATGTGCGGTAAACAAAAACAACGTTTTTCGTGTGAAAGTGTGTCCCGGTCGAACGTGTCACGAACCGGCGCGGAAGCCGATTGTGCGCAGGCGCCTGTATCGGCGGACTGTATATGGTTCTGGCGTTTTTGCACGTTCCGGACCGCAGATGTGGTCAGGGGGGAAAATAGTTGTACTGTGAACTAAATGTAATATTTGCGGTAAAACATTATTGTAAAATGCTGTTGACTATGTGCTTGTCCTTATGACGGCGTTATTGTCTTGAGTGCCAGTTCTTGGTGGATGTGACAGTGATAATGTGACTCTGTGAATAATGGTGTTTGATTGTGTGCGGTGTGGTGTGGAGAAACTACCCTGTGGGGTGAATGTCGACAGTGTGCGGCCGGGGGGCGCGGCATGTCGATGTCGACTGGGCGTCGCGTGCCGTTCCCTGGACCGCCCGGGTGACCTGCTGGATGTTGTCGCTGATGAGGGCCGTCGTGGCGGTCTGTTCTTCGGCGGCGGTGGCGATCTGTTTGGTCTGTACGGTAACGACATCGATCTGCTGCAGGATCTCCTGGAGTGCCCCTTCCGACCGTGCCGCTTCGCCGGTGCCGCGCACCATCGCCTGTACCCCGTTCTCCGTGGCAGTGACGGCAACGGAGGTTCCCGCAATCCGTCGCGAGACGACCGACAGCCCTTCCGATGAGGGGCGTCAGACAGTCGGCAGCATGAACTCCGTTGATCGGGTCAGCATGGCGGCGCTGTTCACCCCGATGGCCCGTCCCTGCTCATCCGTAAGGGCGACCACTCGGGTGTCCTATCGCCAGAGGGGCTGTCGCCTTGAGGATGTTTTTCTCCTGTTCTGGGGAAAACGCCTGACCGTTTTCCAGCCGCCACCCGCAACGTCTTCCGTTCCAGGGCCGTACGGCGATATTTCCCGCCGGATGCAGGTGTGGTCCGATTATTACGTGGTCACATGCCGTACAGCATCGCTTACGGGGCAGCTCCCGTGTGCTTGAATGGGGGCGACGTGAATAATATTGTTGTATGTTGACAATGGGATAAAAAGATGTAATGTCTAATAAACGAACGCTAACTGAACGTCTTGGAGCTGGCGATGCGTACAAGACACGGATTGTTCACGATCTACAGCGTTTCGGTATGTGCACTGTTCTACCTGCAATTCTATCCGCTCCAGCAGAATGACCTCCATAGCGAATATTATTCGCACATACTCGCTATTCCTCTCATTGCGGCATTCATGCTGTATGTCGAGCGGGATACCTTTGGGCTGCAGCCGCCTTCTTCCTGCAGTCCGGGACTGCTCTTCATCCTTGCCGGACTTCTGGTCCCGGCCTTTCTCAATCTATCCGGAATCCACCAGGGTGTGACCGGCAGGCTCGCCTTGATCTCGGCTACGGCGATCATGCTGTGGCTGGGAGGTTTTGTCTGGTGCTACGGGAGCGCCTCCCTGCGGCACACGTTCTCTCCGTTTCTGTTCCTTCTGTTCATGTTTCCGCTTCCGCCGTCGGCTATGGACTGGGTTATCAATCAATTGCGGTGGGGTTCAACGGTCGTTGCTGCTGGTCTGTTCCGAATGGGCGGTGTCCCCTTCATCCGGGAGGGGTTCGTGTTCAACCTGCCGACGCTGCAGATCGAGGTAGCGCAACAGTGCAGCGGAATCCGTTCCACTTTGGCCCTCGTTATTATCGGCGTCTTTATGTCACGTCTTGCTCTTGCCCGGAGGGTGACGAGATTACTGTTTTATCTTTCAATCGTCCCCGTCTCCATCGCCAAGAACGGGTTCCGTATCGCGCTGCTCTCCGTGCTCGGAGAGTATGGGAGCGAAAAGATACTGTCCGACAGCTGGCTCCACCACAGTGGCGGGGTCTTGTTTTTTCTGCTGGCGCTGGGACTGCTGGGTGGGGAACTCTGGTTGCTCAGGCGTTGGGAAACAAGCCGTTTATCCCCTCATGGCGATAAACCGGATGGAGTCGAGGCGCCGCAGCGTGAGCGGTTCGGCTTGACCTCCCCGGAAGTCTAGATAGGCATATGCTGGTGCCGGGCGGCTTTGGGAGGGGCCGGTCCGGAGAAGGGAGGAGAATGACTGGCAGGTGGTGTGGAAGTCATCTGAACTAAAGGAGGTGAGACCATGAAAATGCATCGGGTGATACTTCAGGTGATTGTCGTCTTCGCACTGATGTTGACGGGGGGGCCGCTGCCCCTGCTGCATATCGAATCGTCCCATGCGATGGGGTATATCCCCAAAGACCACCGTAGTTTCCACCACAACGGCGGGGGCCCCAGCCATCAAGTGCCGGAGCCTTCCGTACTGGTGATGTTAGGGACGGGGATGGGGGGAGTCGGTATCCTGTACGCTTTTGCCAGAAGAAACCGTAAGAAATGATATCCGTTCATCCCGGTCCGGACTGTTTCAAAGGTACCGGGCGCGGGAGAGGACACGTCCGGGACGATCATGTCGATCCTGGGGATCGCCTCTGTTACAACGGCGGTCTCCGCACCTCCCGGAAGGGATGGCCGAATGGGTTAAGGAGGACATGAAGGCGGTTGTCGGAATGGTGTGGCTGGGATGCCGCGTCGCCTTTATGCCCTCTTATCTTTGAGGGGGATGCCCTGTTTCGTTCTCGGGAGCCGGGTTGGTGCGCCGGCAAAGGGGAGGGGAGACCCGTGTGTCAGTCGAGGATGAAATAGAACGTGGCACCCCGGTCTACCTCCGCTTCCGCCCAGATCCTGCCGCCATGGCGCTGGATGATGTTCTGGACGATGGCGAGGCCGACGCCGGTCCCTTCGAATTCGTCCGGACCGTGCAGCCGCTGGAAGACGCCGAACAGCTTGTCCGCGTAACGCATGTCGAAGCCGGCGCCATTGTCCCGGATGCAGTAGGTTGCCGCTTTTTCCGAGGGAGCGCACTGTATCTCGATCCGTGCCACGTCACGTTTGCGGGTGTATTTCAGCGCATTGGAGATGAGGTTGACGAAGACCTGGTGCAGGAGCATCGGGTCCGCGTTGCAGGGGGGGAGATTCCCGACGGAGATATCGATCCGGCGCCCTTCCAATTCGCCTTCCAGCTCCTGCAGGACCTGGCGGACGATCCGTTCGGGTTCGACGGTGACCTTGTGCAGCTCCTGTCTGCTCAGCCGGGAGAAGGTGAGCAGGGCGTCGATGAGCTGCTCCATCTGTTTGCAGCCGGCAAAGACCCGGTTCATGCAGTTCTGCCCGTCGGCGTCCAGGGTGGGGCTGTAGTCTTCCTTGAGTATCCTGCAGAAGCCGCTGATATGCCGAAGCGGGGCGCGCAGGTCGTGGGATACGCTGTAGACGAACATCTCCAGCTGTCGGATGGCGTTTTGCAGTTCCGCGGTCCGTTCCACCACCCGGTGTTCCAGGATGGCATTGAGTCCGCGGATTTCGGCCTCCGCCTGCTTCTGGTCCGTGATGTCGGCGATGATGCCGTCGTAGGAGGTGAGCTCACCTTCCTTGTTGCGGTGGGGGACCAGGGTGTTCCTGATCCAGCGGATCGAGCCGTCCTTGTGACGGATGCGGTGCTCGACGGCAAGGGGCGCGGTTTCGGTCAGGATCGCCTCGGACAGTTCCGCTACCAGCGGACGGTCATCGTCCAGGATGATGTTCCACCAGAGTCCGGGATCGTCCCGGTACTCGTCGGGGGAAAAGCCGGTAACCGTTTCGCAGCCGGGGCGGTGGACCGTCGCAACGGACCGGCCCATCTTCACCGTGACCGTATAGACGTAGCTGGTGACCGAGCCGAGCAGTCTGCGGTAGCGCTGTTCGCTCTCCCGCAGTTGCCGGGTCCGCTGGCGCACCTTTTCTTCCAGCTGCTCGCGATGGAGCCGGTTTTCCGCCGCCAGCCGTCCGCGTTCAAGCGCGTGTCTGAGCCGTACCGACAGCTCATCCGCGTTCTGGACCGGTTTGGTCAGGTAGTCCCACGCCCCGTAGCGGACCGCTTCGATGGCGTCGTTGAGCGTGCCGGTGCCGGAGATGACGATAACGGGGGTGTCGGGGTCGCGGGCGCGCAGCGCCTTGATGAACGACAGCCCGTCCATTTCGGGCATCCGCAGGTCGGTCAGCACGATATCCGGCTTCTCCACTTCGTAGATCGCCAGTCCCTCTCTGCCGTTGGCCGCCTCCATGACGGTGAAGTTCATGTCCTCCAGCAGGGCGCGCAGGTTCAGCCTGATCAGTTCCTCGTCGTCGATTACCAGTACGCGCACGATCTCGTTCATGATCCTCCCGTAGGTACTGCGGGTATTGGTCGCATGCGTTACCGTCAACTGGTGCCGCTCGGTCCAGCTGGTGCCGGGGGCCGGAACGTCCGGCGCTGGCCGTTCTCGACACACTGCCGAAACGATGCGGCGCTGAGCGGCCGGCCGAGGAGGTACCCCTGTCCCTTGCCGCACTGGTGGTTTGACAGAAACCGCAGCTGCTCTTCCGACTCCACCCCCTCGGCCACCACCCAGAGGTTCATGCTCGACGCCATCCCGAGGATCGTGCTGACGATGGCGACGCTGTTTCCGTCGTGCGGGATGCTGGTGACGAAGGAGCGGTCGATCTTCAGTTCATGAATCGGCATCCGACGCAGATAGTTCAGCGACGAATAGCCGGTACCGAAATCGTCGATGGAGAGGGAGACCTCCATGTCGGTCAGTTCGTGCAGGGTCCTGATCGTATCCTCGATGTCGTGCATGACGACGCTCTCGGTCAGTTCCAGACAGAGGAGCGAGGGGTCGATCCGGCATTCGTCCAGCACGTGCCGGACGAGTTCCGGCAGCCGGCCGCCGTGGAACTGCCAGGCGGAGATGTTTACCGATACGGGGAGGGGAGAGAGCCCCGCATCGATCCATTCGCGCAGCTGGCTGCAGGCGCGGTACAGCACCCATTCACCCACCGTCATGATCATGCCGGTCTCCTCCAGCAGAGGGACGAACTGGTCCGGCGGGACGATCTCCCCTCCCGGCGGCTGCCAGCGCAGGAGCGCTTCCGAGCTCGCCAGCGTGCGGGTGGCGAGCTCGAATTGGGGCTGGTAGTACAGTACGAACTCGTCCCGCTCGATTGCCTTGTGCAGCCGGTTTCCCAGGGAAAACCTCCGGTTTGCAAGCTCTTCCAGCTCCTTGGTGAAAACAAGGATATGTTCGCCCGCCAGCTTTTTCGCCTGGAACATGGCGGCCTCGGCGTTCCGCAGGAGGGTCTCGGCCGTTACCCCTCCGTTTCGATTGCTGTCCAGGCCGATGCTGACCGTGACGAACAGCTCCGTAAGGCCGAGGGACATCGGCTCGGCCAGCCGTTTCTGCAGGGAGCGGGCGTAGTCGGTGGCTTCCTCGATGGTGTCCCGGCTGCACAGGAGCATGGCGAATTCGTCCCCCACGAAGCGGGCCGGTGTGTCGCCGGGGCGCGCCGCCTGACGCAGCCTTCCCGCCAGGTGGCAGAGCAGCCGGTCTCCCTGGAGATGGCCGAGGGTGTCGTTGATATGCTTGAACTTGTCCACCCCGATGAGCAGCAGGTATATCGTCTCCGGGCCTTTTGCCGCGTCGAGCGCCTCGCCGATCCTTTCTGCCAGCAGGAAGCGGTTCGGCAGCCCGGTCAGGGAGTCGTAGTGCGCCTGCAGGCGGAGCTGCCTTTCGTACTCCTTGTGGATGGTGATGTCGCGGATGATGGCCTGCAGATAGTAGGTACCCAGCAGCTCCAGCCGGTTGAGACTGATCTCGGCCTCGAACGGTTCGCCGTTCAGCCGGACGAGCTGCCATTCGTATCGCTGCGGTTCGCCGTCCAGGGTGTTTCTAGACAGCGTTCGCATCCGCTCCGCAGAACTACTCCCATCGGACTGGCGTACGGGGGAAAAGGAGAGGAGCATCCGGTGAAGTATCTCGGCGCGGGAACAGCCGAACAGCTCCAGCGCCTTCCGGTTGCAGGTGACGACCCGGTCGTCGTGGATCAGGACGATGGCGTCGTTGGCGGATTCGAACAGGGTGCGGAACCGGGTCTCGCTGTCCCGCAGCTCGGCGGTGCGCTGTCGCACCATCTCTTCCAGCTGTTCCCGGTATGCGTTGTTTTCGGCGATGAGCCGGGCCCGTTCCAGCGAGCGCCGGGTGATGATCTCCAGGCATTCCAGCTGGGGGACCGGCTTGGTTACGTAATCCCACGCCCCCCGGCGGATCGCCTCGATGGCGTCACCGATGGCGCCGGCACCGGAGATGACGACGATCGGGACGTCGCTTGAGAGTTTTCGCAGTGCCGTGATGAACGACAGTCCGTCCATGACCGGCATCCGCAGGTCGGTGAAGACGATGTCGGGCCGTTCGGCGATGTAGACGGACAGTCCTTCCCGGCCGTCGGACGCCTCCAGGACCAGATAGCCGCCATCCTCGAAGTACGCCTGCATGGTATGGCGGATCAACGGTTCATCGTCAACGATCAGTACCTTGACCGGTTCGTGCATCGCCAGCTCCTCGCCAGGGAGGCGTTTCAGATGTCATGGGGACGGGATCGTTCGAGGATGTGCTGGACGGCGCTTGCCAGTACCGCCAGGTCCGTGAACGGTTTGAACAGGCAGGCAGCCGCACCGGCGCACAGCGCCTCCTCCACCAGGGCCGGGTCTCCCGTGCCGGTAATGATGATGACCGGGGTGCGGGGGCTCTCGGTCTTCAGCCGGTCTATGAAGCCGAACCCGTCCAGATGTGGCATGCGCAGATCGGTAATCACCACGTCGGGCTTTTCCTTTTTCACGGCGGCGAGCCCCGCCAGGCCGTCCTCCGCCTCGATCACGCGGTAGTCGCAGTCCTCCAGGTACGCGCGCAGGGTCAGGCGGATATCGTTGTCGTCGTCGGTTATGAGCACTGTTCGTCGGGAGGGCATCGGCTGTCTCCTCGTAGGTATGACGGTTGCGCTGTGTACCGCTTCGAATGCTCGTATGGGTTGAATTTGGTGTGTAGTCGGTAATTAGTCTGTAGCAATAAAAATTATGAACGGAAATTCCATGGAGTCAAACATACGCACGGGACTAAATACGGGTCATGCGCGTTGCAGCGGGAGCCGGATGGTGAAGCGGGCACCGGTGCCGGGCGACGAGTCGACCGTGATGATCCCCTGGTGGTTGCTGACGACGATCATGTAGGAGACCGAGAGGCCGAGGCCGGTGCCGATCCCCGGCTCCTTGGTGGTGAAGAACGGCTCGAAGACCCGGCGGCGGACGCCCTCCTCCATGCCGGGGCCGTTGTCCTCCACCTCCATCACCATGTACGCCCCCTCCTGCCGAAGCCGCAGGGCGATGCGCGGTTTCCGGTCCGGCGGATTGGCGGCCATCGCCTGGGCGGCGTTCTTGAGCAGGTTCAGGAGCACCTGCTCGATCTCCACCGCCACCACCGGCACCGGCGGCAGGGAC
>JAJYBI010000036.1 GCA_021779095.1 Deltaproteobacteria bacterium
GATCTTCGTACCCGGCGTAGGGGTGGGAGCGGCCGTGGTTGATGTCCAGAAACGGCGTCTTGGTCTTCAGGGCGAGGAACTTGGTCTTGCCGCCGGCCACGATCAGGTCGGGCATCTTGTCGTACATGACGCTCAAAAGTCCCGCCGTGCTCGTGTCCTCAATGATCCGGGCGTCCTTGTGCATCAGCGCCTTCATCCGGTAGAAATCTTCCAGGGTGGAGTTCTGGGTGCCGGCGGCGAGGATCTCCACCCCCAGCTCCGCCAGGGCGTTCACCATGGACCAGGTCTTCACCCCGCCGGTGAAGAGCACCGCCCGTTTGCCGGCCAGCTTCTCCCGGTACGGGGCGAGGAGTAACCGGCACTTCTCTTCCTCCTCCGCAATGAGCCGCTCCACCCGGTCCTGCATGACCCGCTTCTCCAGGCCGTTCACCGTATTGTCCAGCTCTCTAGCTATGTCCCGGAGCGCCTTGGCCACATCGGTCATGCCGTAGAACGACTCCTCCAGGTACGGCATGCCGAACTGCTTCTGCATCTTCTTGGCGAGGTTCGTGAGGCTCTTGGAACAGATGATGACGTTCAGCTTCGCCCGGTGGGCGTAGCGCAGCTCCTCGAATTTCGCGTCGCCGGAGAAGCAGGAAAGGACCCTGATCCCCAGCCGGTCGAAGAGCGGCAGCATCCCCCACAGGTCGCCGGCGATGTTGTACTCGCCGATGAGGTTGATGTCGTACCCCCCCCTTTCATCCCCCCCCCAGTTCGGGGGGGGGACAAAGGGGGGGGGCTCCGCACTGCCGATGACATATTTGAACAGCACCTCGCCCGCCAGCCGGTTGCCGATGTTCTTGTCGCCGATGAAGCCGGGGGTGTTCACCGGGATCACGGGGATGGAGACCTTCTCGGCGGCCGCCTTGCAGACCGCCTCGATGTCGTCGCCGGTCATGGCGGTGACGCAGGTGGCGTAGACGAAGACCGCCTTTGCTTCGGGGTAGCGCTCCGCCAGCTCCCGGATCGCCTTGTACAGCTTCTTCTCGCCGCCGAAGATGACGTCGTTCTGGAGCATCTCGGTGGTAAAGCCGCGCCGGTACAGCTGGGAACCGCTGGAACGGGCGCCGCGGTTGTCCCACGAGTTGCCGGCGCAGGCGATCGGGCCGTGCACCAGGTGGATCACGTCGGTGATCGGCATGAGAACGACCCGGGCGCCGTCGTAGGCGCACGAGCGTTCCGTCCCCTCGCCCGGCTCCGACTTCTTGCAGAACTTGGGGGCACCCGCATCGTGGGTCGCGCATTCCGTAACGTCGTAATAATCGGGCTTGGCCATACGCATATCCTCGTCGAAACAAAAAGGCGCCGCCGCCCCTAAAGGGCAGCCGGCGCCTTTGCCGGAAAACTTCGGGAATGTGTCGTCTGCAGACTAATGAGCAGGGATCGTGCCAAATGGGGGGATACCGCTTTTCTGCCCGCTTCCGGGGAGGTTGACGGCATGCCCCCCTGCCACCCCACCGTTTCTGCCTACATTTTGGGCATACACCTGCCCCGGATACGCCATCCGGAATAAAGCATGGCCGTAAGCAGATCATTACGATGAAAGAGACACTCGCGCCTGAAAAGGAGATGAAGGGTGGGGATGGTGTTTATCTGCCTGTCGTCACACGGCGCTCTTCGCTGCGAGAAACAGCCCCATGAGGTAGTTCTTGTAGATGCAGTCCACGTCCGTGAAGCCCGCTTCCTGAAGCCAGCGGAGCTGATCCGCCAGCGTGGCCTCCCGGTCGTAGGCGGCACGGCGCTCCATGCCGCCCCTGATCTGCTCCTCCGTCGCACCGGATCGCCGGACCCGTTCCAGCCAGATGTCGCCGTACAGCTGTTGCAGTTCCGGCGTCGGGCCCTTGATCTGATCCACGTTGATGAATCGCCCTCCCGGCCGGAGCAGGCCGTAAATACGGCTGAAGAGCGCCTCCTTCTCCCCGTCCGCAAGATGGTGGATCGACAGGCTGGAGATGACCAGGTCGAACCGTTCCGCACTTTCAAACGTGCGGTAATCCTCCACCACGAACCGGAACCGGTCGGCATGCTTGCGAAACCGTTCCCGCGCCAGCCCGAGCATCTGTTCCGCCACGTCCACCAGCACGAACCGACCCCGTGGACAGTTCTTATGGACGAGCGACGCGAAGAGGCCGGTCCCCGCCCCCAGGTCGAGCACGTCGATAACGGCATCGGGGGGGAAGGGGATCAGTTCCCGCGCGATGGCGAACAGGTCGTCGTAGCCGGGTACCGCCTTGCGGATCCAGTCGTCGTAATAGGCAATGGTTTCGTTGAACGCCTGGTCGATGGCCATGGGAACGCCTACCGGTCATTGCCGCCCGCCACAGTAGGCGGGGAGAGGATACGCAGATACTCCCGCTCCGTCGCGAGGTCGCGGGTGGAGGGAACGCGGTCGAGAAAGACCGTGCCGTGAATATGGTCGTATTCGTGCTGCACGATCCGGGCGACGAAACCGGTGAACGTCTCCTCGCGGGAGACACCGTGCCGGTCGAGGTAACGGACCGTGACCTCCCGCGACCGCGGCACCAATCCCCGCAGGCCGGGGATGCTGAGACACCCCTCCCAGCCGGTCTCCGTCTCCGTCGAGGCATGCACGATCTCCGGGTTGATCATGACCAGCGGCTCCATGGCGGGGGCGGAGGGATAGCGGGGGTTGGGTCGCGACGCCACGATAAAGAGAGCAAGCGGCTCAAACAGCTGCGGGGCGGCGATCCCCACCCCGTCGGCCTCGGCCATGGTAACGAGCAGGTCCTCGATGAGCGCCTGCAGTGCCGGGTCGGCCGGGTCCGCGACGGGCCGGGCCGTCTGCCGCAGGACCGGCCGGCCAAGCTGGGCAATCTGGCGCAGAATGGGCATGGAGCACTCCTTATGCAAGTAACCGAAACACGGCGGTTGATCACGCAACGACGCAACGGAACCATAACATTTATGCAGACGAATCACTCTCCGGGCAGGCGCATGCACCATTACCGATTGCCTGGTGATGTTGCGTCGCGCCGCTACGTTCGTCGCGTGAGACCGCTTTTTTCCTGCTTTCAGCTCAGCCGGCCACGGTTCCCAGCGTCAGCGCCGCCCACCAGGCCGCCACCACGGTTACGGCGGCGACCATGGACAGGAGGGCGTTCAGCAGGCGTCCGGGACGTCCCCACCGCTCCACCCCCCATTCGGCGCCAAGGCCCAAGAGCAGGCCGAACAGAAAGCCGAACAGGTGCGCCCCCAGATCGGTATTCTTCCCCTCGGTCCCCAGCAGGGCCAGGAGCCCCAGGGCGGCGGCAATGGGGAGTGGCCAGCGACGTCGCAGCTGATGCCGGTAGCGGACAACGCTGAGCGCGGCCAGAATGCCGACGGCGGCAAAGACGGCGGTGGACGCGCCGAGGGAATCGTGATGCGTGCGCCAGACGCAGGCGTTGGCCAGGTTCCCCAGCATACCGGCACCGATCAGCAGACACCAGGCAAGCCCGGACCCCAGTTCCCCGCAGAGGAGGAAGATAAACACCCCGCCGATGGCCAGGTTGCTCAAAAGGTGCAACCAGTCCGCATGGAGGGTGAGCGCCGTCGCGATCCGCCACCACTCCCCGTGGAGGATCAGATCGGCCCGGGCGCTGCCGAGACCGGTCCAGTCGGGCGAGACGATGCCGGTGGGAAGCATCGCAAGGCGGGTGATGTTGTGGAATGCAGCGAGAAGTACGAGGACGGAGAGGGTAACGAGCCCGTTCTCCACCGCCGGCGACGACGCGGGGGGGGGCGGAGGCCAGTTGCGATTCCTGCGCTCGTACCCCCGCAGCTCCCGCAACGCCTTTCCCAGGGACCGCTCCGGCACCCGGAGCTGCCAGGCATCCCCCTCCTGCTCGATGCTGCACGGGACGGACCGGGCGTCCAGGACCAGCGCCCAGAGCCGCGCCTGCCGCTCGGTCAGATGGACCTCCGCGGCACCGGTCACCCGGTCGGGGGGTACGGCCACCCAGCCGTCTTCGTACGTTCCGTTATCAGCTTTGTGAAATTCCATGGGATGTCGTTTCGGAAGGGGGTATCGGTGGACCTCAGGTCGATGCCGGGCCGTCTCACACGCCGATGGTGAAGTAGAACGTCGCCCCCCTGCCGACCTCTCCTTCGGCCCAGATCCTGCCGCCGAGCCGGTGCACGAGCCGCTGCACCGTCGCCAGCCCCACCCCCGTCCCCTCGTACTCGTCGGCGCGGTGCAGACGCTGGAACACGCCGAACAGCTTGTTGGCGTAAGCAGCATCGAAACCGGCGCCATTGTCGCGCACGAAGAACGCCCGCACCCCTTCGGCACTCTCCGAGCCGAACTCGATCCGGGCCGCTTCCTGCTTGCCGGTAAACTTCCAGGCGTTGCCGATCAGGTTGTCCAGGATGACCCGGAACAGCTGCCGGTCGCCATGGGCCGCCACCCCGTCCGCCACGACGAACTCCACCTCCCGCTCCGGAGACGCCGCCCTCAGGTCCGCGGCGATCTCCCGGGCGATCCCGGAAAGATCCACCTCCTCCAGGCAGATGATCCGGCGCGAGATGCGCGACAGCTTCAAAAGCGCATCGATGATCTCCCCCATCCGCCTGGTGGAGCTGCAGATCCGGTCCAGGTACTGCCGCCCTTCCGGCGAGATCTCCGTACCGTGGTCCTCCATGAAGATTCGGGTGAACCCCTCGATATGCCGCAAGGGGGCACGCATGTCGTGGGAAACGGAATAGCTGAAGCTCTCCAGCTCCCGGTTGGCCTCTTCATACTCAAGGGTACGCTGACGGACCCGCTGTTCCAGCTCCTCGTTCAGCCGGACGAGCTCCTCTTCGGCGCGTTTCTGTTCCGTGATGTCGCGGACCGTGCCGATGACACCGATGATCTCCCCCTTCGTATTCCGAAGCGGAGCGCAGGTATCCGATACCCAACCGGTACGGTCACCGGAACGGGAGGAATACGGGAAATCCACGGCGGACGGACCGTTACCGGCAAGTACACCTGCCACCCGTTCGGCGACCGCGGCACCTTCCAGGAAAGGAAACCGTTCCGCCAGGTCACGCACGTGCCGTCCCAGCACCTCGGCCGCGGGCATACCGCTCAGCTGCTCCATGTACGGGTTCCAGACCCTGTACCGCATATCCCGGCCGTAGACGATGATCCCCTCACCGGCACTGTCGATGATCTGCCGGTTGTAGAGGCTCGACTCCTGCAACGCATCGTCCGCGGTCAGCTTCGCCAGGGCGATGGAAACGTACCCCACCAGTTCCTCGATGAGGGTAATCTTCGAAGGATCGAAGCGTCCCGGCCGTTTGTCGAAGAACTGTACCAGGCCGTAGGTCTCGCCATGCATCTTGAGCGGGATGAGCGCGAGTGACTGGTACCCTTCCCGTCCGCATCGGCCGCGCACCTCCCCCTCCACCGCACCGGGATCGAGACCGTCGAGTGCAGCCGTGAAGTCGTTCGTCCAGAAACTTCCGTACCTGGTGGTAAGGGACATCTCCGGGTCAAACCGGGCCTTGAGTGCGTTACCGCAGAGGCAGTCCAGGACGGGACTGCCGGCTTCGTCGTACCGGGGGGCACCATCCCGGTCCAGCGAACAGAGCTGGCTTTCCGTACGGACAAACTCCTCAGGAAGCCCCACCGTTTCGAAAAAGGGGAAGTTGTCCCCGTCGCGCAGCCGTACGCCAAAGGCCTCACAACCGGTGATCTGCTGGAAATAGCAGATCAGATCCTGCATCAGATCCCGTATATTTTCCGCAGTGTTGCAGATTCGCAAGAGCTCCACCGTGGCGTCGCGCGCCTCGTCCGCCTTCCTGCGCTCGGTGATGTCACGGATGGTGCTGGCGGCATGCCATCTCCCCCCTATATTGAATGACGACAGCGATATCTCGACGGGGAACTCCTCTCCCCCCTTGCGCAGGGCGAACAGCTCGATGGCATGCCCCATCGCCAGACTGTCACCGGTCTTGCTGAACCGATCGAACGCGGCAGAATACTGTGAGTGGTACCATTCCGGCGCCAGGAGCAGATGGGCGTGCTGCCCCACCGCCTCCCCGGCAGTGTATCCGAAGATCCGCTCCGCCGCAGGGTTCCAGAAGGTGATCAGGCCGTTTTCGTCAATCATGACGATGGCGTCCTGGGCCGAATTGCTGATGGCCCGGAATTTCTGCTCGCTTTCCCGGAGGGCGTAAGTCGAAGAGATGTCCCGGGCCGTGCCGAGCACGCCGACCAGATTTCCGGCACCATCCACCATCGGGGTCTTGATGGTCTCGAACGGCGCGCGATATCCACCTTCACGGAATGTCAACCACTCTTCGTTGATGCTCGGCCGCCCCGCCTCCATGGCCGCCCGGTCGTGACGCCGGAAGAAATCCGCCTGTTCACTGTCGACGAAGTCATAGTCGGTCCTGCCGACGATCTTACCTTCAGGAGAGCCGTACAGCCGTTCGAAGGACCGGTTGCAAGAAAGAAACACCCCGTCCGGATCTTTCAACCAGACGAGGTCGGGGATCGTGTTCAACAGGGTGCGGAGAAAGGTCCGTTCGTGTGCGAGGGCCTTCTCCGTCCGGCGTTCCTTGGCAAACGAGCGGTGGATGAGCTGGTACAGGAGAACGGCAGTAACAACGATGAACAAAAAGCCTTTTGCGACCGCAATCCTGACCATGGTCGCCGGGTTGCGGACGAAAACGCCGACGATGGTGTCGGAACAGTAGATCCATGCCGCGGCAACAGCGGCGTATATGATGACGATGCGCAGGGCCGCCCGGCGGGCAGTTGTATCGCGTATCTCCATGGGCTCTCTCAAGGTGGAACATGATGTCGGCAGATCGCTCCGCCGGGCGCAGCTCGCTGCGCGGTGAAAACTGTCGCCTACAGTATCAAAAAAACTGGCGGATACGAAAATATTTATGTCGATTGCCCGAATATTTACCCCACGCCGATGCGATTAATTATGCCCGGATGGCGTAACCTGGAAGCCGCCACCACCCCCTAAAAAAAAGGCGCCCCGGTCCGGGGGCGCCTTTCATACTGCATTGCAACAAACAGCCTCTCAGTCTTTACCGCATCATCTCGAAGAACCGGTCCTCGCAGGTTTCGTCCACGATCTCGATGAACTTGTTGCAGATCTCGGTGACCATGTTGATCACCCCCTGATAGCCGACGATCGGGTAGCGATGCCTGTTCACCCGGTCGAAGATCGGGAAGCCGAAGCGGAACAGCGGAATGTTGGCGTCGCGGGCGATGAACTTGCCGTGGGTGTCGCCGATGATGGCATCCACCGGATCGGTCATGATGAGGCTGCGCATGTGCCACAGGTCCTTGCCCATGTAGACCTTCCCCTGCGTGCCGTACGGTGAGCCGTCGAGAAGCGCCCGGATCTCTTTCTCCACTTTCTTCGACCCCTTGCTGCAGAGGATGTGATAGGGAACAGCCCCCATCTCCAGCAGGAAGGAGACGTAGCCGATGAGCTGGTCCGGATCGCCGTAGAGGGCGAACTTCTTGCCGTGGATGTACTGGTGGGCATCGGTCATGGCGTCCACGGCGCGGCCGCGCTCGGCCTTGAGGGACTCGGGAACCGGCTTGCCGGAGATCTCGGCAATCTTCATCAGGAACGCATCGGTCTTGGCCACGCCCAGCGGCATGGGAAGCGCCGCATGCTTGCCGGCACAGTTTTCCTTCACCCAGCTGTAGGTCTTGGTGGCCGAGAAGGGGCCCAGGTTGATGGTCGCCTTGCCGTTGATGGCATCGGCGGCTTCGTCCAGCTTTGTCCCGCCCGGGTAGGGGCGGTACGTGCCATCGTTGGGCGAGTCGAAGACATCGGAGATGTCGCCCAGGATGGTGTAGGGAACGCCGAACGCCTCGAAGATCTTCTTGTACTCCCGGAAGTTGCCGGTGTTGGCGTCGAAGCCGGGGATCAGGTTGATCTTGCCGGTACAGCGCCCTTCCACCTTCTTGCCGTCCGTCAGGGTCTGGAGGATGGCAAGGAGCATGGCGTCATAGCCGTGGACATGGGAGCCGTTGAAGCTCGGGGTGTTGGCAAACGGAGTCGGCATGTCGGCGGGGACGATCCCCTTGTTGCGGGCGTTCTTCAGAAACGCCGTCAGGTCGTCGCCGATGATCTCCGGCATGCAGGAGGTGAACACGGAGATCATCTTCGGCTTGTAGAGGGCGATGGCGTTCTCAAGCCCCTCGTGCAGGTTGTTCTGGCCGCCGAACACCGCGCCGTCCTCGGTCATGGAGTCGGAGACGGCCGGCGCCGGCTCGCGGAAGTGGCGGTTGAGCGTCGAGCGGTAGTAGGAGGCGCACCCCTGGGAACCGTGAACGAACGGGAGTGATCCCTCGAAGGCGTGGGCGACGAGTTCCGCACCCAGCGGCTGGCAGGCGTGGGGCGGTGCGATCACCAGCGCCTCGCGCTTGAAGTTGAGTTCCTTGTATTCTTCGGTATTGATCCATTCCGCGACCCGCTCGATCTCTTCGACGGGGGTCTCGGCCACCGGTTTTACGGCAAGGCCTAGATTGTTAGCCATGATATGTCTCCTCTCCGGGACTCATCTGTCCACGGCAGATATTTGTTAACCCCTCCCAGCCTCCCCTTGTCAGGGGAGGAGCAAGCAGGGCGGACTATATACTTCCCCCCTGACAAGGGGGGATTGAGGGGGGTTAGAACGGCGCCTTCACCAGGTTCCAGGTTGGGCTGTTGATCGCCATGTCGATGTCGCGGGCAAAGATCGGGAACCCCTTGTAGCCGTGGTACGGACCGGAGTAGTCCCAGCTGTGCATCTGGCGGAACGGCAGTCCCATCTTCTGGAACATGTATTTCTCCTTGATGCCGGATGCGACCAGGTCCGGTTTCATGGTGTGGGCGAAGTGCTCCAGCTCGAGCTCGGAGGCGTCGTCGAACACCACGGTGGCATCGGGCATCTCCGGGGCGGTCCGGTCGTAGTCGTCCGTGTGGGCGAACTCGTAACCGGAACCGACGCAGACCATACCCAGGTCCTCGTACGCGCCGATGGTGTGGCGCGGACGCAGGCCCCCGACGTAGATCATGACTTTCTTCCCTTCGAGACGAGGGCGTACCTCTTCGATGATCGCCTGGCAGACCGGGTCGTACTTGGCGATGACCGCTTCCACCTTCTCCTTTATGGAGTCGTCGAACAGTTCGGCCAGCTTCCGGAGGCTCTCCCTGATCTTGGTGGGGCCGAAGAAGTTTAGCTCGATCCAGGGGATGCCGTACTTCTCTTCCATGACCTTGCACATGTAGTTCATGGAGCGGTAGCAGTGGATCACGTTCAGCCGCACCTGGTGGGTGGCGGCGATCTTCTCCATCTCGCCGTCGCCGGTCCAGACCGCCTTCACGTTGAAACCGCACTCTTCCAGCAAAGGCTTCGTCGACCAGGCGTCGCCGCCGATGTTGTACTCGCCGATGAGGGCGATGTCGTACGGACCGATCGGCTCGGCGAACTCGCGCGTCTCGATGATGTAATCGCGGATCGTATCGTTGGAGATATGGTGCCCGAGCGACTGGGAGACCCCGCGGAACCCCTCGCAGTTGCAGGGGATGATCGGGATGTCCATCTCCTTGGATGCCTGTTTGGCCGTAGAGTTGATGTCGTCGCCGATAAGGCCGACCGGGCACTCGGAGAGGACCGAGATCCCCTTGGCCAGCGGGAACAGCTCCTT
The DNA here is from genome assembly GCA_021779095.1 of Deltaproteobacteria bacterium. Classification (GTDB taxonomy): domain Bacteria; phylum Desulfobacterota; class Desulfuromonadia; order Geobacterales; family JAJYBI01; genus JAJYBI01. The sequence goes on from JAJYBI010000036.1 coordinate 9,692, forward strand.
CGCCTCGGTCAGGAGCTGCCTCAGCTTCTTGTCGCCGCCGTAGACGATGTCCTTCTCCTGGAAATCTGAGGTGAACTGCATCCCGAACTGGTCGACCCCCAGCTTGCCGCTCATGAGATTGCGCCGGGTACCCCAGGAGTACCAGCCGCAGCCGACCGGACCGTGGGAGACATGGACCATGTCGCGGATCGGGCCCCAGACCACCCCTTTGGCGCCGGCGTAGGCGCAGCCGCGGGCGGACATGACGCCGGGAACCGTCTTCTTGTTGGACTTGACGCAGGCGCTAGCCGAGGCCTGGTCGTTGGGAGCAAGGTGCGGCGCGCGCTTCTTCCGCCCTTTTTCGGGATATGCGGCCAGGACCTCATCGATGACCGCCTGGGTCGATTCTTTGGTGATGCCGTCTATTTTTTTTATTGGGTGGGACATAAATTGCTCCTTGATCTCGTATCTTTATAGGTCGCATAGGTCCTATAGGTCGTATAGGACCCATACCAATCCGAAGCGTCCTTACTTCGCCGCCCCTTCGGCCACACCGACGATGGTTTCATCATCCGCTTCCATGATGCCGAACTCCATGAGCAGGTCTTCCAGCTCTTCCATTTCCAGAGGAGTCGGGACCACCAGCATCTTGTTCTCGGAGATCTTCTTGGCCAGTTCGCGGTACTCGTTGGCCTGCTTGTGCTCCGGAGAGTACTCGATGACGGTCATGCGGCGCAGCTCGGCGCGCTGTACCTGGTTGTCGCGGGGGACAAAGTGGATCATCTGGGTGCCGAGCTTGGCGGCGAGCGCCTCGATCAGTTCGTCTTCGCGGTCGGTGTTGCGGGAGTTGCAGATGAGGCCGCCGAGCCGGACCTTGCCGCTAGATGCGTATTTGAGAATACCCTTGGCGATGTTGTTGGCGGCGTACATGGCCATCATCTCGCCGGAGCAGACAATGTAGATCTCTTCCGCCTTGTTCTCACGGATCGGCATGGCGAACCCGCCGCAGACAACGTCGCCGAGCACGTCGTAGAAAACGAAATCCAGGTCGGGGGTGTAGGCGCCGTTCTCTTCCAGAAAGTTGATGGCCGTGATGACGCCGCGGCCGGCGCAGCCGACTCCCGGCTCAGGACCGCCGGACTCCACGCACTTGACATCACCGTAACCGACCTTCATGACATCTTCCAGCTCCAGGTCCTCGACCGTCCCGAGCTCACGGACCATGTCCATAACCGTTGCCTGGGCCTTGGCGTGGAGGATCAGACGGGTGGAGTCCGCCTTGGGGTCGCAGCCGACGATCATGACCTTCTTGCCGATGGATGCGAGCCCTGCCACCGTGTTCTGGGTTGTGGTGGATTTGCCGATGCCGCCTTTGCCGTAGATTGCGATCTGTCTCATGGTACCTTCTCCTTTCGCGGCCACTCATCCGTGGACCGCCGCTAGAATGTTCGGGGCAAAAATAAAGGCGCCCCATCTTGTTGATGTCGGGCGCCTTTGCCGGTTTCTATCGAGGTGAATACTGCAACGTATCCGAAGTCGATTGTGCCTGTGTGACCTTCATTAAGCATCGAGCGTGCCAACCTGGAACAGCCCTATTTTTAAACGTTTTTGCCTGCTGCAACCGTTTCCTGGCGCCTATACAAAGGACAGGTGCCCAGGTTTTAATCAGCGTAACAATCCAACAACCGACGGAGACGGCACCAGAAAAGCCGGCGCCATGCCCCTTCCCGAAACGCCCCACCTGCTGCATCCTGCGGATGAAGGTGGTACGGAGACTGCTGACGGGATGCTCTGCGAGTGTGACGTTGCGGGGGAGGCACGTTGTCGTGGTACAGGGATGAAGGGACGACTGGAGGGAGCCGGGCGAGGGTAACCACCCCCGCCCGACGGTTGGTCAGGATTGGGTCAACAGGATCGCATCGGCGATCTGCCGCATGCTCTTGCGCTTGTCCATGGCCAGCTTCTGCATCTTGCGGAACGCCTCAGGCTCGGTCAGCCCCTGGCTTTTCATCAGGAGGCCTTTCGCCTTCTCGATAACCTTGCGGCTCTCGATCGCGTCCTTGAGGTCTTCCACCTCTTCACGAAGGGCGTCCACCTCGTCGGCATGGGCACAGGCGAGTTCGATGGCCGGCCACAGATCCTGCTCACGGAACGGCTTGGTTAAAAAAGAGGCAACACCTACCTCCTTTGCCTTGGCAACCGTTTCCCTGTCGAAGCATGCCGTCAGCAGTAACACCGGCACCTTGAGCTTTTTCCGGATCTCGCGCGCCGCAGATATCCCGTCCATGCGCGGCATTGCCACATCCAGGAAGATGATATCCGGGAGGGAATCCAGGGCAGTCTTCACAGCCTGATCGCCGTCGGTGCATTCCAGAATTTCATCAAATCCCAGCCCCAGCAGACTATTTTTTAGGCTTATGCGGATAATGGGCTCGTCGTCGCATACCAATGCTTTTCTCAATGGATTCACCGCCTTATGTCATATTTTATTCATTCCGAACCGTAAGACACGGTATACTCAGCATAATCCGTTCCAGACATGCATCTGGCGTGCACGCCGCCATCGCCAGTTCCTGCTTGACGGGCGCGAGCATTTGGATACACTGGTACCGACAAGTCAACCAACCGGTTAGTTACGGAACAGTTATGCCCTCTGCCAACCTTACCCCAAGAAGCGATACAGTCGTCCGACGTATCCTGGATGCCGCCGCGGAGATATTCGCCCGCGAAGGGTACGCCGGCGCCCGAATGGACGAGATAGCACGGGTCGCCCAGGTGAACAAGGCGATGCTCTACTATCATGTGGGCGACAAAACGGCCCTGTACGAACAGGTACTGCACAGTGCGCTGCAGCGAAACCGGGCCATCATTCAGGACGCGATCGACCACGAGACGACCGGGGAACGGAAGCTGCAGGCCCTTATCACGACGATAACGGAGCTGGCAACCACCACCCCGCATCTGCCACGTCTCATGCTCCGGGAGCTGGCCTGTGGCGGCACAGAGATTCCCGATGCCGTCGTTTCCGACATGGCTGCCATATTCACCATGCTGCGCACGATCCTGGCAGACGGCCAGGCTACGGAGCGGTTCCGTCACTCAAATCCGCTCATGGTCCATCTGATGATTGTCGGCGGGATCATGGTCATGACATCGGGCGCGTCACTCGGCGACCGGGTCGCAGCTCAGGCGGGGATTCCGGAAGTAGCGGAGGGGCTGGTCTCCGCGGAAGCGATGGCCCGGCAGATGTGCGATACATTCTTGCATGGCATTTTACGCCAAAAGGAGAATGCGTGAAGAAACGTCTTCCCATCATCTTACTGATTGCGGCGGTCGTTGCTGCCACCGCCCTGTATATCGTCCGGCTGCGACACGGCGGGGAGAACCGGCTCAAGGTTTCCGGCAACATCGAGATCACCTCCGTCGAAGCGAGTTTCCGCATCCCGGGACGTATGGTGGAACGGCTCGTGGATGAAGGAGAACAGGTGCAGGCGGGCCAGTTGATCGCCCGTCTCGACACCAGCACCCTGTCCAAGGAGGTCGCACTGCGGGAGGCGGACGTACGGGCGGCAGGTGCGGCGTACGCGGAACTGGAGGCCGGCTCCCGCACCGAAGAGATCGGACAGGCGGAAGCGGGGCTGGCGCGGGCGGAGGCGGAGGCAACCCGTGCCGATGCCGACCTGAAAAGGGTCCGGAACCTCTTCTCCCGCGAGGTCGTCTCGCGCCGCGACCTGGACAACGCGCAGGCCGCAGCAGACTCAGCCCGCGCAGTTGTCAAGCAGGCCCGGGAAACGCTGATCCTGGTGAAAAAGGGACCGCGGCGTGAACGTATCGACCAGGGGCGTGCCCGCCTGCACGAAGCGGAGGCCACCCTTGCCATCGCACGCGAAAACCTCTCCTACGCGACGCTCACCTCACCATTGACCGGGATGGTCATGGCGAAACATGTGGAACCGGGCGAGCAGGTTGCCGCCGGAACCCCCATCGTGACCATTGGCGACCTGGCGCACACCTGGGTACGGGCGTACATCGGCGAAACGGACCTGGGCCGCGTGAAACTCGGACAGCAGGTCCGGGTCAGCATCGATTCCTATCCAGGCAAAAGCTTCCCGGGGACCGTTTCCTTCATCTCATCCGAGGCGGAGTTCACCCCGAAGAGCGTTCAGACCGAAACGGAACGGGTAAAGCTCGTCTACCGCATCAAGATCACGATCCCCAATCCCGACGGCGTCCTCAAGCCGGGCATGCCAGCGGATGCCGAGATACTCATGAATGAAGATCAAAACCCGGGTACCAAATGACAAACAAATCCCAAACCGCAGTATTTCATAGCAAGTAATTCTGTTGAATATTGGGACTTGAGATTTGGAATTTCCTTCATGCATGCCATTACAACCGACAATCTGACGAAACGGTTCGACGGAACCACCGCCGTGGACGGCCTCACCCTCTCCGTCGCCCCGGGCGAGCTGTTCGGCCTGGTGGGATCGGACGGGGCCGGCAAGACCACCACCATCCGGATGCTCACCGGCATCATGGACCCGTCCGACGGTGACGCGCAGGTGCTCGGGCGGCACACGGTGCGGGAAGCGGAGGCGATCAAGGCCGACATCGGCTACATGAGCCAGCGGTTCGGACTGTACCCGGACCTGACCGTGCTGGAAAACCTGCTCTTCTACGCGGACATCTACGGGCTCCCCTCCCGGGGGCGGGCCGAAAAGATCGATCGGCTGCTCGGCTTCAGCAACCTCGCCCCGTTCAAGAAACGGTTCGCCGGCAACCTTTCCGGGGGGATGAAACAGAAACTGGGGCTCGCCTGCGCACTCATCCATACCCCGAAGGTGCTGTTTCTCGACGAGCCGACGAACGGGGTCGACCCGGTATCACGGCGCGACTTCTGGCGCATCCTCTACCAGTTGCTGAAGGAAGGAGTCACGATCTTCGTCGCCACCGCGTACCTGGACGAGGCGGACCGGTGCAACCGGGTGGGGCTCATCCACAAGGGGAGACTTCTGGCCTGCGACACCCCCGACAACCTGCGCGGTCTCATGCGGGGGACGATCCTCGAACTGCGTACCGACAACGCCCGCCGCGCGGCAAGGATACTGCGCGACCGCCTGCCTGCGGTGTCCACCGGCATTTTCGGCGACCGGGTCCATCTGGTAACCGACGCGCCCGCTTCGACCGGACCGGCTGCAGTCGCCCTGCTGCGGTCGGAAGGGATCGGCCGGGTCGAAATCAGAGAGATCGAACCGAGCCTCGAAGACGTCTTCGTATCGGTCCTGACGAAGCAGGAACGCCGCGATGGGTAACGCGCCGGCAGTCGTACTGCAGAACCTGGAGAAGCGCTTCGGCGACTTCATCGCCGTAAACCGGGTGAGCCTCACCGTCCAGGGCGGCGAAATCTTCGGCTTTCTCGGTCCCAACGGGGCCGGCAAGTCCACCACCATCCGGATGCTCTGCGGCATCCTCACCCCCTCGGGCGGCAGCGGCACGGTCGCCGGGTTCGATATCATCCGCGATGCCGAAGAGATCAAGAAGAACATCGGCTACATGAGCCAGCGGTTTTCCCTCTACGAGGACCTGACCGTTGAGGAAAACATCGATTTCTACAGCGGTATCTACAAGATCCCCGCAGAAAGGAAACGGGCGCGCAAGGAGTGGGTGATCGACATGGCGGGGCTTGCGGACCACCGACGCACGAAGACGGCGGTCCTCTCCGGCGGATGGAAGCAGCGGCTGGCGCTGGGGTGCGCTATCCTGCACGAACCGCCGATCCTGTTCCTGGACGAACCGACCTCCGGCGTCGACCCCATCAGCCGCCGCAACTTCTGGGATCTGATCTACCATCTGTCGGAACAGGGGGTGACGGTGTTCGTGACGACCCATTACATGGACGAGGCGGAATACTGCGACCGGCTGGGGTTCATCTACCGTGGGGAGCTGATCGCACTCGGCACGCCGGAAGAGCTGAAGCGTGGTTCCATGCACGAGGAGATCATCGAGGTCAGCTGCGACCGTCCGCAGGATGCCATGGCGCTCATCGAGTCGATCGACGGCGTCCACCATGCAGCCCTGTTCGGCAGGGGGCTCCACCTGGTCGCGGAACGGGACGGACGCATACCGGCCGCCGTATCAACCGCTCTGCGCGACAACGGCTACACAGGCATCCGCGTCGAATCGATCAGCCCGTCGCTGGAGGACGTCTTCGTCTCCCTCATCGAGGCACGGGACCGGGCGGATACGCCGCAAAAGGAGTTTTCCCGATGACGGATACCTACCGCACTCCGGACGTGGTTGCAGCCGGGCGGGACGACCACAGGGCGGTCGCGCCATGAAACTGCGCCGGATCAAGGCGGTTGCCCGGAAGGAGATCTACCATGTCGTGCGGGACTGGCGCAGCCTGGGTCTGGGGATCGCCATTCCGATGCTGCTATTGTTCCTCTTCGGCTACGCCCTGACACTGGATGTGGACCGGGTTCCGCTTATGGTCTGGGACCAGAGCCAGACGGCCACCAGCAGGGAGTTTGTGAGCCGCTTCTCCGGATCACACTACTTCTCGCTCCAGGGAGCGGTCGACAACTACTCTGCAATCGAGCGGGCGATCGACCGGCGTGACACCCTGGTTGCCCTGATCATCCCGACGGATTTTGCCCGGCGCGTTGGTCGGGGCCAGCAGGTCGAGGTGCAGGCCATCTTCGATGGCAGCGATTCCAATACCGCCACCATCGCCCTCGGCTACGCCGACGCCGTTACGAGCGACTATTCCCGCGACGTCGTCATGCAGCGGGTCATGCGGCACGGGGGAAGCTCAACCGGCGGCCAGCTGGAGGTAAGGCCGCGCCTCTGGTTCAATTCCGACATGGTCTCCCGCAACTATATCTTTCCGGGACTGATCTCCGTCATCATGATGGTGATCACCGCCCTCCTTACCTCCCTGACGGTCGCCAAGGAGTGGGAAACCGGCACCATGGAGCAGCTCATCGCCACCCCTCTGACCGGGCCGGAGCTCCTCGCAGGCAAACTCATCCCCTACTTCGCCATCGGCTTACTCGACCTGATCCTGGCCATCCTCGTCGGACAATTCGCCTTCCACGTACCGTTGCGCGGCAGCATCATGCTCCTCTTCGGCATGTCGGTGGTGTTTTTGATCGGGGCGCTTTCGCTGGGCATTCTCATCAGCATCGTCACCAAAAACCAGCGGATGGCGAGCCAGTTGGCCATCGTTGCAACCATGCTCCCGGCCTTTCTGCTGTCCGGCTTCATTTTCCCCATCGAAAACATGCCGCTGCCGGTCCAAGGGATTACCCACATCATCACGGCCCGCTATTTCGTCACGATCATGCGCGGCATCTACCTGAAGGATGTGGGACTCGACGTGCTGGCTCCCCAGGCGGGCTTTCTCGCGCTGTTCGGCCTGGCGGTTATTGCCGCAGCACTCAGAAAGTTCAGGAAAAAGATCGAATGACGACCGTTTCAACCGACAGGACGAACCATGTTTGAACGACTGATCTGCATGCTGCGGAAAGAGATGATCCAGACCCTGCGCGACCCGCGCATGCGGTTCATCCTGTTCGTCATTCCAGCCGTGCAGACCCTCATATTCGGCTACGCCGTCAATACCGACGTCAAGCATGTCAGCACCGCCATCTACGACCTGGACAACAGTGTCGAGAGCAGGGACCTGGTCGACCGTTTCATCAGGTCGGGGTACTTCAACCTCTCGGAACGGATCGGCAGTGATCAGCGTGTCAGGGAGCTGCTTGACCGGGGGGAGGTAAAGGCGGTGCTGAAGATCAATCATGGTTTGGGGGCCGACCTGCGGGCCGGACGAACCGCACCGGTACAACTTATCTTCGACGGAACGGATTCGAATACCGCGGGGATAGCCCTCTCATACGCCTCCCGCATCGCGGCCCACTTCAGCCAGGAGCTTCAGTCGAGTCAATCGGCTCGGAGCTCAGGCTCGCTTGCGTTTCCCGGAGGGGTGACGCTGCAGAGCCGCACCTGGTACAACGACAATCTGGAGAGCAAGAACTACTACGTGCCTGCCGTCATCGCCAATATCGTCCTCATCATTACCATGCTGCTGTCGAGCATGGCCGTCGTGCGCGAAAAAGAGATCGGCACCATGGAGCAGATCATCGTCACCCCCATCAGCAGGGGAGAGTTTATCCTTGGCAAGACCACGCCGTTTGTGCTGATAGGATTCATCGACGTGGCCCTCGTCACGGCGGTCGCCTGCTTCTGGTTCGGTGTCCCGATTCGCGGCAGCCTGCCGCTCCTCTTCGGGGCTACCGCCCTTTTCCTCATGAGCACACTCGGCTTCGGCCTGTTCATCTCGACCATCAGCCAGACGCAGCAACAGGCGATGATGAGCGCATTCTTTTTCATCTTTCCGGCGATGCTGCTCTCCGGCTTTGCCTTCCCCATCGAAAACATGCCGGTGCCGGTCCAGTGGCTCACCTACCTCAACCCGCTCCGATATTACCTGGTCATCATCCGCAGCATCTTTCTTAAGGGGGTTGGGGTGGAGATACTCTGGCCGCAACTTGCCGGTCTGTTCATCCTCGGTCTTCTTATCCTCGGCTTCGCCGTCGAGCGGTTTCACAAAACCGCCTGACAAACAACGAAAGGCGCGGAGGTCACCCCCGCGCCTTTCATGCACCAGATATTGCGCAGACACAGTTACATCTGGCAGCCTTTGCCCTTCTTCCCTTTGCAGCTCTTTTGCAGCTCTTCCATCATCTCCTTGACCTCACCGGCCCCCTTTGCGTACAATTCCTCCTCGTCAGGAACGAGGTGGCGCAGCAGTGCCAGAAATTCGCCGGCATGCACCCGTTCCTCATCGGCGATATCCTTGAGTACCGTCTGGGCGAGCCGGTTATCGATAGATTCGGCCAACTGCGTGTACAGCTGTATCGCCTCGTATTCGGCGGCCACGAGAAAACGGATGGCACGGACCAGTTCTTCGTGCGTGAGCTTCCGACCATGGGCGAGGCCGGCAAACGGTGTACCAAAGTCTGGCATGATCTACCCCCTCTGAACGTTTGATCGACTATACCATCTGAGCCGGGAGTCTCAAGCGGTTGAGGGGCAATATACAAACAAAAAGAGGCAAGGGTCATCCCATTGCCTCTCATGCTAGTCGATGTACGATGCGGGTTAGTCAGCTTTGGCTTCGCACTCTTCGTCACCTGCGGTGACCGCCGTTACCGGTGCAGCTTCCTCAACGGATGCAGCCTCTTCCGCCGCAGGTGCAACCTCCGGCTCAGCTACCGGGACAGCGGCTTCCTCTTTGGCACCCTTGGCAGGTGCACTGGGTGCCGTCTTTACCGGCTTCTTGGTTTCCCTCTTCGGCTTCATCTCCTCTTCAACAAGTTCGAGGATCGAAACCGGAGCGGCATCACCGGGGCGGATACCGAGTTTGATGATCCGCGTATAACCGCCGTTACGCTCCGTGTACCGCGGCGCGATCGTCGTGAAGAGCTTGGTTACGACCTTCTTGTCGCGGATATACGAAGCCGCCTGACGCATTGCATGAAGGTCACCACGCTTGCCCAGAGTAATCATCTTCTCGGCAACGCACCGAATCTCTTTCGCCTTGGCGTCGGTGGTGGTAATTCTTTCGTGATTCAGAAAAGACGTGACCATGTTCCTGAACATCGCCACACGGTGGCTTGTAGTTCTTCCCAGTCTTCTTCCTGCTTTATTGTGACGCATGACTACGGTTCCTTTCTCTCATGCCTTGCAGATTATTCTTCTTCAGTGGCATCGCCACGCAGACGTCGCATAATCTCGGGGTCTGGGAAGTTCTCCAGTTTCATCCCGAGGGTCAGACCCATGTCAGCCAGGATATCCTTGATCTCATTCAGCGACTTACGTCCGAAGTTCTGCGTCTTCAGCATTTCTGCCTCGGTTCGCGATACCAGCTCACCGATAAGCTTGATTCCGGCATTCTTCAGACAATTAGCAGAGCGGACCGACAGCTCGAGCTCGTCAACGGTACGATACAGGTTCTCGTTGGTCTTCTCGCGGTCTTCTTCACTCTCAAGCTCTTCTTGGGGCTCGACATCCTCGTCAAAGTTGATGAAGATGGTCAGTTGCTCCTTGAGAATCTTTGCAGCGTAAGCGACCGCATCCTCCGGCTTGACACTGCCGTCGGTCCAGATCTCAAGATTAAGCTTGTCGTAGTCCGTGATCTGACCGACACGGGCATTCGTAACCGCAAAATTAACCTTTGTGATCGGAGTAAAGATTGAGTCGATCGCAATGGTACCGACCGGCGCCTTCTCATCGCGGTTGCGGTCAGCTGGGACATACCCCTTGCCCATTTTGACCGACATCTCCATCTCAAGGTTTGCATCCTTAGAACAGGTTGCAATGTGATGGTCGGGGTTCAGGACCTCGACGCTGGCGTCGGAAATTATATCCTTCGCCGTAACGACTCCTTCACCTTTATGGATAATCCGTATCGTGCGACTGTCATGACCGTGTACCTTAAGCCTGACACCTTTGAGGTTCAGGATGATATCGGTAACGTCTTCCGTAACACCGGGTACCGCGGAAAATTCATGAAGAACACCCTTGATCCGCACAGACGTGATTGCCGCACCCTGAAGCGAAGACAGCAGGACCCGACGGAGGGAATTGCCGAGGGTGGTGCCGAAGCCACGCTCAAAAGGTTCGGCATAGAACTTGCCATACGTATCTGTAAGCGACTCCGTCTCGATCTGGAGCTTTTTGGGACGGATAAGGTCGCGCCAATTTTTGTACATGTATCTCCTCCCTGCAGCGGATGTGGTCACAAATTACTTGGAGTAAAGTTCAACAATCAGCTGCTCCTGAATCGGCATCGTGACGTCTTCACGAACCGGGAGGAGCTTCATTACTCCTTTGAATGCGTCCCTATCCAGCTCCAGCCACTGCGGAATACCACGGCGAACGACCGCATCCAGCGATTCCGTGACGGCAGCAATAGTGCGGCTCTTTTCCCTCAACTCCACAACGTCGGACACTTTGACCTGAATCGAGGGGATGTTCGCCTTGCGGCCATTGAGAGTAAAATGGCCATGACGCACCAGCTGGCGCGCTTCAATCCTAGAGGAGGCAAAACCAAGACGATACACCACGTTATCAAGGCGCCGTTCGAGGAGGGACAGAAGGTTTTCGCCAGTGACCCCTTTCATTCTTTCGGCGCGGTCGAAGTAACCGCGGAACTGCTTCTCGAGAATGCCGTATATGCGACGTACTTTCTGCTTTTCACGAAGCTGCACGCCGTAATCAGACACCTTGACACGCCCTTGCCCGTGCTGCCCCGGCGGATAGTTTCTCCGCTTGATGGCACACTTGTCGGTGTAGCACCGCTCACCCTTAAGAAATAGTTCCATGTTTTCCCTTCTGCACAGACGGCATGAGGGACCTGTATACCTAGCCAATGACGACCTCCTTACCTACGATACGATATATGCTATTTAGACTCTTCTTCTCTTCGGGGGGCGACAGCCGTTGTGGGGAATCGGGGTGACATCCCGGATAAAGCTCACATGGAAGCCAGCCGCCTGAAGCGCACGCAGGGCAGATTCGCGCCCGGAACCGGGTCCCTTGACATACACTTCAACTGAGCGCATACCTTGCTCCTGGGCCTTCTTCGCGCATTCTTCTGCAGCAATCTGGGCCGCAAAAGGGGTGCTTTTCCTTGACCCTTTGAACCCCTTGCAACCAGCGCTGGACCACGCAACAACGTTGCCGACGGGATCGGTGATCGTGATCATGGTATTGTTGAAGGTAGCCTGGATATGGGCTACTCCATTAGGTATATTCTTTTTCTCTTTTTTCTTCTTCACAACCTTTTTAGCTGGACTCGCCATCTTTCGTCTCCTTTAATGACTACTTCTTCTTGCCAGCGACAGTACGGGCAGGGCCTTTTCTGGTCCGGGCATTGGTCTTGGTCCGTTGACCATTAACCGGAAGGCCTTTCCTGTGACGCAGACCTCTGTAGCACCCCAAGTCCATGAGACGCTTAATGTTCAAGGAGATATCTCGGCGCAAATCACCCTCGACCTTGAAATTCCTGTCAATGATCTCGCGAATCTTCGCCACTTCAGACTCGGTGAGATTATCCGTCCTGGTGTTGAAATCAACGCCTGTTTCAGTGAGTATCTTCTGGGAAGAGGTTTTGCCGATTCCGTAAATGTACGTCAATGCAATCTCAACCCGCTTGTTTTTTGGTAGGTCTACACCCGCAATACGTGCCAATGCCCGTTCCTCCTAAAAAGTGCTTATCCCTGCCGTTGGGAATGTTTCGGGGTGTCACAGATTACACGAACCACACCCTTACGTTTGATGATTTTGCATTTATCACAGATTTTCTTGACAGATGCTCGTACCTTCATATGCAAATCCTTTCATCTAATATTCCGGAACAGCAGGCTACAGCGTCGTAAGTACAAGTGGACCGTTGTCAGTAACCGCTACCGTATGTTCAAAGTGAGCGGACAACCCGCCATCAGTCGTTACCGCAGTCCAGCCATCATCAAGGACCTTCACATCCGGGCCCAGCTCATTAATCATCGGTTCGATGGCCAGCACGATTCCTGGCTTCAGCCGCATTCCTCTACCGGGCTGACCGAAGTTTGGCACCTGCGGACTTTCATGAAGAGCGCGTCCGATTCCGTGCCCGACAAAATCGCGCACTACCGAAAATCCATGCATCTCAACATGACTTTGTACCGCGTTCGACACATCCGAAAGACGATGCGCGACCGTCATGCAATCTATTGCGCGATACAGCGACTCTTCCGTAACCGTCATCAGTCGTTGCGCTACTGCGGACACCCGGCCTACCGGCAACGTCACGGCAGCATCGCCATAAAATTCTTTGTAAATGACACCAAAATCGATGCTCAGGATATCACCTGCGACAAGAGAACGATCTCCAGGCATCCCATGTACGACCTGTTCATTCACTGAACAGCAAAGCGAATATGGATAACCACTGTACCCTTTGAATGCCGTTTTGGCCTTTCGCTTTGCCGCCTCAGACTCTGCAATCCGGTTTAGCTCAAGCGTCGTAACACCCTCGCACACCTTTTCGCGCAGGACCGCAAGAACCTCGGCAACAATTCTGCCCGCATCTCGCATCCGCGAGATTTCGCGAGGTGTTTTGACAACAACCACTACTACTTACCTTCTACGATGGAAACGATCCGCTGGAAAATATCGTCTATCGAACCGGTACCCGGCAGCGACCGAAGCAGCGACTCACTTTCGTAGTAAGCAATGAGTGGCGCAGTCTGCTCGTCATACACGTCAAGACGCTTGACCATGGTATCTTCGCGGTCGTCATCACGCTGAAAGAGCTCACCACCGCACTCGCCGCACTTATCTGCAAGCCGGGGAGGGTCAAACAGCACATGATACCCCTTACCACACGCCTTGCAGGTCCGACGACCGGTAATACGCTCCAGCAATTCATCCTTGTCCACAGATATCGATACAACATGATCAAGCGTGCGCCCCTTGGCCGCCAGCATAGCCTTCAGAGCATTCGCCTGTGCTACCGTCCGAGGAAAGCCGTCCAGAACAAAACCGTTGACGCAATCGGACTTGTCGAGCCGCTCATCAACAATACCGACAACAACTTCGTCAGGTACCAGTGCGCCGCTATCCATGAAGCCCTTTGCCTTGATCCCCATCGGAGACTGATCTTTTACCGCAGAACGAAGTATATCTCCCGTCGATATCTGCGGAATCGAATATCGCTTCACCAGTTTTTTTGCCTGCGTCCCCTTCCCCGCCCCGGGAGGGCCCAGCAGAATCAGATTCATCGGCATCTTTATTTCCGTCCCCGTATCTTCACACCCTTCATGAAACCATCATAGTTCCGCGTGATGAGGTGCGACTCAATCTGTGAAACAGTGTCCATACCGACGCCAACAGCGATAAGCAGAGCCGTACCACCAAAGTAGAAAGGCAAATTGAACTTGCCAATCAGTATTGACGGCAGTACGCACACCGCTGATATATAAATAGCGCCAGCAAAGGTAAGCTTCGTCAGCACTCTATCGAGATGCTCGGACGTCTCTGTACCGGGACGTATACCAGGAATATACCCACCATGTTTTTTGATGTTATCAGCGACATCAGCTGGGTTAAAAGTTACAGCCGTGTAGAAGTAACAGAAAAACACTATGAAGGCAACATAAAAAACATTATATACCCAGTTCCCTGGCGTCAGACTCTTGGAAGCCCTCTGAACCCAAGGAATATTGATAAAGTTCCCGACCGTTGCGGGGAACATGATGATCGACGACGCGAAAATGGGAGGTATAACACCCGCCATATTCACCTTGAGCGGCAGGTGGGAAGACTGAGCACCAAACGTCTTAAGACCGACGACACGTTTTGCATAATGGATCGGTACGCGTCTCTGTCCACGCTCCACATATACGATTGCCCAGATGACGGCATACATCAGGACAAAAATGAAGATCAGCGTAAACAAGGACAACTGTCCGGTCGACATCAACCGATAGCTGTTAGCAATCGCAGATGGAATACGGGCGACAATACCGGCAAAGATGATCAGGGAGATGCCATTTCCCAGACCTTTTTCCGACATCTGCTCACCAAGCCACATGATGAACGCAGTACCGGCGGTGAGAGTAATGACCGTCATGATGCGAAAACCCCAGCCAGGTGAGGGAACAACCATCTCCCCGGCGGGGCCGCGCATGCTCTCCAGACCTATGCTGATACCAAGCGCCTGCACGACACTTAGCACAATGGTGCCGTAGCGAGTGTACTGAATAATCTTCTTTCTGCCGGATTCCCCTTCTTTCGACAGCTTCTCAATCGACGGAACAACCACCTGCAGAAGCTGAAAGATAATAGAAGAAGAGATGTACGGCATGATGCCGAGCGCAAAAACTGTCAGCTTCTGAAGAGCGCCACCGGAGAACATGTCGAACATCCCCAGCAACGTTCCTTGCGCCTGTTTGAAAAAATGAGCAAGCGCGGCGGTGTCGATTCCAGGTGTAGGGACATGACACCCGATACGATACACCGCCAGCATTGAAAGAGAAAACAGAACTCGTTTTTTCAGTTCTGGGATTTTGGCAATATTCTGGAATGCCTCAAACACTAGATCTCCTCAAACGTACCACCTGCGGCAGTAATCTTTTCCTTGGCCGAGGCGCTGAATTTGTGAGCCTTAATGGAAACGGATTTCGAGAGTTCACCTGTACCAAGCACCTTAACGCCGTCCGCTACTGCGCCGATCAGACCACATGCAAGCAGTGCGTCGGCATCGACAGTACTGCCAGCATCAAAAATCTCGAGCTGTCCGATGTTGACAATCGCATATACTTTTTTTGTGAGGGGAGTGAACCCGCGCTTCGGCAGACGGCGCTGCATAGGCATCTGACCGCCTTCAAAGCCGGCTTTGATATTGCCACCGCTCCGTGCCTTCTGCCCCTTGTGGCCTTTCGTTGCCGTCTTGCCATGGCCGGAGCCTGTGCCCCTGCCGATACGTTTTCTATTTTTCGATGCTCCCAATGCGGGGCGCAGATCATTCAATTCCATTTTAGACACCTCTATAGATTACTCTTCTACCTTGACTAGGTGGGCTACTTTCCTGACCATGCCACGAACTTCAGGGGTATCCCCGAGAGTCACCGTCTTGTTGAGCTTATTAAGCCCAAGACCAAGCAGCACTGCGCGATGTGCCGACGGGCGTCCTATGTGGCTTCTTACGAGTGTTATCTTCAACTGGGTTGCCATGACATACTCCTAATATCAGTAAATCAACTATTCCGCAGTTCCGCGACGGGCCATGATCTCTTCCGGACTCCGGAGCGAGCGCAGACCTTCAAATGTTGCCTTGACAACATTATGCGGATTGTTGGATCCAAGACACTTGGAAAGGATGTTGTGCACACCGGCAGATTCGAATACTGCACGAGCAGCCCCGCCAGCAATGACGCCAGTACCGGCGGAAGCGGGCTTCATGAGAACACGGCCTGCCCCGAAATGCCCAAGAACCTCATAAGGAATCGTTTCACCTTCCATGATAGGCACCTTGATCAGGTTTTTCTTGGCCTGCTCCACACCCTTGCGAATCGCCTCGGGAACCTCATGGGCCTTTCCGAGTCCGTATCCTACATATCCTGCACCATCGCCTACGACAACAAGTGCAGAAAAGCTGAACCGACGGCCACCCTTGACGACTTTCGCGACACGGCTGATATGCACTACCCTGTCCGTCAGATTCAATTCATTTGGATTAATCTTAAGCAAAGCCCGCCTCCTTGAAATTCTTGCTAGAACACCAAACCGTTTTCTCTTGCTGACTCGGCAAGTGCCTTGATCCTACCATGATACAGAAAGCCGCTCCGGTCGAAGACAACGGTCGTAATCTGTTTTTCCAGGGTACGCTTTGCGATCACTGCCCCGACCTTCTTGGCAGCCTCCACATTTCCCGTATGTGCCAATCCGGTGGACACCTCATCCAGAAGTGTCGATGCAGACGCGAGAGTCGTACCAGTCGTGTCGTCGATCACCTGCGCATAGATATGACTGGCAGTTTTAAATACGCTCAGTCTTGGACGAGTACCGGTACCCGAAATCTTTTTTCTGACACGGACTTTCCGCTTCAAACGGGCGATTTTTTTATCAGCTAGCGAACTCACTGTGCTTCTCCTTAGTTCAGACTATTTTTTGCCAGTCTTACCGGCTTTCCTCAGAATGGTCTCGTCCGCATACTTGATGCCCTTGCCCTTGTACGGTTCGGGTCCACGGAAAGACCTGATCTTTGCTGCCGTCTCGCCAACAAGTTCCTTGTCAATCCCCTTCACGACGAGTTTGGTCATCTTGTCAACTTCGACCGTTACCCCTTGAGGGAGTTTATAGTTAATCGGGTGGGAATATCCCAGGCTCAGGTTCAGCACATCGCCCTTCGCCTCGGCACGATAGCCGACGCCGTTGATTTCCAGAGACGTTTCGAACCCTTTTGTAACACCGGTTACCATGTTGTTGACGAGAGTTCTCGTCAGGCCATGGGCAGAACGTGACTTAATTGAGTCATCTTTGCGGGTCACCGCAATCGAATTGCCGCTCACATCGACAGTTACTGCATCCATGATCTTCCTGCTGAGAGACCCCTTTGGGCCGTCTACCTTCACAGTGCAATCAACGACCAGAACCTTCACGCCCTGAGGGATTTCTATGGGAAGTTTACCTATCCTAGACATCTGCAATACTCCTTGACGTAAGTTACCAGACAGTACAGATTACTTCGCCACCCACACCAGCCTCACGAGCGGCTTTATCTGAAAGTATTCCCTTTGAGGTGGAAAGGATCGCGATCCCCATCCCACTCTTTACATTCGGGATTTCAGTATTCTTTACGTAATTACGACTACCCGGTTTGCTGATTCTCTTGATCTCTGTGATAATCGGGTCTTTTTCATCGATGTATTTAAGATAAACCCGCAGTATCCCCTGCTTCTGGTCCGCGATTACCTTATAATTCTTAATGAATCCTTCGTTCTTCAGTACAGAAGCAACGCTTACCTTCAGATTGGACGAGGGAATGTCCACCTTCTGGTGTTTTACCATGCTGGCATTTCTGATTCTGGTAAGCATATCTGCAATGGGGTCTGTCATCGACATCGAGTCTACTCCTCTTACGTAACGTGTATTACCAACTGGATTTGGTAACGCCAGGGATGAGTCCGCTGGAAGCGTATTTCCTCAGGCAAATTCTGCACATGTCAAACTTACGGTAATATGCGCGCGGACGGCCACAGATCGGGCATCTGTTATATTCGCGTACTTTAAATTTGCTGCCGCGCTGTGCTTTGATGATCATCGATTTCTTTGCCACGAATCTTCCTCCGAACGAGTTTAGTTCCTGAACGGCATGCCAAAGGATTTCAGAAGAGCCTTACCTTCCTCGTCCGTCTTTGCAGTCGTAACGATACAAATATTCATCCCCTTGACCTTGTCAATTTTATCATACTCGATCTCGGGAAAGATGATTTGCTCCTTAATGCCGAGAGAGTAATTGCCGGCGCCGTCAAATGCCTTGCCCGACACACCCTTGAAGTCCCTTACACGCGGCAGGGCTACATTGATGAGCCGGTCGAGGAACTCGTACATCTTCTCCCTGCGCAACGTAACCATACAGCCGATCGGCATACCTTCGCGGAGTTTGAATGACGCAATAGACTTTTTCGCCTTGGTGATTACGGCCTTCTGGCCTGTTATCGCCGCCAACTCCTCAACCGCAGAATCAAGAATTTTCACATTCTGGATTGCTTCGCCAAGACCCATATTTATAACGATCTTGTCAATTTTAGGTGCCTGCATCACGTTAGTGTAGCCGAACTCCTTGGTGAGGTTCGCTACTATCTCTTTATCGTAAAGCTCTTTAAGCCGTGCCATTCGTTCCTCCGGACTATTTATCAAAAGACTCGCCGCATTTGACGCAGACGCGGGCTTTTTTGCCGTCTTCCAAGACGTTTATCCTGGTACGCACGGGCTTAGCGCACTTCCCGCAGTACATCATGACATTGGATATATGAACAGGGGCTTCCTTCTCAACAATGCCGCCGGGTTCATTACCACGCGCGCGGGTATGTCTCTTGACGATATTCAGTCCCTCGACAAGAACGCCTTCACGTTTGGGCAGGATCTGCAGAACCTTGCCGGATTTGCTCTTATCCTTGCCTGCAATGACTACGACGGTATCGCCTTTTTTTACATGAAACTTATTGCCTTGCATCGGAATCTCCCCACGGAAATTAAAGCACTTCGGGTGCGAGCGAAATGATCTTCATGAATTTTTTAGCGCGAAGCTCACGGGCGACCGGACCGAAAATACGGGTGCCTACCGGTTCACGCTGGTTGTTGATGACAACACCGGAATTCCCGTCGAAACGGATGTAGGAACCGTCAGGACGGCCAATCTCCTTGGCTGTACGCACGACGACAACCTTCACCACGTCGCCCTTTTTTACCTTGGAGTTAGGAATGGCCTCTTTGACCGAGGCGACGATAATATCACCGATGCTGGCGTACTTACGCTTGGAGCCGCCAAGAACCTTAATACAAAAAAGCTTCTTAGCACCGGAGTTATCTGCGACATCTAGTATGGTTTGCATCTGTATCATGGAATACTCCCGCCTACGCGCTCTTGTCGATAATCTGCCGTACCTTCCAGCGTTTATCCTTGCTCAACGGCCGCGACTCAACGATGACAACACGGTCACCAATCTTGCAGCTGTTTTCCTCATCATGTGCCTTGTACTTTACGGAACGTTTTACATACTTGTTGTAGAGGGAATGCTTGACGAGCCAGTCCACCTTAACGACAACGGTCTTATCCATCTTGTCGCTGACCACTACACCGGTCTGAATCTTCCTGTTGCCACGCTCACTCATATGGACCTCTTAACCCTTTTTTGCCTGAAGTAAGGTTTTCACCCGCGCCACATCCTTCCGGATGGACCCAAGCCGTGCCGTATTTTCAAGACGGCCGGTATGCAGCTGGAACTTCAGGTTAAAATACTCCTGAGCCAGCTCCTTTTCCTTCGACCGAAGCTCTTCAACACCCAGATTCTGCAGCTCGTTAACCTTCATGATTATCATTCCTCGATACGAATTTAGTCGGAATCGGAAGTTTGTGTGCTGCAAGCCGGAACGCCTCACGTGCAATCTCTTCCGAAACGCCTTCCATTTCGTACAGCACTCTGCCAGGCTTGATCACACATACCCAGGAATCAGGCGAACCTTTACCTTTGCCCATACGCGTCTCGGCAGGCTTTGCCGTGAGCGGTTTGTCGGGAAAGATACGAATCCAGATCTTGCCACCCCTTTTGATGTAGCGGGTCATGGCGATACGACCAGCCTCTATCTGACGGGAATCAAGCCAG
Source organism: Deltaproteobacteria bacterium (assembly GCA_021779095.1). Classification (GTDB taxonomy): domain Bacteria; phylum Desulfobacterota; class Desulfuromonadia; order Geobacterales; family JAJYBI01; genus JAJYBI01. Next base: position 29,608 of record JAJYBI010000036.1, read on the forward strand.
CCGCAGTCGGTTGCCTGCAGACCGAACTCGCCGAAAGCCAGACTTGCGCCACGCTGTGCAGCACCAGTCATACGACCTTTCATCTGTTTTCTATGCTTAACTCGTTTCGGCATCAACATGACAAAAAACTCCTCTAACTATTTTGACCGGCGAGAATTTCCCCTTTATAAAGGAGAACCTTGACGCCGATAATGCCGTAGGTGGTTTTTGCTTCGGCAAAACCGTAATCGATATCGGCGCGCAGGGTATGAAGAGGCACGCGGCCCTCGCGATACCACTCGGTCCTCGACATCTCAGCGCCACCTAGTCGACCAGAGCAGGTAATCTTGATCCCCTTGGCCCCGAACTTTAGCGCAGAGGTAACACTCTTCTTCATGGCGCGACGGAAAGCAACGCGACGCTCAAGCTGGAGTGCGACGTTTTCAGCAACGAGCTGTGCATCAAGCTCCGGCTTGCGTACCTCCTGGATGTTCAGGAAGATCTCGCTTTCGGTCAATTTCGCCAGATCCTTCTTGAGCGATTCGACCTCGGACCCCTTTTTGCCGATGATCAACCCCGGACGTGCGGTATAGATGTTGACCTTCGCCTTGTTAGCCGCCCGCTCTATCTCAATCTTGGAGACACCAGAGTGATACAGCTTTTTCTTCAGAAAGTTGCGCAGCTTGAGGTCTTCGTGCAGCAACTTGGAAAAATCAGCCTTCGCGTACCACTTGGAATCCCAAGTCTTTGTTACACCAAGCCTGAATCCGACAGGATTTACTTTCTGGCCCAAAACACCACCTCCACTGATATACGTACTATTTCGTATCCGACAGTGTCACGCTGATGTGACTCGTCGGTTTGCGTATCTTGCTTGCTCTCCCCATGGCCCGCGGTACGTAGCGTTTGAGGACCGTACCACCATCGACGAATATCGTCTTAACGTAGAGTCGATCTACATCGGCAACACCCTTCTGCTCGGCATTGGCCACTGCTGAACTCAGCAGCTTGGATACAAGCTTTGCCGAAGGCTGCGGAGAGAACTTGAGTATGTTCAGGGCGTCCTGTATCCCTCTGCCCCGGATCATATCAACAACGAGACGCGTTTTCCTCGGGGACAGACGTACAGTCGAAAGTTTTGCGCTGGCTTCCATGCAACAACTCCTTAATGAAGGTTACTTCTTTTTCAGTTTGCTCTTCTTGTCTGCCGCATGACCGTAGAACGTCCGTGTCGGAGCAAACTCGCCGAGCTTGTGGCCAACCATATTTTCCGACACGAACACAGGTACGAACTTACGCCCGTTGTGCACGGCAAACGTGAGACCAATGAAATCGGGAGTGATCGTTGAACGACGCGACCAGGTCTTGATTACCCGTTTCGATGATGGAGATTCGTTCTGTACCTTTTTTTCCAGGTGACCATCTACAAAAGGTCCCTTTTTAATCGAACGTGCCATGTGCTAAACCTCTGTAATTTATTTCGTACGCTTCTTGACGATGAAGCGGGAAGATACCTTGTTCGTGCGGGTCTTGTAACCCTTGGTCGGAATACCCCAAGGAGTAACGGGGTGACGACCACCGGAGGTCCGGCCTTCACCACCGCCGTGCGGATGATCAACCGGGTTCATGGCAACACCACGGACCTTCGGACGCTTGCCCAGCCAGCGAGAGCGACCGGCCTTGCCAATGGAAACCTTCTCGTGATCGATGTTGCCGACCTGCCCTATGGTCGCGATGCACTCGAGAAGGACGAGACGCACCTCGCCGGACGGGAGCTTGACCTGGGCATACTTGCCCTCTTTGGCCATGAGCTGTGCAAACACGCCAGCGCTGCGCACCAGCTGCGCACCTTTGCCGATCTTCAGCTCCACATTGTGAATGATCGTACCGAGCGGAATCGACTTCAGCGGCAGTGTGTTGCCCGGCTTGATGTCGGCACTCACACTGGCGATAACCGTATCACCGACAGAGAGCCCGAGCGGTGCAAGGATGTACCGCTTTTCGCCATCTGCATAGTTCAGAAGCGCAATCCTGGCGCTACGGTTCGGGTCGTACTCGATGGTGGCAACCTTTGCAGGGATGTCACGCTTGTCACGACGGAAATCGATTATCCGATACTTTTGCTTGTGACCGCCGCCGATATGACGGGACGTTATCCGGCCGAAGCTGTTTCTGCCGCCGGATTTTTTCAGCGATTGAAGAAGAGACTTCTCCGGTGACGTGCTGGTAATCTCCTCAAACGTGGAACAGGTCTGGTGCCTGCGCCCTGCGGATGTCGGTTTGTAGCTTTTGATACCCATGGTTACAACTCCAATATAGGTTTAAACTTCAAAGAAATCGACGTTGCTGCCCTCTTTCAGGGATACGTACGCCTTCTTCCAGTTGGATCTCTTGCCGACCTGTCTGCCGACGCGCTTAAGCTTGCCTGCAACGTTGACCGTTTTGACGGCAGTCACTTCGACCTTGAAAAGCTTCTCTACAGCTTCCTTGATCTCGATCTTGTTGGCCGACCGCTCAACTTCAAACGCGATGACATTCTTTGCGTCTTTTTCAAGCGTCGTTTTTTCCGTAACAAGAGGTTTCCTGATTACACCATAGATATTCATGGCTTCAATGCTCCTTCCACCTTCCGCACAGCATCCTGGGTGAAGATGATCTGCTTATACTTCAGCATGTCGTGAATATTCAGCGACTCGCCCTTGAGAATCTTGACGCCCTTCACGTTACGAGCGGAAAGCTCCAGATTCCGGCCCAGTTCTTCGGTGATAATGATCGTCTTATCGATATCGAAGTCATTAAGCACCTTGACGAAACCCTTGGTGGATACAGCGTCCAGAGCCAGATTATCCAGAACGGTGATGCCGTTTTCTTGATACAGGAAGGTCAGTGCGGAGCGAAGAGCAGCTTTGCGGGCCTTCTTGTTCATGACCAGGTTGTAGGTCTTTGCCTGGGGACCAAACGCAACACCACCGCCCGGATACTGGGGTGCGCGAGAGCAACCCTGACGGGCATTGCCCGTCCCCTTCTGCTTGAACGGCTTCTTACCCGTACCGGACACCGCAGAGCGATTCTTCACACCCACAGTCCCGGCGCGACGGTTCGTAAGCTGGATTTTGAGTGCCTCGTGCATGAGATACTCTTTCACTTCAGCGTTAAATACGCTGTCGTCCAGTTCCATCTCACCCACTTTGTTTTTCTTGATATCGTAAATGTCTATGGTAGCCATACCTATCTCCAGAACTGCAGATTACCCTGCCTTGACGCTGTCCTTGATAATAACCACGCCGTTCTTTGCACCCGGAACAGCACCCTTGATGAGCAACAGGTTGTCAGCAACATCAACCCTAACCACCTGAAGTCTCTGCAGCGTTACCCGCTCATTACCCATCTGACCGGGCATCTTCTTGTTCTTGAATACACGCGACGGGGTAGCCGAACACCCGATGGAACCCGGCGCACGATGGAAACGCGAACCGTGGGACGACCGTCCGCCCTTGAAACCCCATCGTTTGATGACGCCCTGGAAGCCTTTACCGATGCTGGTGCCTGTTACGTCGATAATGTCACCTACCGAAAAGAGATCGGCAGACACAACATCGCCCAGCGCATACCGATCAATCTCGCTGATCCTGAATTCGCGCAGGTAACGGAAGGTACCTTTGCCGGCACTTTTGCAGTGACCAACCAGCGGACGGTTCTGTTTAACGGCATCAGTCTCTTCAAACCCGAGCTGTATGGCATTGTAACCGTCGTTCTCGACTGTCTTTTTCTGCAGGACAACACAGGGACCTGCCTGGACTACGGTTACCGGAATCCGGGTGCCATCGTCGGCAAATACATGCGTCATTCCAAGTTTCTTTGCTATCAATCCCTTATTCATGGTTGAGCCCTGTCCTTAAAGTCTTAAAGCTTTATCTCAACATCAACGCCGGCAGAAAGGTCAAGTTTCATCAGCGCATCCACCGTCTGCTGTGTCGGATCAAGTATATCGATCAGTCTCTTGTGCGTCCTGATCTCGAACTGTTCCCGGGACTTCTTGTCGACGTGGGGACCGCGGAGGACGCAGTACTTGTTGATCTGCGTCGGAAGCGGGATCGGCCCCGCCACACGGGCACCGGTTCTTTTCGCAGTATCTACAATTTCACCGACCGACTGGTCGAGCAGCTTATGATCGTACGCCTTCAAACGAATTCTTATCTTCTGACTTGGCATTGTTTCCTCGTATCAATCTCTTATTCGATAATGGAGCTGACGACGCCGGCGCCGACGGTGCGGCCGCCTTCACGGATCGCGAAGCGCAGACCTTCGTCCATGGCGATCGGAGTGATCAGGTTGACGGTGACTCCGATGTTGTCGCCCGGCATGACCA
>JAJYBI010000050.1 GCA_021779095.1 Deltaproteobacteria bacterium
GGACGTGATCCAGGACGAGGCCACGCGCGACGGGTCGAAGAGCGGGCTCCCGATGTTCGGCGACAGCTTTCCGAGCTGATCGTACAGCGCCGCCCTCGGCTCGCCCACCAATTTTCTTAAGGAGACAATTGCCATGACCGATGCAAAGACGCTACTGTTAGACCTTCTTGCCGTGACCCCCGACGGCAAGAAATGTGCCGCGCTGTTCGCCGAGGACGGTGTGCTGGAACTCCCATTCCTCCATTCTCTCGGTATCCCGACCCGCCATCAGGGGCGTGAAGCCATCGAGAAATTCTACGATTTTGTCGGCGGCACCCTTTATCCCGGCTTCGGCTTCAGCCCCAAGAATGTCACGGTGCTGATCGACACGAAGGATCAGGTGTTCGCCGAATATCTGACTGACGCGCGCGCGGCGGCGACCGGGCGTCTCATCCATCACTTGTTCGCAGGACGCCTCGTCGCCGAGGACGGCAAAATCAAGCTGCTTCGCGAGTCCCTTAACACGGTGGCCGCTGCACAGGTACTCAACCCGAACGGCGTTGCCGACCTGGCTCCGCCTGAGGCGGAGATTTTCTCGGTTCCTTCGGGATATGAAAGCTAGGGTTGCCGAGGCCGCCGCGGCCGCGCACACATCGAAACGCACTTCATGCCTTATTTAACCTGAACAACACAACCGAGGAAACACTCATGCCAATGTTTCACGCCCACATTCCGGCTCAAAAGTTTTCTAGCGAAGAGAAGCGGGCTCTGGCGGATGCCTTAAATCTCGCGCTTCATGAAGCCATGGATACGCCTATGAATGACCGTTTCGTCATCATCAGTGAGCACAAGGACGATGAATTCTTCATCCATCCGACTTTTCCTGACATGAAGAGATCCGACAAGCGCATGATCGTAACGGTGACGTCCGGTACGAGCAGGACGGTGGAGCAGAAACGCAAGCTCGTGGAGTTGGTCACCCGATACGCAGTAGAAAAGGTTGGCGTCAGCCAGGACGATGTCACCCTGATGATGTATGCCATTCCCTTGGAGAACATGAGCTTCGGCGGTGGGAAGCTGGTCTCTGACATCGACCTCTCTATGCCTTGGGTAAACAAGTAAGAAGGACGAAGCTCCCCTGTTCTTTGGATCGGGGCAGCGAAAATGACTTGAAACAGACGTCCAAATCGTTTCTCAGGTGTGTTGCTCATGCGCGAAAAAGGATTCAGGCCCCGTTCACGACGGAGCAGCTCAAGGGCGGCCGCAAGGGTAGCGGCCAGCAGCAACGCGGCGAGTTGTCGTGTACCCTACAATGGGCGGCAACAGTTTTATCACCAATGAGCAGGACAATATAATATTGACATTCAGTTGGATTTATGTAAGCTGGTTGTATATACAACATTGGGTTTTGAATATGAACGAACAAGAAGCGTCAAAACTTGCCAAAGCGGTTGCTGCGGAATGTTTAGGTTACCGGGTACGGCTCCTGAACCGGGTGATAACCAACATCTACGACAGGGCCCTGCAACCTCTCGGACTCAAGGCCAATCAGGCGAACATACTCTCCATGCTCTCCTACGTCGGTCAGTCATCCGCGGCGGACATCTCCAGGGTGCTGGTGATGGAGAAGTCGACGGTAAGCCGCACCGTGGACCGGATGAAGAAGAACGGCTGGATACATGTCGAGGGACACGGCGACGGGCCGTCCCAGGCAATCACCGTCACTGCTCAAGGGAGAGAGCTTATGGCTGCTGCCCATGCACTGTGGAAGAAGGCGCAGAAGCAGACCACGGAACTCCTGGGAGAGGAAGGCGTTGACGCAATCCTGAAACTCTATGAAACAGTAAGAGCGAGTAAGTCAACAGGGTAATTTTTTTTGACATCACGGTTGTATATACAACATAAGAGGTATGCAGTATGGAACTGAATGAAGCCATGATTCCCTTAGAGGTACACAACATGAAAACAACAGACAGTTCATGGGTTCTTATAACGGGTGCTTCTGGCGGTTTCGGCGAGGAGTTCGCCCGCCAGTATGCCGGGCAAGGCTATTCTCTGGTCCTGGTGGCGCGCCGGCTGGACCGGCTGCAAAGACTCGCCGAGGCGCTACGCCGGCAACACCCCGTCGATGTCGTCGTGGAACAGGTCGATCTTTCATCCGTCGAGGAGGTCGTACAGCTCCACCAGCGGCTCCTTGAGCGCGGTATCGCGATCGACATCCTGATCAACAACGCCGGCCACGGCCTGCATGGCCCGTTTCTCGACGCCCCGTTGGACGCGTCGCTGGCGATGATACAGCTGGACGTGGCGAGCCTGACCGCCGTCACCCACGTTTTTGCGCAGGAGATGCGCACGCGCGGACGAGGGCAGATCCTGCTCGTGGCCAGCATGCTGGCCTACCTGGGCGTGCAAAAGTACGCCGTCTATGCGGCCGCTAAGGCCTACGTGCTGCGTCTGGGCGAGGCGCTCCATCGTGAACTCAAGCCCGACGGCATAACGGTGACGACGCTCTGCCCGGGCATGTCATACACCGGATTCGCCGCCGCGGCGCACCAGACGCTCACGCCCGCGTTGAAGCAGTTGATGATGCAGCCGGCTCCCGTGGTACGCGCCGGTATCCGTGCGTTGCAGGCCGGACGCATCAGCGTCGTGCCGGGCTGGGCAAACAAGGCCACCGTGGTCTTTATCCGGACAACGCCGCGCTGGCTGCACCAGACAGTCATCTCGCGCATCATGAACGGTCCTGATTAGCGATGATCTTCTGCTACCGCCCTTATCATTCCCTCCCCCTTGACGGGGGAGGGCGAGGGTGGGGGTGAAGGTGCCAAGATATCAGCCAGTTGAAACTTCACCCACCCCCTGCCCCCCTCCCATCAAGGGAGGGGGGAACTTGGTAGCGGAAGATTGTCGCTAATCAGATGAACGGTTGAGTCGCAACGCCTGGCAGAATATTCAACATTGGGGACCGTCATTATGGAACTGTATAATCACCCTACGGTCAGACGCTATCACGAGAGGAAAGCAGCAGGGACACCTCATGGAGCTGCACCAGCGCTGAGCGCCCGGGAACTGCGCGAGATCTGCCTTGGCGCAGGCGTCGATGACGTGGGGTTTGTGGAGATCTCCAATCCCCTGCTTGCCGATCAAAAGGCGGAGATCCTGAAGGTATTCCCCTGGACCAGGACGCTCGTCAGCCTCGTCGGGCGGATAAACAGGGAAAACCTGCGAAGTCCCGCCCGTTCCATTGCGAGTCTCGAACTGCACCTCGTAGAGGAACGGCTCTCCCATGCCGCCACTGCTTTTGTCTCGGCACTCGAACGCAAGGGGGTTCGCGCCGCATCCCCGGCGCCCGGTTTTCCCATGGAAGCGGACAACTGGGGGCGCGGCAGGATGCACACGGTATCGCACAAACCGGTGGCCGTTGCGGCCGGACTCGGGAAGATGGGGCTCCACCGCAATGTCATCCACCCCGTGTTCGGCAGTTTCGTGCTGCTCAATACCGTGCTCATCGATGCCGAGATGGACGCTTACAGCACCCCCCTGGACTATAACCCCTGCATCGAATGCAGGCTCTGTGCGGCTGCCTGTCCCACCGGCGCCATCGGTCCGGACGGATATTTCCATCCCGTCAACTGCCTCACCCATACCTATCGGGAACTTATTGGCGGTTTCTCGAATTGGGTCGAACATATCGCGGACAGCACGAGCGCAAGCGAGTACCGGACCAGGGCAAGCGATGCCGAGACCGTATCGATGTGGCAGAGCCTGGCGTACGGGCCGTGCTACAAGTCGGTGTATTGCATGGCCGTCTGTCCGGCAGGGGACGAGGTGATTCCGCAGTATCTGGATGACAAAAAAGCGTTTGTCGATGCGGTGGTAAAGCCGCTCCAGCAAAAGACCGAGACGGTGTATGTCCTGCCCGGTTCGGACGCCGAGGCGCATGTGCTCGGCACGTTCCCGCACAAGAAGATACGGCGCGTGGGGAACGGCATACGACCGCCGTCGGTGGCGCATTTCCTCGCCGCCATGCCCCTTGCCTTCCAGCGGCACCAGTCCGAAGGCCTGAGCGCCACCTATCATTTCACGTTCAGCGGCAGCGAGAAGGTCGAGGCGACGGTCGTCATCAAAGACAAAACGATCACCATCGAGCAGGGACATGCGGGGGTGCCGGACGTGAGCGTGCAGGCCGATGCAGGGAGCTGGCTGCGCGTGCTGCACAAGGAAACCTCGATGCTCGGGCAAATCGTCCTCAGAAGAATTCGTGTCAAGGGTCCGTTGACGCTGTTCAAGGCGTTCGGGAGATGTTTCGCATAAATCAGCCCTGTTACATCACATACCAAGGGAGGTGCATCATGAGCGATCAAAAAAAGTTTATCCGTGATGAAGTTGTGGTGGAGATCAGGAACAAGGCCCGGGGGGACGTGGAGTTCAGAAAATTGTTATTCGACAATCCCGAGGAAGCGCTCGGCCAGTTCGGTGTTGTCATTCCGGGCTCTTCCGGTGATGGCAGGAATTACCAGGATACCTTGACTGCGATGTTTGTCCGGGCAGATTTCTACACATGGTTCAACACGGAAATCCTGAGTGAATTCAGGGTGGAAAAGGGGCCGGTTGTAACCGCGACCGATCATGCGGATATGGATTGGGATTTTGAGGTCACGACATACAAACCGAAACCCGATTAGCACCACCCGGCTTATTCATCGGGCAGTCAACAACCAACAAAAATATGGAGGTACGTCATGGCACAGGTAGCACAGAACATCGAGCAGCTGGTGGAAAAGGCACGCACGGCGGCGGACCGCATGAAACGCCTGACCCAGGAGCAGGTGGACAGGATTACCGCGGCGATGGACGCGGCCAGCGTTCTAAATGAAGTAAAGCTCGCCGAGATGGCGGTTGAGGAGACCGGTATCGGCCGGGCGGATCACAAGGCGATCAAGAACCACCTGGGCGCCCATGTGGTCTACGAATACTTCAGGGACAAGAAATCCGTCGGCGTGATCGAGGAGAGGGACGGCGTCACGTACATTGCCGAGCCGTTCGGCGTGATTGCGGCGGCCACCCCGACCACCAATCCGACCTCCACCACCATGTTCAAGTCGCTGATCGCGCTCAAAGGGCGCAACGTCGTCATCTTCGCCTTCCACCCGCGCGCCCAGAACTGCAGCGCCTACGCCGCCAGGCTGATGCTTGACGCCGCCGTCAAGGCCGGTGCCCCCGAGCACTGCATCCAGTGGATCGAAGAGCCGTCCATCGAAGGGACCGAAGCGCTCATGAAGCACCCGGGGGTCAACCTGATTCTCGCCACCGGCGGCGGCGCCATGGTCAGATCCGCCTACAGCTCCGGCCACCCGGCCATCGGCGTCGGCCCGGGCAACACCCCGGTCTTCGTCTCCAGGTCCGCCAACCTGAGCGTCGCCGTCAATAACGTCATCATTTCCAAGACCTTCGACAACGGCACCATCTGCTCATCCGACCAGTCCATGATCTTCGACGACAAGGCCACCGCCGATGAAGCGGTGAAGCTGCTCGTCCAGCGCGGTGCGTATCTCGTGAACGCCGCAGAGAAGGAAAAACTGGAAAAGGTCATGTTCGACAAGGAGCGCGGCGTACCGTCCATGGCCATCGTCGGCAAGTCGCCGCAGGTCATCGCCGAACTGGCCGGTTTCACGATTCCCGCCGATGCCAAGCTGCTCCTCGTGCCCCTCACCACCATCGGCCCGGAGGACTGGTTCAGCCACGAGAAGCTCTCCCCGGTCCTCGGCTACATCGCCTACAACAGCACCGACGAGGCGATCGCCGCCGCCAGGAACCAGCTTCTGTGGGGGGGCGCCGGTCACACCGCCGTCGTGCATGCCCTGGACGAAGCCGTCCTCAACAGGTTCGCCATCGAGATCCCCGCCAACCGCCTGCTCCTCAACCAGCCCGCGGTCCACGGCAGCATCGGGCTTGTCTACAACAACCTGCCGCCGTCACTGACCCTGGGCTGCGGCACCGACGGCGGCAACTACCTGTCCAACAACGTGAACTACAGAGACCTCCTCAACATCAAGCAGGTCGCCAGGCGTATCGTCGATTTTGAGCGGGATGAATGATGGCTGCAATGTGATCAGTAACGCGGCGGGCTGGCATCTGAGGCCCGATATGACCGAAAGGCGGCCACCAGGCCGCCTTTTCTCACCCCTGGCAGGCCGTCCCCATCTTTCCACATCACGCCACGACAAATCACCAAATGCAAAGCACGACCCCATTTCTTCCCCGCTTATACCTGTTTATCGTGGACCCCAGGCAAGGTTACGGAGAAATGCCGCTTCGCGCAGGTACGGGTTGACTAAACGTCGCTTTCGGGAGTATAAGAAAACCTCATGTAATTTAATTGTGGTCAAAGCTTCCGGAGGGGATGGATGGTTTCACCGGGGAGAACAGGTCGGGATTGTTGAGAGCCGTCGTGGTCAGCATTGGGAGCTGATCGGGCGGCTTTTTCGTTCGAGATCTCTCTAGAATAACCGGAGAGAATGGCAGAAAGGTTAACCTGACCCCGCGTATTTCCCCCGGTCTTGCTTCGCTCCGCCGGTGCACTCACAGCCGTTGTACACATGAAATCAGAAGAGAGGGCTCTGTTACATGGAATCATATGAAGATGTTCTCGGGTACTTGAAGTATAGGGGAGAGTCGGTCGATGAGGGATTCCTAGACACGCGAAAATCAGCTGGTGCGCTGTTGGGGCTCGACGAAGCAATAAGGCATTTTGTTAGCCAAGAGTTACCTGAACTTGACAGTATTAACTATGAAATTCCTGTTAGGATCAGAAAAGGTTCCTGGGAAGCGATCATTCCAAAAACCATAGGAGACTGGATTGTCGCTGGATCGGGATTGGCTGCTACCGCTTATGTGACCACTGCCGCGAAAGAACTTGCAAAGAACGATTTTAAAGATGTGACGTTGAAAAAAGTCTTTATCAAGGCATTTAAAGCAATTCAGTGGTTTATCACCATTGGAAAGCACCTTCAAACTTTGAAACAAAAGAGATTCGAAAAGGTTAGGTTTTCTGAAAATAATCGATTGATCGGAATACCCAATGAACATGGCGAATATCTATTCGTACCAAAAGAGTTCCTTGATTTGTACGTGTCATGCAACTCCACGATTCTAGAAGAAGTTGCCAAAGTTATAGAGATAGACAGAAGTCTAGTGGTTGGTGTTGTAGAGGGCAGTGTGCCAGAAGAAGTTGAAATTACTGCAAAAGAAAAGTACATATTTTATGAAGAAGAAACAGAAGAAGTGTTATTTCCTGAACTTGAGCATGGTCAAAATGTTGACCTTGAGGGGGACATTACAAGAGGTAATGAGAACTCTAACAATCTGGGTTTTCGGTATGACGGTCACATTCTCACTATCATACCGGACAGAGGCAGCATAGTCAGATACAAGCATACACTGTTTCTGAAGTGCATTGTTAGTGGCCGCATTAGTCGGTTGGATAAATTTGGAAACATCACGAAAAGAAGGCCAGAAATCATTTTTTCTACCATAATCCCAGTTGAATCCGACACGGAAAATAAGCTTTTCTAGAGGGACATAGTAGGGTCAGGTCTACATTCTACATAGAAATAGAGGGCAGTAGTGGAACGCAATCATGGAGAGTCATGGGATGTAGAATGTAGACCTGACCCTCCATCTTCCCCTCTGCGTGTTAGATCTTCAGCCTCTCGAAATAGCTGAAGATGAACCAATACAAGATTCCCAGGATAAATACAGTCGCCAAGAGAATGAACAGATAAAAAACTCTTTTGTATAGTGGGTCTGAGACTTTATCCTTCGCGTTTATCAACTCAGAAACATACTCTCCGGCGAAGGCTAAAATGACTGTCACCAAGAGACCGGCCGTGATGCCATAAATCGTTTTTGAATTTCTCAGGACATGAAAGCCGCTGTAGGCGTCATACAGCACTCCGATTAAAGGCAGCACAATGATGCCGATCAGAATTGTCTTTATCGTTTGTTTTTTCGTCTGGTTCATCTTTATCTTCTCATGATCTAACTCGTTATTGAGCAGTTTCAGTATATAGGTAGTTTACTCCCAGTATAAGTAACTTACTACCGATATCAGGTCTTTGAAAAACTCACTATATTTACGACCACTTTTGACTGATTTTATGCTATTATGCGGCGCATAACTCTTTGATATTGCAGGAGAATGAATATGCGCGGTTTTAAAGAACAGTCCGAT
>JAJYBI010000037.1 GCA_021779095.1 Deltaproteobacteria bacterium
AACTCGCTAATTTTACGTGCCAGTCCTTCGTCACCCGCCGCCCTTCCCGCGACCCTTCTCGCTGCAGAGCTGAGCGTGGACGCGTCCCTGCCCGTCAAAGCCGCAAGACTTTCCAAACTGCAGCCGGGAGACTTGAGAGCAAGAACGGCTGCTACTCCGCGCGCCTCGGCGGCAAGCCTCCCTCCGGCACGAATCTCGGTTTCCTCGATGTCATACCGATCACATACCGCAGTTACCAGTTTTTGTACCGAAATCGCTCGCTGCCGTTTTGCGTCCGCCTTCTCCAGCGTTTGTTCCACGAAACAGTCTGTACCAATGCAGCGACTATCTGCCATCCCCTGACCGTGAAATTCAGGCCGATGACCTTCCGTTATGCCTTTGGCAACAAAGGCGGCAAAACTCTGTCTGGCCTTGCCGATCTTGCCGGAAAACTGGCCGAGCGAGAAATCTGTCGTAAGCCAGGGCAGCAGCTCATTGCCGAGATAGGCGAGGTGGCTGCTCCAGCGATACTCTTCAGGTTTCCGTACCAGCCCGACGCGCACAGGATTGAGGTGAACATATCGCACGAGCTGCAGCAGGTATTCGTCACTATCAATCAGGAACGCCTTGTGTCTACCCTGAAACAGGTGGCCGGTACGCCGCTTGCGCCAGTTGATCCACCTCGTGTAGCGGAATGAGACGTTTTGCATGATTTTCGAAAGGGGCACGTCGGCGACCTGTACTGCGAGGTGGATATGATTCGTCATCAGGCAGAAGGCATGGACGCGATGGCCGTATCTTTCGACCCCTTCCTGCAGAAGAAGGTAGAAGCGGTACCTGTCCTCGTCATCGAAAAAAACCGGATCGCCGGCGTTTCCGCGCAGGATCGCGTGGTAGAAACCGCCTGGAATATGCAGTCGCTGTTTACGTGCCATTAGGTTCTTATATCATCTTTTTGCAGTTTTGCAGGCTTGACCCCAAAGTCCCATCCTTGGGCTTTCTCCGGGCAAAAGCTAGATGATGACAAACAAGTGAAGGTAGTTGTGCAGAAGATCGGGAAGAGCTTAGGATTGTCAATTGTGTAGGTCTGACCCCTTGGGCTTTCTGTTTATTTATGTATAAAACTGAATTGATTAAAATGTAAATAGTACTAATATTGCTTCAGTATGGTCTGATGCGTCCCGAACACCTTATTGCAGGTTACATCATTGATATAACCAAAATACGTATTATATATATTGTGCTAATAGAAAACCGATAAACCATCCACCAACAAAGGTGATAAATTTATCGTTTTGTATGTATAACTTTGCAAGAAACACTTTATATTTACTATTTTCATTTTTTATATATTCTTTTAATGCCCAAAATTCATAGCTTTTATAATCTAAATTGTCTGGCAAGTTCGCTTTTACTAAAATTACTATGAATACACACGCAAAGATTATAACCATAGCTATGATGTTAATAAGCCTTAAATAATAAACTATATTTTCTGCCACAGCATGTTTATTGATACTGTGATTCATTGCAATTGATAAAGTAATGCTTAATATTGCTATGGGTGTACGTCCCATTTGAGTCACCTCCAAAATATTTTATTGTATTCACAACTATCAAGTCTCTCAATTTCTTCTATATTCTGATTAACTTCTTGCCAATGAAGGGGGGGCACTGGGGTCAAGCCTGCAAAACTGCAATATCGTTTCCTAACTCGCTAATTTTACGTGCCAGTCCTTCGTCACCCGCCGCCCTTCCCGCGACCCTTCTCGCTGCAGAGCTGAGCGTGGACGCGTCCCTGCCCGTCAAAGCCGCAAGACTTTCCAAACTGCAGCCGGTGAACCCGTGAGGGGTCTAACCTTTCTGCCTCTCCAGCTGTAAATTGCACGAAGAGCATTCCGGTACCACTCACCACCGCGCCTTAAACGCTACACATACATACGACACCAGTCGGGTAATTTGCAAGGTTTTTCAGGTAGGAATTGACGTGAAGATTATTGGACTGCCGGGGGAAGGAAATACTGGCGGGTTATCAAGCGACAGTGAGGATTATGCCCTCCCCCGCCACCTGCGAAAACGCCCCGATCTGCCATCAAGAGTAGTCACAGGCATCCTTGATCTCCCGGACGATCTCGATCTGCCGCTGGATGATATACTGGGCGATCTGCCTGTCGACGATCTTGTCGGGTTCCGTTGCAAAGGAATAGTATTTCGGGAGAGCATCGCCATGGACCTTGATCAGCCGGGCGGGTGTACCGACGTTGTAGTTCAGGTTCTGGGCGATATTCTGCAGCATGAACACGATCGTCACCTCATCGCCGATCTGCAGCGAGCACGCCTGGTTGACCCGGATACGCGCCCCGATCAGGGAGAGCTCCACGAGCTCCCCTTTCACGATCCCTTCCGGCGTCATGAAATGCGCATGTTGCGGTTTTGCCAGGTCCAGACGCAGGTAGTCCCTCCGCTCCGCCAAGAGATCGACGTACTGGAGCTTCCCCAGGGTTGCGGCCCGCCGTTTGACATTCACATACTGGACGTGTGCGTGAAGGTCATGTTTGAGGACGTCACAGCGGATGAAGGTGTGACGGCAGTCTGACATGACGACCGCCTGCTGGGGGTACACATCGACTTCCAGGTTGTGCTTGTCGACGCTGATCAGCCTGGCGGGATATGACACCGGCATCCCCTTGCAGTAATTGATCAATTTGACGGTCAGGTCCGGCGTTTTATGCAACGCATCCCTCAGTGTGGACACGATCTCGGCCTGGTCTTCATCGAAGCTTTTCTCGATCCGCGTGCTGTAGAGGTACGAATAATCCACTGCGATCTCCTCATGCCTACGTGATTGTGTGAATCAATCCCGATTCAACGCATGTCAATCCGCGTAGTAATATCACCAGATCGCTTTCCTGTCCATAACCGTGAGTTGTTTTCATGAAACGCTAAAATTACGGTGTATAGTCTTCCAATGTACACGCCGTTCAGGACAAAAAAATGGAACAGCCCCGCCGCACCTGTCGCGGAGGAGGCAACTCCGCCACACGTACGCAGAAAGGAACGGGGCTGTTCCCAAATGGTCAGTACGCTGATGTTCGATCTGCCCGCTACAGCTTCCCTTTGAGCCGGAAGACGTAGGCGAGGATCTGCGCCACGGCGGAGTAGAGGCTTTCCGGTATTTCCTGCCCCTCCTTCACGCTGGCATACAGCTCGCGGGCGAGAAACCGGTTCTCCACCAGCATGACCTTGTTGTTGCGGGCGATCTCCTTGATCCGGAGCGCCATCTGGTCGGCCCCCTTGGCGATGACGATGGGGGCCGCCATCCGTTCGCGGTCATATTTCAGGCAGACCGCAAAGTGGGTCGGGTTGGTGATGACCACGTCGGCGGTGGGAACGATCTGCATGAGCCTTTTTCTCGACTGTTCGAACTGGAACCGTCGGATCTTCCCCTTGACCAGCGGGTCGCCCTCCGCATCCTTGTGCTCCTGCTTCACCTCTTCCTTGGTCATCTTCAGGTTCTGGATGTAACGCCACTTGACGAACGCGAGGTCCAGCGCCGCCAGTACGAGCAGCACGCCGCAGCTGTTCAACACGAGCTTGAACAGGACCCAGCCGATGTAGCCGAAGATCTCGCCGACGTCCTGATCGCTCAGATGGGACAGGGTGTCCGCCTGCCCCTGGATGACCCGGTAGGAGACGTATGCGACGATGGCGATCTTCAGGCTCGCCTTGACGATCTCTATCAGGGCGTCCTTGTTGATCAGTTTTTTGACGCCGTTCAACGGGTTCATCTTCTCGAAGCCGCTGCCGAGTTTCTGCCAGGAGATCTGAATTCCCCCCTGGACGAGGTTCACGGAGATGCCGGCGATCATGACCGTGAGGAGGAAGGGAGAGAGGATGATGCCAAGCGTCCCCATGAGATGGAGCATGAGCGAGTAGGCATTCGCCTCCGTCACCCGGTACGTTCCCATGTCGAGCAGAAAGCTGCGGATCGTCTTCTGCAGCGTGGAGAACATGAACCCGCCGGTCGAATAGAGGGAGACGATGCCGGCCAGGAGGGTGACCGTGGAGGTGAGGTCGCGGCTCTGAGGCGGGCCCTGCTTCTCCCGCGCCTCCTTGAGCCGCTTCTCGGACGGTTTCTCTGTTTTGGAATGTTTGTCCTCGTCGGCCACGGTCAGCTCCCGATCAGCCGGAACAGGGCCGTGATCTGTCCATCAAGGCCGGCAAACACGTTACCGAGGGTTCGGAAGAACGCCAGAAGGGTCGCGCCGAGCACGAGAAAGCCGAGCCCGATGTTGAGAGGAAAGCTCATCATGAAGATGTTCATCTGGGGAAAGACACGCGCCATAACCCCAAGCGCCATGGTCGCCACCATAAGCGACGCCATGACGGGGGCGGCGAGCTTGATGGCGATGATGAACACCTCGCCCGTCGCCGTCACGACGAAGGTGTACAGCCCGGGACTCACGTGCCAGGCGCCCAGCGGCACCACCTGATAGCTCTCCACAACTGCGCGGATGAACAGGTGGTGCAGGCCGAGGGAGAGGAAAAGCAGCATGGCCAGCATGTTCTGCAGCACGGACATGACAGAGACCTGGCCCCCCATGGCCGGATCGAAGAGCGACGATGCAGAAAGCCCCATCTGCGTTCCGACAATCTGTCCGAAGAACTCTACGGCCGAGAAGATCACCTGGGAGAGGAGCCCGAGGGAGATCCCCACCAGCGATTCCTTGAGCACCAAAAGGACGAGCGAAACGCTGTCCGTCGGGACCTGCGGCAGGCCGGCGCGGACGATGGGAAAGAAGACGAGCGCCATGACGAAGACGAGGACCACCTTGATCCGCATCGGAACCGATTTGCCCCCGAAGAGGGGGATGGACGAGAGGATGCCGCCGACCCGTCCCATGACCAGCGCGAACAGGACGAATTCAGTCGTATCGGGAAACGGCAGCAGGGGAAACATCTCAGTGCCTCATACTGGCGATCATACCGTAGATCTCGCGGGTGAAGTCGGACATATAGCTCATCATCCAGGGGAAGAAGATGACGAGTGCAACCATGACCGCGACGATCTTCGGGACGAAGGAGAGGGTCGCCTCGTTGATGGAGGTAACGGCCTGGAAGATACTGATCACAAGGCCCACAACCAGGCTGAAGATGAGGAGCGGCGCGGCGAGCATCAGCGTCGCCTCGAAGCTGCGGCGGGCCAGTTGTATAACGAGTTCGGGGGTCATGTAAACCTCGTGTGACGTGAGATGTCAGATGTAAGACGTGAAACGTGCCGGCCTTTACGTCTACCGTCTCACGTCTCGCTTCTTACCCAAAGCTTTTTACCAGCGATCCGATCACCAGCCCCCACCCGTCCACCAGCACGAACAGAAGGATCTTGAACGGAAGGGAGACCATGACCGGGGGAAGCATCATCATCCCCATGGACATGAGCACCGAAGCGACCACCATGTCCACCACGAGGAACGGGATGTAGATGAGGAATCCGATCTGGAAGGCAGTCCTGAGCTCGCTGATGATGAACGCGGGGATGAGGGTGAGGATCGGCACGTCGTCGGCGTTCTTCGGACGGTCGTGGTGCGACAGGCTCAAGAACAGCGCCATGTCCTTCTCCCGGGTCTGGGACATCATGAACTTCCTGATGGGGGCCATGGCGTTCTTGATCGCCTGATCCTGGGTGATGGTCTGGGCCTTGTACGGCTGCAGCGCATCGGTGTTGATCTGCTGCCAGACCGGGCTCATGACGAAGAAGGTGAGAAACAGGGAGAGGCCGATGACGATCTGGTTCGACGGCGCCTGCTGTGTCCCCATGGCGCTCCGCAGGAACGACAGCACCACGACGATCCGGGTGAACGACGTCGTCATGATGAGGAGTCCCGGCGCCAGCGACAGGATCGTCATCAGGAAGAAGATCTGGATGACGGTGGTCATGTCGCCGGATTTGGACGCCTTCCCCACGCCGATACTGATCGTCGGAAGGGAGAGCGGCTCGGCCCAGGCAACCCCGGCGATCAGCAGTGACGCCAGACAGACAAGAATGATGAGGTTCTTTTTCGACACGGCTCTATACCTCGGTCCGCTGGCTCAGTTGCAGCTGACCGGCCGGACGCAGGCGTGCAACGAGCTCTTCCATCTTTTCCTGAAACCGCGACCGCACCGGCGGCGTCGGGTCCAGCAGTTCCACCACCTCGATCTCCTCCAGCATGTCGATCTGTTTCACGAGACTGATCCCGTCGCTGCCGTTACTGAGGAGCAGGTACTCGCCGGCGATCTCCACCAGCAGGAGAGACTTCTTCGGTGCCAGGTGCCGGGTCTCCACGATCCGGATATGGCTTTTGCGCCCCCTGACGCCACCGCCGCCGGCCATGAAGCGGCGCGACAGGTGCGTCAGCAGGTAGATGAGCCCCAGCACCACCGCCAGCGCCCCGCACATCTGCACGAGACTGGAGGCGAAGCTGAATCCGCCGCCGGCGCCGTCGGCGGCCAGGGCGGTCGTGGGAAGCACCAGTATCAGTGCCGGCAGCGCCATCCGTTTCATAGCACCTTCTCCACCCGCTCGTTGGGGCTCACGATGTCGATGAGCCGGACGCCGAACTTGTCGTTCACCACCACCGCCTCGCCGCGGGCCACGAGCTTGGAGTTGGCGAAAACGTCCAGCGGCTCGCCGGCCAGCTTGGTCAGCTCCACCACCGCCCCCTGGGTGAGCTGCAGGATGTCCTTCACCAGCAGGCTCGTCCTCCCCAGTTCGACGGTCAGCTGCAGCGGGATATCGAGTATGAAATTGAGGTTCTTGCCGTCTGCCCGTATCCCGGCGTTCTCTTCCTGAGTCGCGTTCTCGCTCACAGTTCCACCTCCCTGGTTATGCACTTGCTGATCCGTATCGCCTTGTTGCCGCGGCTGACCCCCGGAACCCCGAGGAACTTGGGGATGCCGGCGATCTTTACCGTGATCTCGCTCCGAACGTCCTTATCCAGCATAATCGTATCGCCCGGAGCGAGATGCAGGAAATCCTGCAGGGTGATGGCGGCCGCCCCCATCTCCACGCTGCATTCAAGCGGCGCCTCGGTGATCTCCGCCGACAGACGCTGGGACCACTTGGGGTCCACCGCCACCAGGTCGAACTGGGCGCCCGCCTTCAGCTTTTCCCTGATTGGATCGATGGTCATGTACGGAACGGCGAAGACCATCTTCCCCTTGACGGATTCGATCTGGAACTCCAGGTCCATGGTGATGACCTGGTACTCCGGAGGTACGATATTCACCAGCCGCGGGTTCATGTCCATCCGCAACAGGCTCATCTTTGTCGGCTGCAAGGGGGCCCATGCCTTCTCCATGTCCGACAGGACGTCCCGCACCACCTTCTGCATGATCCGCAGCTCGATGGAGGTGAACAGCCTGCTGTTGTCCGGGATGCGCGGCTTGCCGGTCCCGCCGAGGACGCTGTCCACGATGGCATACACGAGGTTGCTGTCCATGGCGAGCATGGACGCCCCCTTGAGCGGCTCGATCTTGTAGATCCCCATGCAGACCGGCGACGGCAGCGTGGCCAGGAAATCATCGAACTTGTACGGCCGTGCCACGACCTTCTTGATATCCACGATCTTCCTGAGCTGGTTCGACATGGCGACCCGGTGGTACCGGATGAAGCTGTCGTATACGATGTCCAGGTTGGGAACGAGCCCCTTGTGGGCGGCGGAGTTCAGGAGATCGTAGTCTGCAACCCCGCCCCGTTTCGCTTTCATCAGTTCGCGGGACGGGTCCATTTCACCGCCGGCTACGGCCGCCAGCAATGCCTCGATCTCGTCCTTGGTGAGCAGTTTTTCCATGACATCCTCTGATGATCGATTACTGGATCATGAAGTCGGTAAAGTAGACGTGCTTGACCTTTCCCGCCGGCACCACCTGTTGTACTGCCGCCAGGATCTCGTTCTTCAGGCGGTTTTTACCCTGCAGGTCCTGGATATCCTGCAGGGTCTTCGTGGAGAGGAGCGTCAGGATCGCATCGCGCATGGGAGGGAGGAAGGCATCCATCTCCTTCTTCGCCTCCTCGCCGCCGGCGCTGGTTCCCAGTTCCACCTTCAGCTTCAGATACCGCATGTTCTGACCGTCATGGATATTCACGATGAACGGCTCCATCGGGTAGACGGCGGGAGGCTCCTTCTTCGCGGCCACGGCCGCTTTTTCCCCCGTACCGGCTTCCGCCGCGCCGCCACGGTGGCCGCCAAGCACATACACCAGCACCCCCGCAATGATCGAGGTGCTCACGACCACGGCGACCGCAACAATAATGATGATGCTCCTGGTACTCATGCCAGACGGTTTGCCCCCTTCGTTTTGTTCGGCCTCTTTTGCCATGCGCCCCTCCCGAGCAGTCGGTGATCTGTCAACAATCCGTTTGCCTTATACATTTGCAACAGGGGTGCCAGCGGCTTGCCTACCCGCAAAAACTGCGTAACAAATTGTTATATTTGGATTTTTTACGGAAACGACGGGAGGGATGTTCGAAGAGTCCGGGGGAAATGGTTCTGCCGGTGTCGGGTTTACCCTTCTAAATAAGTCGGATTTTTGACTGGCAGGAAAGGGGCCAGCCGATGGCCGGCCCCCCGAGGGTGGTCGGATTACCTGATCAGGTTGAGCGTGTCCTGTGTCATCTGGTCGGCAGACGTGATGGTCTTGGAGTTGGCCGTGTATGCACGCTGCGTGGTGATCATGTTCACCAGCTGCTCCGACATGTCAACATTGCTCATTTCCAGCTGGTCAGACAGGATTTTGTTCCGCTGCATGTCGGCGGTGCCGATCAACGCATTGCCAGACGAAGATGTGGCGCCGAACAGCGTGCCGCCGACCTTTTCCAGTCCGTCCACCGAATCGAACGTAGCGAGGGCGACCCGGGCGATCCGCTGCTGCTGCCCGTTGGAGTAGATACCGTTCACGTACCCCTGCTGGTCCACACTCACCTTCGTCAGGCTGCCGGCGGGATAGCCGTCGTTCGTCATGGAATTGACCACCGACGAGCCGGTGAACTGGGTGGTCCCCGCCAGATCCACCTTGATGCCGTTCACGGTGAAGGTGGTTCCGCCGGCCACACCGTTCACCGATGCCATGGTACCGTTGGCGTTGAAGGTCACGGGAGTGCCGGAACCGGCCGCCGAATAGGTGGTACCGTCGTAGGTGTACACACTCCATGAATTTGCACCGGTGTTGGCGAAATATAGCGTAAGCGACTTCGCGTTCCCCAGCTGGTCGTAGACCGTGCTGGTGGCGGAGAAGTTGGACGCCGTATTGGGGTTGAACCCGGCCAGCGTCGGGTCCCAGGTCGCCGCCGGGGGGGTGTTGTTGGAATCGAGGTTGGCGGAGACGGTAATATTCGTGGTGCTTACCGGCGCCTCGGTGGTATAGCCATTCAGGGAGATGGGACCGAGCCCGCCGTTTGCCGAGCCGTTGGTAATGCCGTAGCCGAGCACCTTGTAGCCGTCGGCATTGACGAGGTCGTTGTTGTTGTCGAAGGTAAATGCGCCGGAGCGGGTATAGAACCGGCCGGTGCCGTTTGGCGACTGGACCGCGAAGAATCCGTCGCCCTGGATTGCCAGGTCGGTATCGCTGGTGGTATTCTCGAACGACCCCTGAGCGAAGTTGTTCTGGACCTCCTGTACCTGCACCCCGCTCCCCACCTGACCGTTATTGGTATTGGTGGAAAGCATGTCCGAAAATATGGTCCGCCCACCTTTGAACCCGACGGTATTAACGTTGGAGATATTGTTGCCGATAACAGACATAGTTTCCCCATTTGCAAAAAGACCGCTGATCCCTGCATACATTGCCGTGTTGACACTCATGATCTCTCTCCTTTTCGGCCGCCGGCCGTCGACTGTACGGATGCGCCGGGGCATCCCGGGCCATCTTCCCGAGATGTGCCCGCATGGTTTACGATACCTGCTGTCCCTTGTATGTATATCCCGAGTTACGGGAAAGTCCGGCTTACGCCGCTTGTTTTACCGCCATCAGGTTGGCCAGCGGGATCTGCACCCCGCCGGAGGTCAGGACCGGCTGTCCCTGTACCATCGTTACGCCGTCCACAACCGCCGTGATCAGCG
The DNA here is from genome assembly GCA_021779095.1 of Deltaproteobacteria bacterium. Classification (GTDB taxonomy): domain Bacteria; phylum Desulfobacterota; class Desulfuromonadia; order Geobacterales; family JAJYBI01; genus JAJYBI01. The sequence continues at coordinate 10,080 of JAJYBI010000037.1, forward strand.
GCGTCACGGTGGCGGCACTGCCGTCAGCCATCGTACCGTTGACGGTGAAACTGTAGACGCCCGGTGCCAGAGCGCTGCCATTGTCATCCTTTCCGTCCCAGGTGACGCCCCCCTGTCCAGCGGATACGACACCCACCGACAGATTCCTGACCGTCCGCCCCGTGCTGTCCTGGATGGCGATCTGCACGTTGTTGGCGCCGCTGGGGAAGTTGTAGCCGATCTGGGCGGTGCCGCCCGCCGCCAGATTCACCTGTGAACCCTGGGCCGTTACCGACTTGCCTATATAGGCCACCGTCGACATGTTCGTCCCGCTGTTCACCGCGGAAAGAAGGTTCTGCAGGTTCGTATTGGTATTGTACGCCTGCTGCACCTGGGAGAGTTGCGCCAGTTGCCCCACGAACTGCGAACTGTCCTGGGGTTGCAGCGGATCCTGGTTCTGCAGCTGCGTGATGAACAGCTTCAGGAAATCGTCGCTGTTCAGTCCGATGGACTGCTTCATGGCATCAGCAGCCGATGTCGTGGTAGCAGCCGTAGCCGTACTGTTCGTCACTCCCGTTACCATATCTCTACCCTCCTCCGGCCTCCGCCCTGCGCGGATCGCCGCTTTCAGTATCCCGCGTGACAGGACTGTTTGTTTACAACCTCAGATCCACCAGTGAGTTTTCTTCACCCGCAAAGGCATAGTGCTGTGTTTTGGGAACGATATCCTCCTGCTGAGCGGCCATGCCGTAGTGCTGGTTCGAAGGGCTCTGCCAGCTCCCCCTCCCTTCGCCCGATGCCTGACCGAAACCGTTGTTCCCCAACGAGACGTTCACCTTCGCCATGAAAAAATTCTGTTTCTGCAGCATCTCCTTGAGGGTATCCAGGTTCCCCAGCAGGGCATCTCTCACCGCCGGGTGTTCGGTCGTCACCTCCACCTTCACCTGATGATCCGCAACCCGGACATGGATCTGCAGTTCCCCCAGGTCATCCGGGCTCAGGCGGAGCGTCATATGACCGTTTCCTCTGCCGTCATGGGACACGACTCCGTGCCGGATCTGGTCGAAAAGGCTCTGGTGCAGCGCCGAATCCGGTGTCGCCGTTTGTTGCGAGGCAGTCTGACGGTTCGGATCAGGGGCGTCCATGGGGCGTGCGGCGACCACGCCGGCAACGAAGCCCGGATCGCCGGACTTTTCCGCCGCGCCATCTTGCCGGGATGCCGGTTCGTTCGACGATCCGGTTTTGCAGGCGACGGTGACGGAAACCGCCTCGGGACGGATGGACGTCTGTTCGGCGCCGGAAGGGGTCAACTGTCCGTCTACGGGGACGGCTGCGGCAGGGTCCGGCGCAACGGTCTGCACCTGCTGTCCGTCTCCGCGATTCGGACCGATGGCGGATGCTCCCGGTGCCGTCTGGTGGGGTGCATCACCGGACGGACCGGTCGGTTGCTGTGACGGCACGGCAGGAGAAGCATTGGATGCAGGCCCCGGGCGATCCTGTCCACCATGCTGACCGTCCTGTCGGTCGGATGTTTGGTCACCGCCACCTGCCGTGAGTGTCGGCGCGCTCGGGGAATGGACTGAGGTCCCGGATGGGGGGGTGACCGTGCGCACCGACTCAGGCTGCACCGGCCGGAATGTCCCGGCAGGCGCCGCAGCATCGGCAGACACCGGAGTCGAGACCGGAGCCGACGGGGAGGCGGCAGCCGTCTCAGGAGACTCGGACTTGCCTGCGGCGGGCAACGGCACGGGCGAGGCCGGAGCGGTGGCGGGGCCGGCATCGCGGTATGCCTGGCGGTGGCGGGGCAGCGCCACCGACGGCACCGGGTCGGAGGGGCGCCTCGGGTCATCTGAAACGGTCGGTTCCGACACCTGCCCGCCCCGTTTCGACATAACCGCCGCCGGGGCGGCCGACGCAGGCTGCCTCACCGGTTGCGGCGAAACGGCGGGGCCCGCCGGTACGTCCCCGGAGGGCGAAACTACGGGTCTGGCGGGAGCGGCCGCGACGCTATCGTTGACCGTCGCCTCGCCGTCCCGGGGGACAGCGGCTGTCTCTACGTCGTCGCGGACTACGCCCAGAACGGTAGTTGCTGTCGTGTAGGGTGCGGGCTGAAGGCCAACCGCAACCGCGTCCGGAACCGGACCGAAAGGAGGCGTCTCACCCGCGGCCGCCGGTGCGGCCCCATCCGCCGGGACCACGGAGGGAGGCGCAGTCGGGGATTCAGCGGCGATACCCGCTGCTCGTACCTGCCCTGCCACGACCAGCGCCGGTTCGGTTGCCGCCGATGCGTCTGCCCGTTCATCGGCCGACCGGCCGGCCAGATCCGCCATGACGCCTTTGGTACCCGCCGCCGACGGTGGCACGGCGGAAGGCTCCGCTGATTCCTCGGTCGCCGGATCGGTCCCCACGGGCACCTGCTGCACGGCATTTGTCGTTGCAACCGACTCTGCGGGTCCGTGCGAAGACGCACCGGCACCGAGCCGGGCCGCCGGCCGTTCTGACGCTGACGCGACGGTTGGTGCCTGCGAGGCAGCGCCGTTGTCCGGCAGAACCGGAATCACCGTTTGCGGGTCGGTACGGTACGAAGCGGTTGCCGCCGTCGCAGCCGTTTCGTGCCGGGTTACCAGAGGTGACGGGGTGCCTGCTTCGCCGTTTTCGACCGGTGCGTGGACGGAATCTGCGTCGGATTGCCCGAGTCCGGTACCGGCCGCCGGGTCGGATCCCATCGGAACGATCGCGTCCGCCAGTTCGGCACGGGGCTGTGCCGCACCGGCCGGTTGATGGTGTACTTCATGGTTCGTTACCGCAGCATCTCCCTGTGCAGAACGGGTGGCGGCAGTCACGGCAGAAGGTTCCCGCCACGTCCCCGCGGACTGGCGGGACCGGGGAACTGCAGCATCGGAGGCCACCGGGCCGTCCTCCATTCCGGATGCCGATGGGGAGACCGCACCGGGCAGGACGGTCGCACCGTCATCGGCAACCGACACCGGCGACACGGAAACCGGCTTGTTTTCCGGCGTCGCAGGCACCGCAACGCGGTCCGGAGCGGGTGACGGTGCGGCACCCGCAGCGGCCGGACCGGATGCGATCGGGACCGCAGATGCCGTGGTGGTGTGCCGAACCCCGCCGGCCAGCGTTACGGTGTTTTCGGACAATCCTGCGGAGGTAGCTGAGATGCGGCTGGGAATCGCGACGGATGGCGCCTCGCCGGTCCGCGGCGCCCGTAAGGGCTGCCCGTTTCGTTTGGCCGCGGTATCGGCGGCGCCTGTCGCCGGCCTCTCTGCGGTCGCTGCTGCCGGCGGCACCGGGGCGGCAAGGCCGTCCTGTCCGACGCCTGCGCCCCCCCCCGCATCGGGACGAGAACCGGCGTGAACCGCCGCACCGACGGCATTGTGCTGGCGAGATGCCGCATGCCGGGACACGGTTGACTCCAGCCCGGCACCGGTCGCACCGGGTTCGCCGCCGGCTGGCGCTGAGATGAGGACGTCCGGCGCGGGAGTCGTTATTCGCGCTTCCCCAGCGGCGCCGTCTTCGGCTGGATTTGCCACCGAAACCGCTGCTGGAGGTACCGAAACGGCGGAATCCGCAAGCGGATCGCCAGACGGGGTCGTGACCGTTGCGGCCGGCGCAGCAGCGAGCCGTCCGGCGGCAGACAACGTTTCGCCCTGCCGTGCACTGTCCTGAACCGGTTCATTGCCGGAAGCTATTGGCGTTGCGACCGCATGGGCAGTCGCCAGGGAAGCGTCACCTGCGGCACTTACGGTCGCCGTACCGAGAACCGGGTTACGCCGGGCCGGAACGGATCGGGCTCCCGGTGCGGCAGGTGAAATCACTGCCGTCACCTCGCCGGAGACGGCCGGGAAATCCGTATCCCGGGCCGGATCTGCGCCGCCGGCCTGCGCGGCCGCCATATCCGCAGAGGGAGGCAGCGGTACCACGCCGGCCCCCGCAATCGCCATTGTCGTCCCGGAGAGGGTGAGCGAACCACGACCACTGGCGCCACGCACCTTCCTCCCGGCCTTGTCCGAAACGGTAACCACCGTATCCGTCGATTTCGTCCCCCGCGTCTTTCCTTCATTATTAACGGTGAACTGCGAATCCGTCGCGCCCGCAGGGACCTGACGCGATTCCATGCCGTCAGCGGCATCGGCCGTGCTTACGGCGGTCGCACCGCCCCCCTGGCCCTGGCCGTTCTGCTGGACATCAGCCGATGAGGCGGCACTGCCCGAACTGCCCCGGGTCTTCGGTGTGCAAGCATCCGCTGCCTTCTGGGCCGGCATCAGCATCCCCTGAAAGACGGCGTTGAACGGCGAGGAGTCGGCAGATACGCCGATTGGCGCCGTGGAGGCGGTGTCGGCAGCGCCGAACATGATCCGGCCGGCATTGCCGGTTGCTGTCGTTATCGTTCCCATGGCCGATCCTCACCACCTTTCCTGTCTGTCTGCCGGTTCTTCTCTCCGGCGGTTCGCCGTCAGTTGCCGGCGAGGGTTTCCTTGGTCCATTTCAGGACCCGCGGCTGGTTCAGGTACGGTATCAGCTTCACGTCCTTCCTCTGGTCCAGCGCGTTGAGGATCTCGATGACCGTCTTCTCGTCCATCTTGTCCAAGAGCTTGGCCGCCTCCTCGGGGCGAAGCGCCTTGTACACCTTCAGGGTCTTCTTGATCCGGTCGTTGCCAACCTGCAGCTCCGCCTTCTTCGATGCATCGATCGTCTTCTGTTCGTTGTCCAGCTGCTGTGCCCTCGCGTTCAGGCTGGCTTCCCGGGCGGCGACGGCGCTCTCCCGCTGGGCAACCTGCGCTTCCCGGGCCGCCAGCGCCTTCTTGGCGGCGGCCAGCGGATCGGCATCATCCTGGCTCTGCCCGTCGACCTGACCGTTGGTCTCGCCCAGCGCCGGCACGACGGCATCGAGGGATACCCTCCCGCTGACGGCGAACCCGCCGAGGACGATAAGTGCGACAAGCAGATAGCGGATAATCCGTCCCGTCATGGTCAGTACCCCTTACCACGCAGCGCAAGCTCTTCCAGGAACGCCTGCTCCTTTTCCTGCATCTCACGCAGGTGCAGCCTGACCTTCTTCTCCTTCAACGACTCCAGCACCTTCTTGTCCTTGGCGGCCTCGGCAAGCACGTCCTGCCTTTCACCCATCTGCGTTGCCAGGGAGACCACCCGCTCCTGCTGCAGCTGGATGTCGACCTTCTTGCGACGGAAGAAGTCCGCATACATCTGCAGATCAACGGCCGACATCCCCTCCCGCTGCAAGGTCAGGAATTCGTTGCCGAGAAAGCGCACCCGGTTCTCCTCGTCGGCAAGCCGGTCGCGGGCCCCCTCGAAATCCCGTTTCGCCTCGGCGAATTCCAGCTTCCGCATCTTTTCCATCTCTTTGCGGTAGTTGAGCACCTGTTCCAGGCCGAATACGTACTTTCCCATGACCTCACTCCGTCTGCTCCGGTTCGGCGACATCCGCCGTGCTACTGTGCTGCCTCGCTCCCCAGGATCTCCAGGAGATCGCCGATGGAATCCCTGAAACTGATGCCGTCCAGGATATCCTGCCGGATATACGAGTTCATCGCGTCCATCTTGGAAATGGCCAGGTCGATCTTCGGGTTGCTCCCCGCCTTGTACGCCCCGATGTTGATCAGGTCCTCCGACTGACGGAAGGTGGCCAGGAGCTCCTTGAACCGGGCCGCCAGCCGCTGGTGCGGCCGTTCCGTAACGCCGTTCATGACCCGGCTGGCGCTGGCCAGGACGTCGATGGGGGGATAGACCGCCCGGGCCGCCAGGTCGCGGGAGAGAACGATGTGCCCGTCCAGGATGCTGCGCATGGCGTCGGAGATCGGCTCGTTGAAGTCGTCCCCCTCGACGAGCACCGTGTACAGGCCGGTGATGCTCCCTTTGGAGAAGTTGCCGGTCCGCTCCAGGAGCTTGGGGAGTGCGGCGAAGACGGACGGCGTATACCCCTTGGTGGTGGGGGGCTCGCCGATGGCCAGCCCCACCTCGCGCATCGCCATGGCGAAGCGGGTGGAGGAGTCCATCATCATCAGCACCTTCTTCCCCTGTGCGGCGAAATACTCGGCGATGGTGGTGGCGATGTAGGCGCCGCGCATCCGTACCAGCGGCGGCTGGTCCGAGGTGGCGACCACGACCACCGATTTTTTGAGCCCCTCCTCCTTCAGGTCCTTCTCGATGAACTCCTTGAGTTCCCTGCCGCGCTCGCCGATGAGGGCAATGACGTTCACGTCCGCCTCGGTGTAGCGGGCGATCATCCCGAGGAGCGTCGATTTCCCGACGCCGGAGCCGGCCATGATCCCCACCCGCTGCCCCTTGCCACAGGTGAGAAGCCCGTTGATCGCCCGTATCCCCAGGTCCAGCGGGGTGTCGATGTTGGAGCGGGTCATCGGGTTCACGGGGGTGGCGTAGATCGGGTATTCCTCCTCCACGGCGATGGGACCCTTGTCGTCGATGGGGACCCCCAGACCGTCGATGACCCGGCCCAGCATCGCCGGCCCCACACCCAGCGACGACTTGCGGCGCCGCACGGAGATCAGGCTGCCGAGTCCCACGCCGCGCAATTCTCCCAGCGGCATCAAGAGGGTCTTGTTGTCGCGGAAACCGACCACCTCGGCGGGGATGGGGGTGCCGCTCTGGGGGTGGATCTCGCACAGGGTCCCCACCGCCGTTTCCGGGCAGAACCCTTCGATCACCAGCCCCACCACCTGGGTCACCTTGCCGTGGAACTTGATCGGCCGGCTGTGCTCCACCGCAGCGAGGTATCGCCCTATGTCGAACTGACGGACCGCCATCCGCTCACTCCCCGTTCTCTTCCGACGCCATCAACTCGGCGTCCGAAGGGATCTCGTTCTCGTCGTCGTGGAAATTGGCACCTTCCATCATCAGGTTCCGGTAGATCTCCGCCAGCTGGGTTTCCAGCCGGGCGTCCACCATCCCCGTCGGCGTATCCACGATGCACCCCCCGACCGGCACCGACTCGTCCGGCTTGATGGTCACCTGCTGTTCGGCGATCCCCTCCAGGTACAGATGCCGGTTGTCGGATACGATCCGGCAGTCCTCCGGATTGAGGCAGATGACGATATCTTCCTGTTCCGTGATCCCCTTTACCGCCTCGGCGACGAACCGGGCGAGGATGGTCCGGTCCTGGGCTACCTCGCGGTGGATGATCTGTTTCGCCACCATCATGGCCAGGTTCAGGATGTCGTCCCGGCTCTCGCGGACGATCCGCCCCCGCAGCCCGTTCAGGGCATCCACCGTCTCGGAGAAGGTCCGGAAGATACCGGCGAACGACTCCTCCGTCTGCTGCCGCCCCTCCGCAAACCCCCTGTCGTAGGCGTCCTGTTCCAGCTTTTCCAGCTCTTCGGGCGACGGCCCCGCCGGCATCACCGCAACCGCGGGTGAAGGAGAACCCTTGTCCGGTACCGGCTCCTCGTTGCGGGCGCGAAACGGTGCGGTGGCGTAGATGGGCTGGAAATCCCCCTCCGGCAGGGCACAGAAGAGCGACTGGTCGCCCAGCTGGAAACTGGCATAGGAGAACTGCTCCACGCCGTTGGCGACCGGTGCTGCCGCCTTGATGATCCTATACAAGGACATCGTCGCCTCCCCGTCCGGCAATGACGATCTGGCCTTCCTCTTCCAGCCGTCCGGCCACCTTGACGATCTCCGTCTGTGCCTTCTCCACGTCCGACAGCCGCACCGGACCCATCACCTCCAGGTCCTCCTTGATCATCTCCGCCGCGCGGCTGGAGATATTGCGGAAGATCTTCTCCTTCAGATCGTCGGTGCAGGTCTTGAGCGCCAGGGTCAGGGTATCGTTGCTCACCTCGCGCATGATCGACTGGATGCCGCGATCGTCCAGGTTGAAGACGTCCTCGAAGGTAAAGAGGTGCTTGCGGATGACCTCGGCGAGCGGCGGGTTGATCTCGTCCAGCTTGTCCAGGATCTGCTTTTCCCGGGTCCGGTCCAGGTGGCCGAACATCTCCACCACCTTTTCCACCCCCCCCACCTTGAACCGCTGCATCCCCCCCATGGAGTTCAGCTCCCGACGGATGACGTCGTCGATCTCCACCAGGATCTCGGGCGAGACCTGCTCCACGTCGGCGATCCGCATCACTACCTCCGCCTGCATCTCCTGGGGAAGCATGCTGACGATCTCGCCGGTCTGCTTCGGCTTCAGCTTGGCGAGGATCACCGCCACCGTCTGGGGGTGCTCCTGTGACAGGAAGTTGGCGATCGTCTTCGCATCCAGGTTGCTCAAGACATCGACCATGTCGCCGTAGGTGGAGGTGTACAGCTCCTGCATGATCATGTCGGCCTTCTGCTGCCCGACTGCGCGCTCAAGGATCTTCTTTACGTACTCTTCACCCTGGGAGAAGATTCCCGTCTCGGGATCGGTAAGGGTGGTGAATTCCTGGATGACGTCGACGATGGTGGAGCGGGAAACGTGACCGAGGCTGGCCATGCTCTGGCTGATCTTCTTGATCTCCTCGTCGTTCAGGTGATCATAGATCGGGCTGGTCGCTTCGGGACCGAGATAGAGTAGGAGTATTGCCGCTTTTTCCGCGCCAGTCATGACGACCTCAACATGTGTGTACTGTCAGTTTCCGTTGTGCAGCGGGGTGACGCCGGACAACCGTGTACCGGCTTACGTACTTACCGGCTTACGGCAGCCCCGCACGCCCGGCAAGCTACTTCATCCAGTTACGCAGGACCTGCGCAGTCAGGTACGGGTCCCCCTTGACCGTCTCCAGCAGCTCCTGCTGATTGATGGTGACGGCCTCCAGCTGGGGGAGTTTACCGGTCCCCCCTCCCTCCAGCCGCGGTTCGCCGTTCTCGCCGTACAGCGGCTCGAAGCTCCCGCCCTGCTTTCTGCCGGTCTCCATAAGCGACTTGACCAGCGGCCGGACGACGATGAGCATAAGGGCAAGGAACCCGAGTCCCAGCAGGCCGTTTTTCACGAGGTCCATGAAAATCGGCTTCTCCCACACCTTGGGTGCCGGCAGCGGCATATCGTCTTCCGTATCCTGAAACGGGATGTTTTCCACCGTCACCTGATCGCCACGGTCGGCACTGAACCCCACGGCGCTCTTGACCAGTGCATCCAGCTTCTGCATCTCGTCCGGGGTGAGCGGAACATACTTGGGCTTGCCCGGTTTGCCGTCTTTCCCGGGAGGCGGTGTCACGTACTTGCCGTCAACGAGGATGGCAACGGACAGCTTCGTGAGGGTCCCCACCGGCACGATGATCTTCGCTGTCGAATGGCTCACCTCGTAGTTGAGCGTCTCGTCGCTCTTGCTCTTGGTGGCGCCGTTGACGGTCGTCGTCGTGGGTGCGGGCTTGACCAGGTTGGACTGCACGCCGGGTATGCCGCTGGCGGCCGGTGACGGTGCACTGTCCTTCAGCTCGCTCCGCTGTTCGCTCCGGACCGCGGTGGAATCGGGATCGTACTTTTCCTCGTACCGCTCCTCCTGTTTGAAATCCAGCGTGGCGTTGACACGGGCGACCGATTTCCCCTCCCCCACCGCCCTGTCCAGCAGGCTCTGCAGCCGATCTTCCAGGTTCCGCTCGTAGCTGCGCTGTGTTTCCATCATGGTGCTGGTCATCCGGCCGGTGGCATCCGATGGGGAGTTGCGGCTCAGGATCTTACCGCGGCTGTCCAGCAGGGTCACCTGGTCCGGGTCCATCCCCTCGATAGATGAGGCCACCAGGTGCACGATCCCCTGGACCTCGCTGTCGCGCAGGATCGTTCCCGGCTTCATCTTCAGGACCACGGATGCGGTGGGGACCTTCTCGTTGTCCTTGAAGAGCGACTTCTCGGGAATGGCGAGATGGACGCGTGCCTGCTCGACCCCGGCTATCTGCATGATGGTGCGGGCCAGTTCCCCCTGGAGCGCACGCTGATAGTTCAGCTTCTGCACGAATTCGGTCATGCCGAAATTCTTCCGGTCGAAAATCTCGAACCCGACCCCCCCTCCCTGCGGGAGCCCGTCGGACGCCAGCGACAGACGCAGATCGTACACCTTGTCCGCCGGAACAAGGATCGCCTTGCCGTCGGAAGCGATCCGGTACGGAACCTTCTGGTCCTTCAGCTTCTTGACGATCTCGCCGGCATCCTCGCTGTTCAGGTTGGAGAAGAGCGGCCGGTAGTCCACCCGGTTGGAGAGTGCGATGAGCGCGCCGAACCCCAGGATGCTCGCTACCGCCACCACCACCACCATCCACCGGCGGGCGGGGGGGAGTGCCATTATGGGATCGGCCAATCTTTTCACGAGTTCAGACATGGTATCTCCGGTTTCGTTCGCAGTTCAGTGCTTCTCGCATCTGGTACATTCAGACCTGCATCCGCATGATCTCCTGGTAGGACTCGATCGCCTTGTTCCGTACCTGGTTCAGGAACTGGAAGGCGATTCCGGATTTTTCCACCGCCAGCATCACCTCGTGCAGCCCCTTGGACTCACCGGTAGCCAGTTTCTGGATTTCACTGTCCGCCTGCAGCTGCAGGTCGTTCACCTTCCCCACCAGTTCGCCGAAAAACTTCCCCGTACTCTCCGCGACGGATGTGGGGCGGGCATCCTTTGTACCCGTTGCGGGGAATGCCGATGAAATGCCGTATCCGCTCTGCAATCCCTTTATATCCATGGCGCGCTCCGTTGTCCCTCAAGTCCTGCCTGCATCAGCCGATTATATCCATCAGCGGACGACCGACCGCCGACAGGATGGACCGACTACATCACTTGCCCAGCTCCAGCGTCTTCAGTGCCATATTCTTGGCCGACTGGACTGCCGTCACGTTCGCCTCGTATGCCCGGGAGGCGGTGATCATGTCCGCCATCTCCGAAACGACGTTCACATTCGGAAACGCAACGTACCCCTGGGCGTTGGCGTCGGGATTGGTCGGGTCGTACTGCAGGCGCGGCGCCGACTGGTCTTCGACAATGTCCGTGACCTGGACCCCTTCCAGCCCCTGGGCCGAGCGGTCGAGTGCGGCACCGAACGATCCGCTTTCCGGCACCGCGGTGAATACGGCATCCTTCCGCTTGTACGGGCCGCCTTCGGCGGTCCGGGTCGAATTGGCGTTCGCCAGGTTGCCGGAGATGAGGTTCATCCTGATCCGCTCGGCCGACATGGCCGACGCACTGATATCCATGGAGGAAAAAAAATCCATCAGTTGCCTCCTTTGATGGCGAGCTTGAGCCACTCGAATTTTTTGTTGAGGAGCTGCACGTCGGCATTGTACATGATCTGGTTTTCAGCCAGTTTTGACATCTGTGCGTCCAGCTCCACGCCGTTGCCGTCGAGCCCCATACTTGCCGTCTTGTCTTCCACCACCTCGCCGCTCACCGACTCCAGTCGCGTCGCCTCGCCATGCAGCGGGATAAAGCCCGGTTCCGTATGGACGGGAGTTCCTCGGTTGCCGCTTTCCATCGCCTCTTTGAGCCCATCCTCGAATGAAAGCGACGTCGGCTTGTACCCCGGGGTCTCCACGTTGGCAAGATTCGCAGAGATGAGACTCTGGTTGCGAGCCCGCAGATCGAGGCTCTTTCCCAGCAGCGTGACGGTTGTACCGAACAGTGCGTCCATCGTCATGGTCATCCTCCAGTTCCTTGCAAGAGTACAAAGCAATTGACGTACCATTTCATTTTTCAATGCAATTCCGGATAGTTAAGACAAGAGGCCGCCGTTACCGACAACCCCGGGAGGATGAACGGCCCACGGCCGGACGGCACGGCGACGAAATCGCACGTAAGACGAGGTGGAAGGAAGTGGCAGTATGAACGGCGGGAAGGCTGAATTGATGCGGAATTGGAGGACTGAGAACGTCAGGGACACGCACCGTGGTCCGACGTCAAAAGGGCGAATCGGGGCAGTCGATTTTTTGACGCCACTCAGGCGGCGTTCATCAGACGGATAACCTTGTTCGTCAACTCCTCCTGTTCGAACGGAACGAGCAGGATGTCACGGGCGCCGTGCTTCAGTGCCTTCAGCACGCCGGTACGGGTCCATTGCCGGGCGCTCATGATGATGGGGGCTGCCACATCCGGAAAGTGCGACCGTATCCGCGAACAGAGCGTAAACTCGTTTTCGTCGGCCTGTTCGACCCCGACGAGCACCGCCTTGACCCCTTTCCCCGATATCATCGCAACGAGATCGGCATTGAGTGGGGCATCCAGGGGGATGACTCCCGAAGCGGCAAGGATCTCCCGAAACCGCTCACGCTCTTCCGGGTTGTCGTCCAGGATCAGAACCGCGGCAGGTTCTTCCTCGGGGGCCGGTGCGCCTTCCGTCACCTCGTCGACGCTGGCGGGCTCATCTGCGACCTCGTTGACCGTACCGTCCTGGAGATCGAAAAGGGTCGCCAGCGGAACGGGGATGAGAAGCTCCACCCGCTCCAGATCCTGCCCGGGCACCGAGAACTGGGCGTCGAACAGACAGTAATCGCCGTCGGCGAACGGCTCCTCTTCCGTCACGGTATCGTTGCCGGGGATGAACTTCTTCGGGGCAAGCTGCTTGAGATGCACCTTCTTCGGGAGGTGCGGCTTGAAGACGGTATTGAACGACCCGATGATCTGGTTGGCGATCTCGGAAAAGGCATCCTCGTCGTCGTGTTCGAAGATGGCGAGCCGTTTCTTCTCGATGATCCGGGCGGGCGGCACGCCGAGCAGCATGCTGCTGAGCACGATGGCGTCCCGCAGGGCAAACAGCAGGTAGAACTGTCCGGGGTATTCCCCCTGGGAGTTGATGCCGACGACCAGGATCGCGTTTTCCTGCCTGCCGAAGTACTCTTCCTTGGTGGTAGTGCGGCAGGCGATATCCGAAACCGTCAGCTCCTGGCCGAGCAGCATGCCGCACTCGCTCGACGCCTGCGTTAGCGCGGATTCCAACATGCTCTGTAACTTCGGATAGCCCGACATCGCCCGCTCCGTCAGAACTCTTTCTTCAGGGTCAGTCCAACCAGGAACTTTTCGTCGCCGCTCGTGAAGGGGATGACGACGCAGTCCTTGTCGGATATGCAGTTCACCGTATAGTCTTCGCCGGAAATGACCGTGGGGATGGAGAGGTTCAGGTCGAGCCCCCCCTTGGAGAGGACCTGTTTCACATGCCCGCCCAGCATGTTGGCGATCTCGCCGAGGGCGTCGTTCACGTCCTCCCCGATCTCGTCCACATCCATCCCCAGCATGTTGGAGGTGATCGTGAGCGCCAGCGGCTGGGGACAGTGGATGGAAAGGATTCCCGTGTAGGTACCCGCCATCCCCACCATGCCGGTGATGCTGCAGTGGAACCTGGTCACCGGTTCCGTCAGCGGATAGTTGTCCTCCAGGGCCATCATGATCATGGTGGAGAAGACCTCCTTCGTCGCATCGATCACGTAGCTTGCGAGGTCTGACTCCGGAATGCGCACGGATTCGTTGAGTGTCATACGAGGCCTCCGAGCTTCTCCTGAAGCTGTTCCGGGGTGAACGGCTTCCTGATGCTGCCGGAAGCACCGCTGGCAACCGCCTCGCGGATGATATCCTCTCCACCTTCGGTGGTGATCATCACGATGGGGGTCTTGTGGCCGCCTGCCCGTACCTGCTTCACGAACTCCAGCCCGTCCATGTTGGGCATGTTGATGTCGGAAAGGATCAGGTCCACCTTGTTGTTCCCCAGCGCATTCAGCCCCTCGATGCCGTCGCCGGCCTCGAAGATCTCATCCACCACGAGCCCTGCCTGGCGAAGCGAACGTGAAATGATCTTCCTCATGGTTGATGAATCATCGACTATCAAGATATTCGGCATGGTACCCTCCCGCTGCATCTGATGTGTGCTGCCCCGTATCGGGAACAGTGTTGAGAATCTGGCTACCGTATCGGCGTTTCATGCCGGAACTTTAATTTCCATTGAATCGATTTCGTCACAAGCGGGAATCCGAGGAAGTATCGTCCAGATCGGGAATGATCACCCGGAACCGGCTCCCCTCACCCACCACACTCTCCACCTCGATGCTGCCTCCGTGGGCCTCGGTTATCGCCTTGCTGATGGCGAGGCCGAGGCCGGTCCCCTTGATGCCGGTTGCCCCCGCGGAGCGGTAGTATTTGGTGAAGATCCGCGGCAGGTCCTCCGCGGAGATACCGATCCCCGTGTCGGCGACCGTCACACAAAACATCCCGTCCAGATATTCTGCCGTAATGGTCACCGCTCCTTCGGGCGGAGTGAACTTGAGTGCGTTGCCGACCAGATTGCTGAAGACGCGGAAGAGCTGTTTCGCATCCCCCTGCATTTCCGGCAGCCCCTCCAGATTCCCCAGGGCGAGCCGGATGCCACGTCCCTGGGCGACCCGCTGATGGTCGCGGCAACACCCCTCCAGGATTGCGGCAACGGAGATGGTCTGCCGATTGATGGTCAACATCCCCATCTCCAGACGGTAGAGATCCAGCATCTCCTCGATCATCTGTTGCAGCTTCGTCCCGCTCTGTTCAAGCTTCTGCACGACGGAACCGAGCGGCTCTTCCACCCGGCCGTACATCCCGATCCTGATCCCCTGGATATACCCCATGATGACCGTGAGGGGCGATTTGAGGTCGTGGGTCATCATGGTGACGAACTCTTCCCGCTGACGCCTGGCGGTCCGTTCATCCGTGATATCCCACAGCTCCGTCATCTCCCCCATTTCCTCACCCTGCGCCGACCGGATCGTCATACGGCGGACCGTCAGGACCCGACCGTTGACAACCATCTCCATCGGCTTGTCACCGCACGGCTCGCTCAGAACCTTGTAGATGGGGGTGCGCAGGGGAAGCATATCCACACGTTTGCCGAGTACGGCATCCCTGGTCACGCCCAGCGTATCGAGTGCATACCTGTTGATGAATGAAAGAATCCCCCGGCTATCCAGATAGATGACGCCGCGCGACATATTGTCGACCATGAGACCGGCATCGACCGGCAGGTCTGGCGTTTCCGGAAACCGCCGCGGTGTCAACGGATTACGCTCGGCAAGACTGTAACTGTTCATATTGTGTGCCCTCTATCTGATGGCTCGCCGTCCGTGGTCGTTTGTGTGCACTGTCCCGTTGCATGCCCGCCGTTCGTCGGCATGCAGCCGCCGTACGACTTGGTTCTCCAGGTACGGCATTCGGCAGTCGGCGGTCGAACACCGCGCCTGCGGGTGAAATCGTCGGCCTTGTGATTCTAATCGTCAGTAATGGTAAAAAGTTTAATCGAAATTCAGGATCGGAACATTTTCCCGGGCAATCGATACACTTGAAATCGGCGAGCGGTACTGGGATGGCGTAGCGGTGCAGTAACGGATATTGTGTCGGCTTGAAAAAGGGGGGAAGGGGCGATCGGATGAGCGGAGTCTTCCGAAGTGAGCAAATGGCGGAACGGCTGCCGGCCGGCCTCACCACTTCGTCATCATCTCCCGCAGCTCGCGGACGATCTCGGCCTGCTGGAGGTTGATGAAATGGGAGATCTGATGTTCGCTTTTCGTGTTGACGACGTTCAGCTCGAATACGTACTTGAACTGGCCGTTGACAGCACCCTTCCGGAGCAGTGCGCAGTCGGCGGTCAGCGAGGTCCCCTTCAGGTCCATCGTGACGGTCCCCCGGTCATGCTCCTCGATGGGAACCTCATCCCGGGCGAGGATCGCCACCCCGCCGATGGAGATGTCATATATCTGACCCGAAATGGACTTCGTGCCGTCCCTGAAGGTCACGTCGAGCCGGTCGGCCACCTTAACCCGCACATACTTCCTCCGCTCCGAGGGGATCGTCGCATAGGCAAGGCTGCCGAGCAGGGCGAATTTCGACACGGCGTCGATGCTAAGTACCTTGGCCACAACCGGATGGGGGAGCAGTTCGCACTGAATGAGGGTCGCCTTCTGCATGGCGATGGCAGCGGCCTGCACGCTGTGGACCGTGACCTCCACCACCCCCTTGTCGATATTCTTGACCTCCGCTTCGAAGCTGATGGGGACTTCCTTGTAGTAGTTCAACAGGGAGATCTTGCCGCCAGAGCGCCTTTTCATGACGGTTGCCAGCACGTCGAGGATTGCCGCCGCGTCCTGTCGCGCCTCCTGCACATTGATGATGGTGTAGTGTTCCAGCATGCGACGGGCATCCTTTCCAGTCGGGTGGACGGATACGGTCCGTACCGAAACCAGCTTGATAGCGCGAGAAGGCATGCAGCAACTGTTCCACAATGGTTGCATTCAACGGTGCGGTTTCACTATCAGACCAGCATGCATCTCCTGCCGCGCAACCACGGGGAAACGATACCGTTACCGGGTAACCATCGATTCAGGCGGAGCAATTCCTCCTGATCGTATCTATCGGCAGCATCCCGCAATCCCTGTAACTTTTTCTGCAGCCGCTATAATTTCAACTAACGGTCAGGCTGTTTCCGACAGCAACCGTATATCATCGACGAGGTAGCCGCCATGCGAGATCGGACTCTCCCTCTGCTGGTGCTCCTGCCGGGCATGGACGGCACCGGCAGGATGTTCGGGCCGCTTCTGTCGGCATTGCCGCAACGGGTCTCCACGGTCGTCGTCGCCTACCCACCGGACCGGCCGCTCGGTTACGCAGGTCTCCTGCCGCTCGTCCGGGATGCGATCCCGCAGGACGGACCGTGCATCCTCCTGGGTGAATCGTTCTCCGGCCCCCTCGCGCTGATGGCGGCACGGGACGGCGCCGTCCGGGGGGTGATCCTCTGCGCCTCGTTCATCGAAAGTCCCGTCCCCCGATTCCTGTCACGGCTCGCCTGCCTCGTCAACCCGGCGACGGTCCGGCTCGTTCCCTGGTGCATCAGGCGGCGGGCGATCCTCAGACGGAACGGGTCGACCGCGACCCGCGCGCTGCTGGAAACGATCCGCGGCTCCGTCTCGCCCGCGGTCATGGCCGCCCGGGTACGGAGTATCCTGGCGCTTGACGGCGCCGCTGCGCTGCGCGCCTGCCCCGTACCGATCCTCTACCTCGCCGCCGCACACGACACGCTCGTCACGCGGAAGAGCCTCGCGCGGATAGTTCGCATCCGGCCCGACGCAGACGTCGTTACCATAAACGGCCCGCACCTGCTTCTCCAGGAGGCGCCGGCCGCGGCGGCAGGGGCCATCGTGAAGTTCATCGGCGAGGTCGCGGACCTGCCGGACAGTGACGCGCCGTAGTGTGACGTGGCCGGATCGGACCGGCGGGAACGCCCCTGCCTGCGCATGCGCCCTTCACATCGTCACGCCCGGCGGATGGGAAGGGCCTTCCCGCTTCTCCTGGTCTGCGATGCAATACCGGGCAAACGGCATCACCTGCAGGCGCTCTTCGGGAATCTCCTCGCCGCACGCATCGCAGATGCCGTAGGTACCCTGCTCCAGCCGGCCCATCGCCTCGTCCAGTGCCGTCAACTCCTGCATACGTATGCTTGCCACCTGCAGTCCCGTATCCTCAAGCAGATCGATCAACCCTCGTTCGGCGGGATCGAGCGGCAGGTCGAACTGACCATGGAGCTCTTCCCCCGTCTGCCGAAACAGTTCCGTACGAACGTCGTTCCACATGGCGCGCTTCTTTTCGCGGAGCATGTCGCGAAGGATTACCTGCCGTTTGGTCGTCATCCTCGTCATATCGCACCTCCCACCCAGAGTTGATCGAAACCGGCGCCGGAAGAAACCCGACATCACGGCATCTCCCCTGCGGGGCCACCTGCCGGACCACCGGCCCGCTCGCACCGTTCCCGGACGGGGCGCCGGCCAGACGCCGGACCGTGCCCGGCCTCGACCTTTCGTGGCGTTCCGACGGACGGCACGATCTCCGGAACCGGGATACCTGGCCGTTCGGGTTCTCTCCCTGCTGCATATTCATATTTAATAGTACTCCCAGGCAACGACAACGCAAACCGAAGCGTTGTCGCGTGCCGGACCGCGACGACGGTCTGATGCCGATGATCGCCCCCGCCAACGGCGAGACAGGTACGGGAGTCGGACAGGAGGGGATATCTGCATGGTTGACCGGAAGATGGGGAACCGGGAAGAACGGGGCGGCGGCCCGTCGCCCCGGAACTGCCGGAGGGTACCGGGCCGTTGCATCAGGGGGCTCGCTGCGTCAGGCCGAACCGCTCCTGCACCTCCGCCGGCGCCTCCGCAAACCGGAGGAACTCCATGGTGTAGTTCCCCCGCCCCCTGGTGGCGCTGCGCAGTTCGGTCATGTAGCCGAACATGGCGGCAAGGGGCGCCGTCGCCCGCACCACCTCGATCTCTCCCCGCGTGTCCAGCCGCTCCACGCGGCCGTGCTTCTGCTGGAGCGCGCCGAGCACCCCCCCCAGGTACTCCGTCGGGACCTCCAGCTCCAGGGCGACGATCGGCTCCAGGAGGTACGGTTCCCCCTCCCGGGCCGCCAGGACGAGCCCGCGCTGGGCCGCCCCCCTTAAGCCCGCCTCGGTGGGAGCCCCCTCTTCCAGCGGGATCGCAACGATCTGCACCTCCAGGTCGGTGAGCCGGTAACCGGTCCGGCAGCCGGCCTCGCACCCCGACCGCAGGCTCTCCTCCAGCGCGGTCATCAGCTCCGGCGAGAGCGGCGGCTCCGCCGGCGGCAGGACGAGACGTACGCCGCTCCCACACGGCAGGGGGGTGAGCCGCAGCACGAGCTCCGCCGTCTCCCGGCGTCCCTTGATCTCCCGGTGAAACGTCTCCCGCCGCTCCACCGGCCGGCGGAGCGTCTCCCGGTAGACCACCCGCGGCCTGCCGGTGGCGACACGCACCCCGTACTCCCGTGCCAGCCGGTCGGTGATGATCTCCAGGTGGAGCTCACCCATGCCGGAGATGATCGTCTGGCCGGTCTCCCCGTCCTCATGCACCCGGAAGGTGGGGTCCTCCCACTGGAGCTGTTCCAGGGCGATCGGAAGCCGCTCCCGGTCGTCAGCCCCCTTCGCCTCCACCGCCAGCGACACCACCGGCTCCGGGACGGCGAGCCCTTCCAGCACAAGCGGCCGGTCCGGCGCGCACAGGGTATCGCCGGTGAGGGTCGCCTGGCAGCCGGGCACGGCGACGATATCGCCGGCGATCGCCTCCGCCACCTCCTCCCGGCGGTGGGCGTGCATCCGGAACAGGTGTCGTATCCGCTCCGGCACCTGCCGGCTGCTGTTTGCAACCGTCATCCCGGGACGCAGCGTCCCGCGGTAGATCCTTAAGTACGTGAGCCGCCGTCCCTCCTCCGCCATCACCTTGAAGGCGAGCGCCGTGAGCGGTGCGACGGGGTCGCAGGCAACCTCCTCCCGCTCGCCGGTGGCGGGATCGGCAGCGTTCCGCGGCGGCGGGTCGAGTGGCGAGGGGAGAAAGAAGCAGACCGCATCCAGGAGCGGCTGGACCCCCTTGTTGCGCAGCGCCGTCCCGAGGCAGACCGGCGTGATGGCACCGGCGAGCGTCCCGCACCGGAGAGCCGCCCGCAGCCGCTCCGCCGCCACCCGCCGCCCCTCCAGGTAGTCGGCCATGATCCCGTCGTCGAAGTCGGCGGCCGCCTCGGTGAGCTTCAGCCGCGCCTCCCGCACCGCCTCCGCCGCCCCGGCCGGGACCGGTCCCCGCAGCACCGTCCCGCCCAGGTCCGACCCGTCGAAGCGGAGCGCCTCCTCGTCCATAAGGTCGATCACCCCCTCGAACGCCCCCTCCTCACCGATGGGGAGCTGCAGGAGGACGGGGCACGCACGCAGCCGCTCTTCCATCTGCCGCAGCGTCTGGCGCCAGTCGGCGCCGATCCGGTCCATCTTGTTGATGAACGAGATGCGCGGTACCCCGTAGCGCTCCGCCTGGCGCCAGACCGACTCGCTCTGGGACTGGACCCCCTCCACGGCGCTGAAGATCGCCACCGCCCCGTCCAGCACCCGCATGGAGCGCTCCACCTCGACGGTGAAGTCGATATGCCCCGGGGTATCGATGAGGTTGATGAGATAGCCGTGCCAGCGGAAGGTGGAGGCAGTGGCGGTGATGGTGATCCCCCGCTCCTGCTCCTGGGGCATCCAGTCCATGACCGCTCGGCCGTCGTGCACCTCACCCATCTTGTGGGTCTTGCCGCTGTAGAAGAGGAACCGCTCCGACAGGGTGGTCTTCCCCGCGTCGATGTGGGAGATGATGCCGATGTTACGGACGATGTCGCGTGATGGGTGGTCCATAGTTCCTCGGTCGGCGCGAGAGCCGTCAACAGTCGCTCTCCGCGCGGCAGGCGTGCTTCATCTCCCGAACCCCGCTCACCGTCCCGGCCAGCAACACCGTCGACGCGGCCGGTAATGACGCGACGCCTGTGTGGCGGCAGCTGCAGATGAACACCTGCGCCAGCTGCTTCTCCGACCGACACCAAGTATATCCCCTCCTCCAGATTTGTCGAAACCGGGCAGGATGTTTAACGCCCGATCATCAAGCAGTTCGGCATCAACACCGTGGATCACCTCTGGGAAAAGCTCGGCGGCGTCTGGGGCTACCTTACACAAGAATGGTTCTCCCTGCGCCTGCCCGACGACGACAAGACCGAACGGCGCACCTTCACCGGCACCAGCCCGGCGTCGATCGAATGGCTCCTGTCCCATATCTCCGTCTGCATTACCTCATGTGCCGCACGGCTGGGCATCCCGGACCGGAAACAGGTCATGGCCGAACTGGCCACCCGGATTGAAAAGGTCTGCCCGGACAGCAGGTTTCAGCAAGAATTCGTCAAGAGGTCCATCAAGCTCGGCAAAGCCCCGGACCTGTGCGGAGTGACCTATGAAGAATAGGAAAGAAGCGGAAGCGATAGCAGACGATCCCCTGCCCTACTACTCGCCGCTGGAACTGGCGAAAAGGTGGCGCTGCTCGCGGTCATCGGTGGACCGGATCGCCCAACGGGCAGAACTGAAAAGGATGTATCTAGGGGAAGGAAAGAACGGGATTGTCCGGTACATCAGAAAGGAGGTAGAGACCTATGAAGAATCACGAATAATTTAAAACTAACTACTGCTCCACACACTCCCCCGGCCCCGCAAGTCCCCGGGGGAGCGAATAATTCAAGATCTTATAGATGAAACTTTTCTTTTAATTCCTCGTAGGCAATTGCTAATTGACCAGTAAAAACACCATTAGTGAGAAAATGCCGGAACGAATCAACAGCATCATTACGTATCGTGTAAGTAGTGTCAGGGCCTCTTGATAAAAAATGTGGTTCAACAAGATGTTTTTTCATAATTTTTATAATGTCATTGCGCTTAGTTGATCTTCCGAACACGCCAGTAAAAAAATTGCTTTCAGCAACATTTTTTACTTTTACAGTTCCTTTGTCAGTAAATTTATGAATAAATTCAGACATATCGTGCCTCAAATCATCTTTATCATAAAACTTAGCACCATCATTTGTTTGACACATTTTAATAATTCTATCAGCAGCTTGATCAGTTTTTATATCCAAAAACTTAGATAAACCAAAGTTCTTACAGTAAGCTATATTTCCACCGACAAAAATACATTTTTGAAATACTGTTTTATCATTAAATTGACAATTGGCAAATGTAACGTTTTCAAATACACATTTGTGTATTTTTACATTCGACAGATCGAGTTTCGATACAGTTCGTATAAAATACAAATTAGCAATTTCGTTGTCTGGTAACAAAGAAATATATTTTTTAGTTCTTTCAGCAGAAGTTTCACCAGTGCCGGAGAGAGCATCTATAGCAATTAATGATAAAGTGGTAGCAAGCTTGTTCGCTTTATTTGCTATTTCTTCAAAAGTTTCATATTTAGCAGACCTTATAATTAACTGTTGAAGAAGAATTTTAATATTTTCAAATGCCATTTCATCTTGAATAGTTGCTTGTTCAAATATTGCACTTGCTATATCATCAATAAAAGTGCCTTTATCAACAATTTTGTCAACAATATCAATAAGCCTTTTAGATTTAACTTTAGCATAATCAATTATCTGCTCAGCTATCAGATTAAAATATATCTGATCATTAACAAAGTTCCATTTACCACCATGGTTCCTAATAAGAGGGTGGTCTTTTAAACTTCCTTCCTTAGCAGACAAATCGATTAAAGACTTTATAGATTTATCAGTAAGAGTATCCTTGCAACACCTGATAATCTCAGTCAGCTTTTCCGTTGTTGGTTCTTCACCGCAAGCAATAATTTCAGCAAACTCGCGACATATATTAATTTGATCTTCAGCGTTTATTGGGAGCTTTTGACGAACTTCTTCACGTTCACAAAGTGAAATAATGATCCATTGCAAAATAGTTGAACCAGTTTTTGCTGTATCTGGCATTTTGTCAGATCTGCTTATCAAGTCAGCTATAAGGTTTAAAATAAAGCCTCTACCTATGAAACTAGTCTCCTTGTTTCCCCTGATATCACTTTTTGCTAACTCAAATATTCTTACTGAATTATTAACTTTGACTTGATCTTCATCAAATCTGAGAATGTAAATTGAACTGTGTATCTGCTTCATGAGATAGTGGGTACCCCCCCACCCTAGGAGCAGAGACGATGGCAATAAAACCGGAGCTACTGGACGAACTTTTAACCGACTGCAAGACCCCTGG
>JAJYBI010000038.1 GCA_021779095.1 Deltaproteobacteria bacterium
CAGCAGGGTCCCCCGCTTGTAGGTGGCGAAACGTCGGGCGAAGCCGATGGTGAGGGTGTCCGGGTCCAGTACCTCGTCCGCCTGGGCGATCTCCTTGGCGGTGGCCCCCACCTGGATGAGCTGGTCCCGGAGCCGTCTGCGGGCGTAGTCCACGAGCCGTTCCCTGCCGTGCTGGTGGGTGCGCCAGAGCTCGGCGTCGGGGATGCGGGAAACCCGGCGCCAGAGCGACGGATCGGTGGCTTCGTCCAGCCAGCGGCTTCCCAGGTAGCGCACGAGGAGCCCGGCCATCTCCGGCGAGATCCAGGTGCGGGTGTGGACGCCGTTCGTGACGGAGGTGAGCGGGTTGTGTTCTTCGGGAAGCTCGGGCCAGAGATTGCGCCACATCCGGCGGGAGACCTCGCCGTGGAGCTCGCTCACGCCGTTTGCGTGGCCGGCGAGATGGAGGGCGAGGACCGCCATGCAGAAGCTTTCCTGATGGTTGAGCGGCACCTGCCGCCCCATCCCCAGGAACTCGTCCCGGGAGAGCCCCATGGCCCGGTAGAATTTTCCCAGGTACTTTTCCAGCAGGTCGGCGGGAAAATGGTCGATCCCCGCCTCCACCGGCGTGTGGGTGGTGAAGATGTTGCCGGCCCGTACCGCCTCCCGCGCCTCGGCGAAGGAGAGACCGCTCTCCTCCATCAGGAGCCTGATCCGCTCCAGCGCCAGGAACGCGGCGTGCCCCTCGTTCATGTGGCAGACGTCGGGGACGATGCCGGCAAGCCGCAGGGCCCGGATGCCGCCGATCCCCAGGAGCACCTCCTGGCGGATCCGCATCTCCTGGTCGCCGCCGTAGAGCCGGGTGGTGATCTCACGGTCCGCCGGATCGTTCTCTTCCAGGTTCGTGTCCAGGAGAAAGAGGGGAATCCGCCCCACCTGCACCCGCCAGGTGTGCACCCGTACCTGGCGGCCCGCCATCTCCAGGGTGAAGACGCGGGGGGTTCCGTCGTCGTTCCGCTCCAGGTGCAGCGGCAGGTTGTAGAAATCGTTCTCCGGGTAGAACTCCTGCTGCCACCCCTCGTTGTTCAGGTACTGCTGGAAGTATCCCTCGCGGTAGAGGATTCCGACTCCCGCCAGCGGCAGCCCCAGGTCGCTGGCGGATTTCAGGTGGTCGCCGGCCAGCACGCCGAGACCGCCGGAATAGACCGGCAGCGACTCGTGCAGTCCGAACTCCATGGAGAAGTAGGCGATCCGCATCCCGGCCAGGTCGTGACAGGTCCGGTCGAACCAGCTCCGGCTCTCCAGGTATTCCTGCAGCTTACCGTCCACTGCGGCGAGGTGGGCCATGAATCCCTCGTCGTTCCGAACCCCCTCCAGCACCGTCTGCTGGAGGATACCGAGCATCTCCACCGGATTGTGCCGCGTTTCGTGCCACAGTTCCGGGTCAAGCCGCTTGAAGAGTGCGATGGCGTCCGGCTCCCAGGTCCACCAGAGGTTGTAGGCGATCCGCTGCAGGGCGGCAAGCTCGCCGGTGAGGGAGGGGACGACG
Source organism: Deltaproteobacteria bacterium (assembly GCA_021779095.1). Taxonomy (GTDB): domain Bacteria; phylum Desulfobacterota; class Desulfuromonadia; order Geobacterales; family JAJYBI01; genus JAJYBI01. The sequence continues at coordinate 1,526 of JAJYBI010000038.1, forward strand.
GTGAAGCGGTGCATTTTCTTGGAAAAATCCATACGGGGTCTCCTGGATGGCGTATGGCGCAGTGTGTGGGGAAATCGTGGCGGCGGGTAGTTTATGGTTGTGACGGCCGTGAGAACATACTACCAGAGGGAGCGATGGCTGCAAGCCGCCGGCGGTCTCGTCAGGGTTTCTCGATGCCGAACTTCTCCAGCCGGTACTGGAGGGTCTTGTAGCTCATGCCCAAAAGCGGTGCCGCCTTGGCGATGACCCAGTCGGACCGCTCCATCGCCTTGACGATCAGCTCCCGTTCCAGTTCCTCTATCGAGATGCCGCCGGGCGGCAGGTCGAAGGGGAGTTTTCCGCCGGAGTTCCCCTCCCTGTGCACCTCAGCCGGCAGGTCTTCCGGCATGATGGTGTCGCTCTCCGCCATGAGCACCCCCCGTTCGATCACCGATTCCAGCTGGCGCACGTTCCCCGGCCAGCTGTAGTTCATGAGGATCTTCAGGGCGGGCTTGGAGATGCCCTTCATCGGGAGGCCGGCGGCGGCGCTGAATTTCCTCAGGAAGAAGTCGGCCAGCGCCGCCAGGTCGCTCCCCCGTTCGCGGAGCGGCGGCAGGTTGATCCGGATGACGTTGAGCCGGTAGTACAGGTCCTCCCGGAAGGTCCCCTTGCGGGTCTCTCCCTCCAGGTCGCGGTTGGTCGCCGAGATGATCCGCACGTCGATGGGAATGTTCACCTTCCCACCCACCCGGCGGATCTCTTTTTCCTGGATCGCCCGCAGGAGTTTCGCCTGCATCGCCACGTTCATCTCGCCGATCTCGTCCAGGAAGAGGGTCCCCCCGCTCGCCGCCTCGAACAGGCCGATCTCGCGGCTGGCAGCCCCGGTGAACGCCCCCTTTTCGTGGCCGAACAGCTCGCTTTCGATGAGCGATTCCGGGATCGCCGCGCAGTTGATGGCGAAGAAGGGGTCCTCCCGCCGGGGGCTGGCGTCGTGGATCGCACGGGCCACCAGCTCCTTGCCGGTCCCCGATTCGCCGTAGATGAGCACCGTGGAGGTGGTGGGGGCGATCTTGTGGATGACCCGGAACACCTCGCGGATCTTGGGGTGGTCGCCGATGATGCTGTCGACCCGGCGGGTCTCCTCCAGTTTCCGGTGCAGGAGCTGGTTTTCGCGCAGAAGCACCACGTGGTCGAAGGCCCGCTGCAGGGTCAGCAGAAGATCGTCCCGCTCAAGCGGTTTCTCCAGGTAGTCGAACGCCCCCTTCTTCATCGCTTCCACCGCCGAATCCACCGTACCGTGGGCGGTCATCATGATGACGCACTGTCGCGGGTCCCGTTCCAGGAGCTCTCCCATCAGCTCCATCCCCGACATCCCCTGCATCTTCAGGTCGGTGAGCACGATGTCGAACGAGGCGGTCTCCAGGAGCTCCAACGCCTCCCGTCCCCCCGGGACCGCGGCCATCCGGTACCCTTCCTTGCTCAGGATGGTCTGCAGGATCTCCCGCTGGCCTCTTTCGTCGTCCACCACCAGTATGCTGCCGTTCATGCTGCATTCTCCTTCGGTGTGGCGGGGAGGATAACGGTGAAGGTGGTCCCTTCGCCGACGCGGCTTTCCGCCAGGATCTCGCCGCCGTGCTGTCTGATGATCCGTTCGGTGATGGCCAGCCCCAGGCCGATTCCCGCCTCTTTGGTGGTGAAGTAGGGCTGGAAGATGCGGGACAGGTCCTCCGCGGCGATGCCGGTGCCGTGATCGGAAAAGGTGAGGACGAAACGGTCCGTGTCGTGGTCGTACCGGGCTCCGAGAATAATCGTGCCGCCGTCGGGCATGGCCTGGGCACCGTTCAGGATGAAGTTGAACAGGGCGTTGCGCAGAAGCTCCTGATCGGCGCAGAGCGGGGGGAGCTCGGGGGGGATCTCCGTCGCGACGGTGATCTTCTGCTCCCGGAGTTTGTCCTCCAGGAGCGGCAGGGAGCGCTGGACGAGGTCGTCGTAGGAAAAGCCGCTGCAGCGCAGGGTGAGGGGGCGGCCGTAGTTCATGAAGTTCATCACCATGTAGTTGGCCCGGCGTACCTCTTCCTTGATCCTGCCTGCCAGCTCCTCCAGCTCCGCCACCTTTCCGGGGGCGCATTCGCAGGCGATCTCCGCCCTGAGGTGGTCGATGGCCAGGCTGATGTAGTTGAGCGGGTTCCTGATCTCGTGGGCGATGCCGGAGGCGAGCTGACCGACCTTGGAGAGGTGCTCCGCCTCGAAAAGCCGCTTCTCCAGGGTCTCCCGTTCCCGGAGCTTCTGCACCATCTCGTTGAAGTTTTCCGCCAGTTCGCCGATCTCGTCCCGGTCCTCCACCGGGAGCACCACCGACAGGTCGCCGGCGGAGACCTTCTGGACCCCCGCGGCCAGGCGGTGGATCGGCCGGGTGTAGCGCCGGGCCAGGTAGACCGTCAGCACGATGCCGAGCACAAAGACGAGGACAGTGGCGGCGAGCCGGCGGTAGAGGTTCTCGTGCTGAATCTCCCGCACGTTGTCAAGGAGGAGGTTCATCTCGATATAGCCCAGCTGCTCGTCGCCGACGATGACCGGTACCACCAGCCGGTACGGCCTGACGATGGTCCCGCTGGCGCTACGACTCCCTTTCCCCGCCACGGCCTTGAACCCCTTCTCCTTTCCCAGCTTCTGCAGGTCGCGGTGCTTCCCGATCTTGGCCGGATTGGAGGAGTCGATGATCTCGCCGTCGGTGCTGATGATATTGATCTCGTTGATGCCGCTTCTGCGCGCCTCGTCCATGTAGGAACTGAGTTTCGTCGCATCCGTGTTGTTCTCCGAGGTGAGGTCCTCCACGCTCTTGCGCAGCACCTCGGAGATGGCGGTCGAGCTGTCCAGGATCTGGTTCACCAGGTCGGTCTGGCTGCGCTGGTTGAGGAGGAACAGGATGATGGTGGAGATGACGAGGAGCGACAGCATCATCGCCACGAGCTTTGTGTTGAGTTTCATGGACAGATCCTTTGGCTGGTGGACCGCAACGGCGCCCAGTATACTCCAGCGGCAGCGGGGAAACAAGTTCCACGCAGCGGATAAAAATGCGCGGTATCCGATGGTTCCGCTTCCGGCGGGTGCGGTATTCTGTTACACTTGTCCCAACCGGCACCGGGCGGGACAGAAAGGCCTTTCGATGCACGAACTATCCCTCACGCAGAACATCGTCGAGATCTGCGAGCGCGCCGCCGCGGGGCGGAACGTCCTGTCCGTGACCCTGGAGATCGGTGAGCTGTCGGGGGTCATGCCCGACGCGGTGGAGTTCTGTTTCGAGGCCTGCGCACACGGCACCGTTCTGGAGTCGGCGTCTCTCCGCATCGAACAGGTCGGCGGCCTGGGCCGCTGTAACGGGTGCGGTGCGGAGACGGCGGTTAAGAGCTGGTTCGACCCCTGCCGGGAGTGTGGCGGGTATGGCCTGGAAATCGTCCGGGGGGAAGAACTCCGGGTGAAGGAGCTGGAAGTTGCGTGACCCCTGCAGTTGCGAAACGGTTACCTCCGAGATATAAATACTGGGCGGGCAGCCCGGAGGTGACGATGCTCGACGGAGGGTGGCATGGCGAAGAAGCTGATCCTGCTGGTGGAGGACAATCCGGACGACGAGGCGCTGACCCTGCGCTCCATACGGCGTGCCGGTTTTACCGGTGACGTGGTGGTCGCCCATGACGGCGTGGAGGCGTTGGAATATCTGCAGGCCGCCACCGGCGCCGGCGGTGACGAGACGCCGATCCGCCCGGATCTGGTGATGCTCGACCTGAAGATGCCGCGTATCGGCGGGCTGGAGCTGCTGCGGATCATCCGGACCGACATGGTGCTGCAGGGGGTGCCGGTGGTGGTGTTCACCTCGTCCAACGAGGAGTGCGACGTGCTGGAGAGCTACCGCCTCGGGGCCAACAGCTATATCCGCAAACCGGTGGAGTTCGTCCACCTGAGTGAAACGGTCCGCAATCTCCTCGTCTACTGGCTCGAACTGAACATCTCGCCGGTACGGTTCACGCCCCGGCCGAGCGTAACGTAACCTCCCGGTCGGCGTACCGGTTTTCACCACGCGGTTATCCCACTTTCAAGGATCTCATCAGCGTATGTGCACTGTCTGCGGTTGCGAGACCGATCACCATTACGATCACGATCATCATCGGGAGGAGCCGCGTGCCGGTCAGCGGCTGACGGTGGAGGAGGATATCCTCGGCCGGAACAACCGGATCGCCGCGCGCAACCGGGCGCTGTTCGCGGGGAAGGGTGTCTTCGTGCTCAACCTGGTGAGCTCTCCCGGCTCCGGCAAGACGACCCTCCTGGAGCGGACCCTCGCCGACCTCGCCGGCCGACATCGCTGCGCCGTGGTGGAGGGTGACCAGCAGACGGACAACGATGCGGTGCGGATCGCCGCCACCGGCGTGCCGGTGAAACAGGTGAACACCGGCGCCGGCTGCCACCTGGACGCCCACATGATCTGCCACGCGGTGGAAGGGTTCGACCTGGACGGCCTCGACCTCCTGTTCATCGAAAACGTGGGGAACCTGGTCTGCCCCGCCGCCTTCGACCTGGGGGAGGCCCATAAGGTGGTGGTCTTAAGCGTCACGGAGGGGGAGGACAAGCCGCTCAAGTACCCGCAGATGTTCCACAACTCCGACGTCATGCTGCTCAACAAGACCGACCTCCTGCCCCACCTGGACTTCGACGTTGCGCGGTGCCGGGAGATGGCCCGCCGGGTGAACCCCGGCATCACCATCTTCGAGCTCTCTGCCCGCACGGGTGAGGGGATGGGCGCCTGGTACGGCTGGCTGGCGGCGCGGGTGGGAAAGCGGTAGTACGGACTTTTGCCAAGACAGAGAGAGAACCCATAAGAAGAATCCTGATTAGCATCAATCTTCCGCTAGACTTTTAAAGAGTCCCCTCTCCCTCTGGGAGAGGGCTAGGGTGAGGGAAAAGGCTTATTTTCCATCTCATAAATCTCCCTCATCCGGCCTCCGGCCACCTTCTCCCAGAGTGAGAAGGGTTTAGCTGAAGATCAGCGCTAATCAGGAAAGATTTTGGTTTTGTGTTCGTGAGGGAAAAATGGAAAAGGCGACCTTTGCGGCGGGCTGTTTCTGGGGGGTGGAGGCGGAGTTCCGCGCCGTGCCCGGCGTCGTCGCCACCCGGGTGGGGTACATTGGCGGGACGACGGAAAACCCCACCTACCGGGAGGTCTGCTCCCACACCACCGGTCACGCCGAGGCGGTGGAGGTGGAGTTCGACCCGGCGGTCGTCTCCTACGAACGGCTTCTGGAAGTGTTCTGGGACTGCCACGACCCCACCACCCTGAACCGGCAGGGGCCGGACGTGGGGACCCAGTACCGCTCGGCGATCTTCTGCCACACCCCGGAGCAGGAGCGGGCGGCCCGCGCGTCGAAGGAGCGGCTGGAGGAGTCCGGGCGGCTCAGGCGGACCATCGTGACCCAGATCGTGCCGGCCACCACCTTCTGGTGCGCCGAGGAGTACCACCAGCGGTACCACGAAAAACAGGGCGGAGGGTGCGGGTTCTGACCGGGGCGTGAGCGTATGACGGAGCGGCGGCTGCATATCCAGGTGTCCGGCATCGTACAGGGGGTGGGGTTCCGCCCCTTTGTCTTTTGTTGCGCCCGTGACCTGGGCCTGTCCGGCTGGGTGCGCAACACCCCCGCCGGGGTGGAGGTGGAGCTGCAGGGGGAGTCGGCGGCCCTCGACCGTTTCCGCCATGCCCTGGAGCATGACGCCCCGCCGCTGGCGGTCATCACTTCGGTAACTGACCAGGAGCTGCCGCCCGGGCCGTGCGCGGGGTTCACCATCCTCCCCAGCGCCGGCGGCGAGCGGAGCGTGCAGATCGCCCCGGACTGCGCCGTCTGCCCCGACTGTCTGCGGGAGCTGTTCGACCCGGCGGACCGGCGCTACCGCCATCCCTTCATCACCTGCACCAACTGCGGCCCCCGCTACTCCATCGTCACCGGCATCCCGTACGACCGCCCACTCACCACCATGGCCCCCTTTCCCCTGTGCGACGCCTGCCGGGCGGAGTACGGGGACCCGGCGGACCGGCGGTTCCACGCCCAGCCGGTGGCCTGCCCGGACTGCGGGCCGCGTCTCTCCCTCACCCTGATGGACGGCACCTCCCTGACCGGCGACCAGGTGGAGTCCGCGGCCGCGCTTCTGCAGGCAGGAAAGATCCTGGCGGTCAAGGGGATCGGCGGCTACCACCTGGCGACCGACGCCTGCAACGGGAGTGCGGTGGCCGAGCTGCGGAGGCGCAAGAAGCGGGACGAGAAGCCGTTCGCCGTCATGGTTCCCGACCTGGCGACGGTGCACCGGTTGGCCCACTGCGACCGGACGGCGGAAAAGCTCCTCACCGGACCGGAGAGCCCCATCGTCCTCCTGCGGCGGCGGGACGGCATCCCGGTCGTCGACGGGGTCGCCCCGGGAAGCGGTTACCTGGGGATCATGCTCCCCTACGCACCGCTCCACCACCTGCTTGTGCGCGGCCGGTTCACGGCGCTCGTCATGACCAGCGGCAACCTGTCGGACGAGCCGGTCGTCTGCCGGGACGACGACGCCCGCCGCCGTCTTGCCGGAATCGCCGACGCCGTCCTCTGCCACGACCGGGAGATTCATGCGAAGAGCGACGATTCGGTGCTCCGGGTCTTCCGCGGGGAGCCGCTCTTCATCCGCCGGGCGCGGGGGTACGTACCCCGGCCGGTGCGGCTGCCGGGGGTTCAGCCGCAGGTCCTGGCGGTCGGTGGGGAGCTGAAGGGCGCGGTCTGTCTCACGCGCGGCGCCGACGCCTTCCTCTCGCCCCACATCGGTGACCTGCAGAATGCGGCCACCTTCGACGCCTTCCGGGAGACGATCGACCACCTCGCCTCCATCCTGGAGATCCGGCCGCAAGTTTGTGCCCACGATCTGCACCCGGACTACCTTTCCACGGGGTACGCGACGGAGCTGGCGCTGCCGGGGATCGCGGTGCAGCACCACCACGCCCACATGGCGTCCTGCATGGCGGAGCACCGGCTGGAGGGGGAGGTCATCGGGGTTATCTTCGACGGCACCGGCCTTGGGCCCGACGGTACGGTCTGGGGGGGCGAGTTCCTCGCCGGCGGTTACACCGGCTTCCGGCGGCTCGGCCATTTCCGGCAGGTGCCGCTTCCCGGGGGGGATGCTGCGGTGCGGGAGCCGTACCGGATGGCGCTCGCCCACCTGTTTGAGCTGTACGGGGCGGCGCTGTTCGACCTTCCGCTGCCGGTGCTGGAGACGGTCCCGGCTGGCGACCGGCCGCTCTTCCTCACCATGCTGGAACGGCGGCTCAACGCCCCGCTCACCTCCAGCTGCGGCCGGCTGTTCGACGGGGTGGCATCGCTCCTGGGGTTAAGAACCACGGTCTCCCACGACGCCCAGGCGGCCATGGAGCTGGAGGCGCTGGCGGAGGGAGGGAACCCGGAGCTTCCCCCCTATCCGTTTGAAATCGTCGAGGAGAACGGCTGCCGGGTGATCGATTTCCGTCCCGCGATCCAACGGGTCGTCGATGCGCTCCTGGCGGGGCTGGCGACAGCGGACATCGCCCGGAGGTTCCACGGGACCGTCGCCCTGGCCTCCGCCGAGCTCTGCCGCCGCATCGGCGATGATACGGGGCTTAACCGGGTGGTCCTCTCCGGCGGGGCGTTCCAGAACCGGCTCCTCGCCGAAGGGGTATGCGAGCTCCTGGAGGCGCGCGGCTTTCAGGTCTTCACCCACCGGCTCGTGCCGCCCAACGACGGGGGGCTGGCGCTGGGGCAGGCGGTGATCGCCGGTCGGACATGGAAAGGCGATTCACAGGGATATTCAGGATTCAAAAAACATGTTACAGGATAGACAGGATTCATGGTTTTTTGAGGCAGCTTGCCGTTGAACGACAGAAATGGCGATTTTGTCTTGTGATGTTTTGCAGTGATTTACGGTTTTATCCTGTATATCCTGTCCATCCCTGTTAATTGCCGTTGAGGTTTGTAAAGGAGAACGGAACATGTGCGTAGGGGTACCGATGCAGGTCGTCAGCATCGACGGCGACGAGGCGGTGGCGGAGATCGACGGGGTGCGCCGGGAGGCGAGCCTGATGCTCCTGGCGGAGCCGGTGGCGGTGGGGGATTACGTCATCGTCCATGCGGGGTTCGCCATCTCCAGGCTGGACGAGGCGGACGCGCAGGAGACGCTGGCGATGATGCGGGAGGTGTTCAGCCCCGAGGAGATGGGATGAGACGCAAGCAAGTTAGACGTAAGACGTAAGACGTGAGACGTTAGAAGTGAGAAGGAAACCAATGCCTTTATCTATTCACGTCTTACATCTCACGTCTAACGTCTAACATCCAACGAGGTGATTGATGAACTACCTGGACGCATTCAAGAGCCGCGACGTGGTGCTGGGGCTGGCGGAGCGGATCCGGCTGCTGGTGGCCGGCCGGGCCGAGCCGATGACCTTCATGGAGGTGTGCGGCACCCATACCATGGCGATCTACCAGTACGGCATCCGGAGCCTCCTGCCGCCCCAGGTGCGGCTCATCTCCGGACCCGGCTGTCCCGTCTGCGTCACCCCCAACGGTTATCTCGACCGGGCGGTGGCGCTCTCCCGCCTTCCCGGCGTGACGATCGCCACCTTCGGCGACCTCTTGCGGGTCCCCGGCTCCTCCTCGTCCCTCATGGAGGAGCGGGCGCGGGGGGGCGACATCCGGGTCGTCTACTCCCCGCTGGATGCGGTGGCGCTGGCGGCAAAGCTGCCGGAACGAAAGGTGGTGTTCCTCGGCGTGGGGTTCGAGACCACCGCCCCCACCATCGCCGGCAGCATCCTCACCGCCGAGAAACGGGGGGTTGAAAACTACTTCGTGCTCACCTCCCACAAGACCATGCCGCGGCCGATGGAGCTCCTCTCCGCCGACCCGGAGCTGGCCATCGACGGCTACCTCTGCCCCGCCCACGTGAGCGCCGTCATCGGCGCCGATGCCTACGCGTTTCTCGCCGAGCGGTACGGTCTCGCCTGCGTGGTGACCGGCTTCGAGCCGGCGGACGTGCTGCAGGGGGTGGAGATGCTGGCGCGTCAGGTGATGGCCGGGGAGCACCGGGTGGAGATCCAGTACAGCCGGGTGGTGAAGCCGGAGGGGAACGGGCGGGCGCGGGAGGTCATGGCGCAACTGTTCGAGCCGTACGACGCCGACTGGCGCGGCATCGGCGTCATCCCCGGCAGCGGCCTCCGGCTCAGCGAGCGGTACGCCCGGTTCGACGCGGCGTGCGCCATCCCGGTCGACGTGGAGGAGCTGCGGGAGCACGCGGGCTGCCGCTGCGGCGAGGTGCTGAAGGGGAAGGTCTCCCCCTTCGACTGTCCGCTCTTCGCCACCGCCTGCTCTCCCGAGGCGCCGGTGGGGGCGTGCATGGTGTCCAGCGAGGGGACCTGCGCGGCGGCATACAAATACGGGCGGTAGGCCGCATGGTACGCGGAAAAGACGGAAACCAGATCAGGCTGAAGGCAACAAAAGCTAATAAAGGGACGCAGATAAACGCGGATGAACGCAGATTGTAAATCAAAACTATAAAGGCAATCGAGTAACGACATTTGGCCGCGGATCAAAACGAAACCTTCGGATTACAATCTCCTGCAAGTCTTCGATTAGCGTTTTGCCTGATCCGCGTTTTCTGCGTTTATCTGCGTTCTGTTAATGTCTTTGATTCTGCCTGATCCGCAGTTTTTGCCTTCATCCGCGTCCCATTAATTTTATTGAGATTATATCGGAGCGACCCATGGACAACGACCTCATCCTCCTCGGCCACGGCAGCGGCGGCAAACTTTCCCACGCGCTTCTGGAGGAGCTGATCATCCCCGCCCTGGCAGATGACTCGCCGGTGGAGCAGAACGACGCGGCGCTCCTGGAGATGCCTCCGGGCCGGCTCGCCTACACCACCGATTCCTACGTGGTGGACCCGATCTTCTTTCCCGGCGGCAATATCGGCAGCCTGGCGGTGAACGGGACGGTGAACGACCTGGCGATGATGGGGGCGCGGCCGCTCTACTTGAGCATCGGCCTGATCCTGGAGGAGGGGTTCTCCCGCCGGGAGCTTTCGGCGATCCTCGCCGCCATGCGGGAGGCGGCGGACGAGGCCGGGGTGCGGATCGTCACCGGCGATACGAAGGTGGTGCCCCGGGGGAAGGCGGACCGGATCTTCATCAACTCCTCGGGGGTGGGGGTTCTTTCGGACGGGATCGACATCTCCGGCGGGAACGCCCGGCCGGGGGACCGGATCATCGTCAGCGGCACCATCGGCGACCACGGCGTCGCGGTGCTGGCGAGCCGGGAGGGGCTTGAACTGCAGACGGAGGTCAGAAGCGACTGTGCCCCGTTGAACGGCCTCGTGGCGGAGATGCTGGCGACGGCGGAGGACGGGCTGCACGTGCTGCGGGACCCGACCCGCGGCGGCGTGGCCACGACCATCAAGGAGATCGCCCGGCAGTCGAAGGTGGACGTGGTCCTCACGGAGAGCGCCCTGCCGCTGCATCCCGGGGTGAAGGGGGTCTGCGCCATACTCGGCCTCGACCCGCTGTACGTGGCCAACGAGGGGAAGCTCCTCGCCTTCGTCGCGCCGGAACGGGCGGAGGCGCTTTTGAGCCGGATGCGCTCCCATCCCCTCGGGCGGGACGCGGCGGTCATCGGCGAGGTGACGGCGGCCGGCGACGGGCGGGTGCGGATGGAGACGGTCGTTGGCGGGCTGAGGGCGGTGGAGATGCTGGCGGGGGAGCAGCTTCCCCGCATCTGTTGAGACGGTGGGGCGGAGTCGAAAAGCTGGTCCACGAAACACGCGAAATGACGCGAAACAGAACCGGTACAAAGCGATCTCACGCAACGCCGCAACGAACGCAACGTAAAATCAGGAACTCCCACACGAGACGTTTCGCCCGCCCGGTGAGGGAGTCTTGAAGGTATTGTTTTGTTTTCGTTGCGACCGTTGCGGCGTTGCGTGATATCCTGCCGTTTTGGGGTGCATGTTCACGCGTTTCAGCCGTCGTGCTGAAATATAAGTATAGAAGACTGGCATTCGATAGGGGATTGGTTTTTTCGTGCGTTTCGTGTATTTCGTGGACAAGGGTTTGTATTTTACATGAAACGGCGGCCGGCCAGCACGGCCTGCCGATTGAGGAGAGTTGATCATGCCGAGAGAGCTGTATGTGGGAAGCCTGTCCTACGAGGCGACGGAGGACGACCTGCGCCGGTTTTTCGCCGTCGCCGGCACGGTGCAGTCGGTCCATCTCATCACCGACCCGGTGACCGGCCAGTCCAAGGGGTGCGGCTACGTGAAGATGACCACCGACGCCGAGGCGAAGGAAGCGATCGAGTGTCTCGACGGTGCTCTGCTCATCGACCGGAAGATCGCTGTCTCCATCGCCAAGCCGCAGAAGCCGCAGCCGGCGGGCGGGCCGCGCGGCGGTTACCGGGGCAAGGGCAAGCCTGCCGGGCAAGGGACGTCGCCGGGGGGGACCTCCCGGGGGCGGAAGCCGTCCCGCTGACGGGAGCGATCGCATGTTTACCGACTGGCGCGACGAGATGGCGTGCGGCAACGAGGAGATCGATGCCCAGCACCGGGACCTGCTGCGGAAGGTCAACGACCTCCTGACCGCCTGCCGCTACCGCCGGGGGGAGGAGGAGATCGCCCGGCTCCTCTGGTTCCTGAAGCGATACGTCCGCAGGCATTTCCGCGACGAGGAGAAGCTGCAGCTCGCGAGCGGTTATCCCGGCTATCCCGACCACAAGCTGCAGCACGACGCATTCGGCCGCGTGGTGCGGCAACTGGAGGAGTCGTACCGGCAGTGCGGGGCGAACACGGTCCTGATCGTCAGGTCGGTGCAGACCATGTGCAGCTGGCTGCACGAGCATTTCGAGCGATACGACCGGGAGCTGGTGGAGTATCTGCGGACAGCCGCCGGGGAGAAGCCGTAGTCCGTATCGTGTGAGGAGACGAGAGTGCAGATCGGCAGCGACATCGTCATAACCTCTGCCACGCCGATCCGGGGCGGATCGACGTCCGGCGGCTCTGCCGGGGCGCAGGCCGGTTTCGTGCCGGGGGCGGAGGTGCGGGCCGAACTGCTGGGAGCGCTGGGGGGAGGACGGTCGCTGGTGCGGATCGGCGGCGGGCTCTTCGCCATGGAACTCCCCGAAGGGGTGGCGCCGGGGAGCGAACTGCGGATGACCTGCACGGCGCTGGAGCCGCGGCCGACGTTCACCCTGTCGCTTGCGCAGAACGTGCCGTCGCCGGTGACCATCAGCGATGCCGGCCGGCTGCTGGGAAAGGTGATGCGGGAGATGGCCGAGGGGCCGGAGGAGACGGAGCCGCTTCCCCGGCCGGCCGTGCTTGCCGGAGGAGTGCCGGACGATACGGCGGCGCTGGCGGAGAGCCTGCGCCGGGCGCTCTCCGGGAGCGGGCTCTTCTACGAATCCCACCTGGCGGAATGGGCGGCGGGGCTGCGGACCCTGGAGGAGATCCTCGGCGAGCCCCAGGGGAGCTGCTCCAGTCGGCTGGGTGGTGAGCAGCCGCTTCGTGAGGGGGCGGTCGATCCCCGTACCGTTTCGATCCTCCGTGACCAGCTGGCGGCCCTGCATAACGGCACACTGCACTGGCGCGGCTCGGCCTGGCCGGGGCAGGAGATGGAATGGCTGGTGGAGGAGCGGGAGGCGGACGGCCGTGGCGGGGAGCGGCAGTGGGGGAGCGAGCTGACGGTGGATCTCCCCCGGCTCGGGACGGTGCGGGCGTCGATCCGTATCCGGGGGGGTGAGGTGCGGCTCCGGTTCCGTGCCGGCGAGGAGACGGCGGCACTCCTGCAGCGCCGGTCGTCATCGCTAGCCGACCGGTTTGCCGCGGCGGGGATCGGCCTCTCGGATCTGGTGGTGAGTCATGACGAAGCGGAATGACCGGGAACGCCAGGCGGCGGCGCTGTCCTATACCTTCGGCGACTACGCCCCGAAGGTGGTGGCCCGGGGAAGGGGCCCCTCGGCGGACGCCATCATCTCCCTCGCCCGGGAGCACGGGGTCTACGTGCACGAGTCGACGGAGCTGCTCGGGCTGCTCATGAACGTCCGGCAGGACCAGTACATCCCCCCCGAACTGTACCGGGCGGTGGCGGAGATCCTCGCCTGGCTGTACTGCCTGGATGAGGGGATGCCCGGGGATGATTCTGATGGCCAATAACCGCCTGCAGGAGCGGTTTGCCGCGGCGGCGGCAGCCGTGCGGGAGGCGGAGCTCCTGGTGATCACGTCGGGGGCCGGAATGGGGGTTGATTCGGGGCTGCCGGATTTTCGCGGCGACCGGGGGTTCTGGAACGCCTACCCCCCCTACGAACGGCTCGGGATCAGTTTCGTGGAGGCGGCAAACCCGGCCCATTTCGAGCGCGACCCGGCCTTCGGCTGGGGGTTCTACGGCCACCGGACCAACCTGTACCGGGCGACGGTGCCCCATGCGGGGTTCGGCATTCTGAAGGGCTGGATCGACCGGTTCGCCCTCCCCTGGTTCGCGGCGACCTCCAACGTGGACGGCCAGTTCCAGAAGGCCGGCTTCGCCGCCGACCGCATCCTGGAGGTGCACGGCTCCATCCATCACCTGCAGTGCACGGGACCGTGCTGCGGGACCATCTGGGACAACGACGAGGAGGTTCCCGTGGACCCCGCCACCATGAGGGCGGGACATCTCCCCCGCTGTCCCCGCTGCGGTGCGGTGGCCCGACCCAACATCCTCATGTTCGGCGACTGGTCGTGGCTGCCCGACCGGACCCGGCGGCAGGAGCGGCGGTTCGACGAGTTCGTCACGGACCACCGGGGGCAACGGCTCGTGGTGGTGGAACTGGGGGCCGGCACCGCGATCCCCACGATCCGCCACCTGGGCGAGCAGCTGGGACGGCACGGCACGCTGATCCGGATCAACCCCCGGGAGGCGCAGGTGCCGTCGCCGTATATCTCCCTCCCCTGCGGGGCGCGGGAGGGGCTGGCCGGCATCGAGGCCATGCTCTGAATGCAGAAGGGCCGGGCAGTTACCGCCCGACCCCTCTCCAATGACGTACGCACGTATTCAGTTTTCAGCTGCCGGTCCGGCCCTTCCGGGAGACGTTCCTATGGAACCCCCTGCCGCTCCCCGTGGCATGGCTGATGGCACCGACCATCCTTTTGACGCCGCCGCCGACGGCTTTTACTCCACGCCTGCCGGTCTGCTTCACGCTGCCAACCATCTCCTTCATCCCTTTCATCCGGTTCACCTTCTTTCGTGCAAAGGCTGCCTTCGGCTAAATTATACTATATTTACATGCCAGATGTCAGACGGCGCCCAGGCTTGTCGATGATGCTTGCGCTATATCGCTGAGTGTATATACTGGCGGCTCGCTACGTGGTTAAAAGGGGGAGGTATGAGCCAGCTGGAAATATTTGCCACGACCGCCAAGGGGGTGGAGGAGGTCCTTGCCCGGGAGGTAGAAGGGCTCGGGATGGGGGACGTGCGGCAGGAGTCGGGCGGGGTACGGTTTCGCGGGACTCTGACCGACTGCTACCGGGCGAACCTCTGGTTCCGCACCGCCAACCGCATCCTGCTGCCACTGGCCGAGTTCCCCTGCGAAACCCCGCAGGCGCTGTACGAGGGCGTCCGGACCGTTGCCTGGCACGACTGGCTGACCCCGGAACGGACCCTGGCGGTGGACTGCAATCTCAGGGACTCGGCCCTGACCCATTCCGGGTTCGTGGCGCTGAAGACCAAGGATGCCATCGTGGACCAGCTGCGCGACCGTTTCGGCAGCCGCCCCAGCGTGGACACGAAGGACCCGGACCTGCGGGTGAACGTGCACCTGGTGAAGAACCGCTGCACGGTGAGCCTTGACAGCTCCGGGATTCCCCTCGACCGGCGCGGCTACCGGCTGGCCCGCACCGAGGCCCCGCTGCGGGAGACCCTGGCCGCCGCCATCGTGGCGCTTTCCGGCTGGGATGGCACGACGCCGCTCGTGGACCCCATGTGCGGGTCGGGGACCATTCCCATCGAGGCGGCGCTCCTGGCGGCGCGCCGGGCGCCGGGGCTGAACCGCCGGTTCGGCTTCCAGCGGTGGCCGTCGTTCGACGGCGCACGCTGGCGGGAGCTCTTGGCAGAGGCGCGGGAGCTGGCGCTGCCGTCCCTGCCGGCGGCGATCGCCGGCAGGGACCGGCTGGCGCGGGCGGTGGAGACTGCACAGGAGAACGGCCGCCGGGCCGGCGTGGAGAAGCTCGTGACGTTTGCCCAGTGCGACCTGAACCACTTCATGCCGCCGGCGGAAGCGGGCACCCTCATCATCAACCCGCCCTACGGCCAGAGGCTCGGGGAGGAGGAGACGCTGAAGCCGCTGTACGGGCAGATCGGCGACGTCCTGAAGCAGCGCTGCAGAGGGTATACTGCCTGGCTCTTCACCGGCAACCGGGAGCTGGCGAAGTTCGTGGGGCTGAAGGCGTCCCGCCGCATCGTCCTTTTCAACGGCCCTTTGGAGTGCCGGCTTTTGAAGTACGAGATGTACTGATCGTATGCCGGAACCGTACTTTCGACGGGGCAAGGGATAAAAAATCCGAAAAACTGCTTGACTCGGATAATATCGTCACATACTATGAACCTTCGCTTTGCGGGCCTATAGCTCAGTTGGCTAGAGCTACCGGCTCATAACCGGTCGGTCCCAGGTTCGAGTCCTGGTGGGCCCACCAACCTCAAACAGTGCAGGATGTGGGGATGCCCCTAAAGCGCTTAAAGAGCAGACATAGTTTCCTTCAGGGAGAGAGAAAGAGTGCACACCGGACGGTTGCACTCTTTTTCTTTTGTACGCGATGAAAATAGCCAAAGTCTCGGATCTGGTCGGAATTATTAATAGATTTGCTCCCTTCGCCCATGCCGAAGAGTGGGATAACGTGGGTTTGCAGGTAGGGGACCCGGCGGCGCCGGTCTCCCGGATCGCTGTGGCGCTGGACGGCGAGCGGGCCGCCGTGGAGTTCGCCATCGCTCAAGGCTGCAGCCTTCTCCTGACCCATCATCCCTTCATCTTCTCCCCCTTGAAAAAGATATCCCTTGCCGACCCTGCCGGGAGTCTCGTCGCCCTTGCCCTGAGGCACGATCTTGCGGTCATCTCCCTCCATACCAACTACGACGTGGCCGCTGGCGGCATGAACGACCTCCTGGCGGAGCGGCTGGGGGTCGTCCGGTGCGGCCATCTGAGGACCGCGGGGTGGGACGAACTGGCGAAGCTCGTGGTGTACGTCCCGACCGGCCACGAGGAGACGCTTCTGGAGGCGCTCTTCCCGCATTGCGGGGTCGTCGGCAACTATCGCGACTGTTCCTTCCGGACTGCCGGCACCGGCACCTTCCGGCCGCTGGAGGGGGCGCAGCCGTTCATCGGCGAGGTGGGGAAACGCGAGGCGGCGCAGGAGTCTCGGCTGGAGCTCCTGGTGCGCCGGGACAGCGCGGCGGCGGCGGTGGCGGCCCTGCACAAGGCCCACCCCTACGAGGAGCCTGCCTACGACCTGGTGCCGCTCATGAACCGGGGCGCTGCGCGGGGGCTGGGGCGGATCGGCTATCTGGAACGGGAGACGACGCTGGAGCAGTTTGCCCGCGAGGTAGCGGAACGGCTCGGCTGCGGGAGCCTGCGCTATGCGGGTGCACCCGATCGTCGGGTGCGCAAGGTCGCCCTGTGCGGCGGCAGCGGCATGTCGCTTCTGCGTGAGGCCCACCGGCAGGGAGCGGACGTGATCGTCACCGGCGACGCCAAGTACCACGAGGCGCGGTCTGCGGAAGAACTGGGAATCGCTATCGTCGATGCGGGGCATTTTGCCACGGAATCGCTTATGGTTGAAGGGGTTGCGGAGGTGATGCGCCGCGAGCTCAGTGCGGGCGGGTACGCGGGAGAGGTAATCCCCTGGACGGACGGGCAGGACCCGTTCCGCAGCATCTGAACCGGATTCGGGACATACAACAAGGAGCAAGGGGGACGGAACGTTGCAGAAAAAACTGGAAGCACTGGACACGTTGCAGGAGATCGATCTGAAGATTGACGGACAGCAGGGGGAGAAGCAGGCGCTGTTCGACAAGGTTACCCGGCTTGAGGCGCAGGTGGAGGAGGCCCGTGCAGCCATTGCCCGGAAGGAGGACGAACGTGCCCGGCTTGAGGAGGGCAAGGAGACGCTCGAGGCGAACCTGCAGATCGAGACGGACAACATCGCCCGGTCCGAGGTGCGGCTGAAGGAGATCAAGACCCAGAAGGAGTATCAGGCCGTTTCCAAGGAGATCGCCTCCGCCAAGAAGCTGAAGGCGGAGATCGAAGAGCAGATCCTGCAGACGGTCGCCCAGCTGGAAGGCGTCGCCGGCGAGATCGCCGGAAATGAGTCGCAGCTGAACGAGCTGACGGGGAACGTGACGGAGCAGAAGGCGGAGCTCCAGACGCTCATCGACAAGATCGACGGCGAGATCGCCGCCGACAGCGTTACCCGGGATGCCGCGCTGCAGGCCCTGCCGTCATCGGTCATCCGTCGCTATACCATGCTGCGCGAGCAGCGCCGCGGCATCGCGGTCGTGGAGGCGCGGGACGGCATCTGCCTCGGCTGCAACATGAACCTGCCGCCCCAGCTGTACAACTCGCTCTTTAAGTGCGACGACCTGATCACCTGCCCCCACTGTCAGCGGATGCTCATCCTCAGGCAGGTGCAGGGGGCGTAACGATTTGGCCGGAGCAGGCCGGATGGCCGCTGCCCGTCTCGGCGGGGAGAGGAAAGTCCGGGCTCCACAGGGCGTGGTGCTGGATAACGTCCAGCGGGGGCGACCCCAGGGAAAGTGCCACAGAGAGCAGTCCGCCTGCCGGAGCTTCGGCGATGGCAGGTAAGGGTGAAAGGGTGAGGTAAGAGCTCACCGGGTCCGGCGGCGACGTCGGATGCCAGGTAAACCCCACCAGGAGCAAGGCCGAATAGGGAGGCGTCAAGGACGGCCCGTCCGTGCCTCCGGGTTGGCTGCTTGAGGCCGTCGGCAACGGCGGTCCTAGAGGAATGGTCATCGTCCGTCGCGGGGCAACCGGCGGCGGAAACAGAACCCGGCTTATGGCCTGCTCCGGCCAAACTTTTTGAAATGACAGAAGAAAAACGTCCCATGGGAAAAGACGGCGCGGACGCGTCCAGGGTCTGGGCTGAACACGTCGCCGAGATTGCGGAGGCGATCCGCTCCCTGCCGGTCACGGTGCGGAACGACCTCGCGCCGCTGTTGCGGGAGGCACGCCGCCTGAAGACCGAGCTGCAACAGGTTCCCGACGGGGTGTCCGCCGGCGACATCTGTGCCCGGTGCGGCGGTGAGTGCTGCCGCACCGGGCGGTATCACGTCACGGTAACCGATATCCTCGCGTATCTCGATGACGGACTGGACCCGCCCGTACCACCGTTTACCACCGGGTTCTGTCCCTATCTGTCTGTTGCCGGCTGCATCTTCCCGCCTGCGTATCGACCATTCAACTGCATCACCTTCAACTGCGACCGGATCGAGGGATTGCTGGCTCCATCGGTACAGGCTGCATTTTGCGGGGGCGTCGACGCGCTGCGTGCGGTCAGTCGGTCGATTGCGAGCCTGTTGGCGGGCAGGATGAGACTTGGTATCCTGCTGGACTGACAGGCGATGCGTGCCGTGTATCACTTTGCAATCAGGAGGTTTTTGTGCTCAACGAGCTCGTGCTGGTGCATATCGACAACAACCCCGCCTTCTACGCCCGCGTCGAGGCGGTTGATCCCGACGTGAAACCCGGCTGGTGGCAGGTTAAGCTCCTGGTGCTCATGATGCCGCTCCAGGTCTATACCTGGATACTGGACGACACCCAGGTTGCCGGTGCCCCGTTCACCATGGGGGGGACCCCGGTCCGCCTCGAAAAGGTGGTGTCGCCGGTCGTCAGGGCTGCCGGACCGCCTGCGGAACGGGAACCGGTCGTCGAAGAGCCCTCAAAGCCCGTATCTGTCCCTTCCGGCAGTGGCAAGGTCGTCAGCCTGGCCGACCGGAAGAAAAAGGAGTGAACCTTCCGGTCGGCGCGACGGCCGGACGTGGCAATCCCGGATTGCGGCAGGTTTTGAGTGTAAACTTTTTATAACCTACCTGAATTACACCGGAAATCTTTTTCAGCTCCAAGCTTTCCCTCCCCCTCGCCCCATCCCTCGTAACTTCCTAAAAACTAAAAGAAAAAATCCCGTTTCCGTGGAACATTTTGCCTTGACATCGGGTACTACCCTAGGTATATTTTCGGGCACGTGGTGGTAAATCGTGGTAAGTCGTGGCAAGGGGTGCGAAAAAGTCCATGTTCCGGGGGATTTTCGAGACATCGATCGATGGAAAAGGCAGGACGAGCCTTCCCGCAAAATTCCGGGAAGTGCTGGTCGATGTCCATGGTGACGAACGGTTTTTCATCACCAATTCGTCCCCCGTCGATCTGGGGGGCGGAAGCTTCAGCACCGGTCTCCTGATCTTTCCCTACCAGAGGTGGTTCGAGTTCGAGGAGAACTTCCGCGCCGGCAAAGGGCTTACCTCCGCGCAGCGGAACAGCGTCATGCGGACGATCATCTCTCCCGCGACGGAATGTACTGCCGACAAGCTCGGCAGGCTGCTGATCCCCCCCCATCTGCGCAAGAGCGCCGCGCTGGAGCGGGAGATCATGTTCGTGGGGGTGCTGGACAAGATCGAGATCTGGAGTCAGGCCGAGCGCGAGAAGGTCAGGGTCCAGGATATGCGCAACTTTCCGTCCGATACCGAAGCGATGGCGGAGCTCGGGCTGTAGTGGCACGGTTCCATCATCTGTCGGTGCTGCCGGAAGAGGTGCTGCGTTTCCTGGCTCCGCGGCCGGGGGGCATCTATGTGGACGGCACCCTCGGCGGCGGGGGGCATGCGCGGCAGATCCTCGATGCGTCGGCCCCTGACGGCAGGCTGATCGGCATCGACCGCGACCGGGAAGCCCTGGCGGCGACGGCCGACCGGCTTGCAGGGTACGGGGAGCGGGTGATGCTCCGGCAGGGGAACTTCGCCGATCTGGCCGAGATTCTCGCCGACTGCGGCGTCGAGGCGATCGACGGATTCCTGGCGGACCTGGGGGTTTCCTCTCACCAGCTGGATACGGCGGAGCGGGGATTCAGCTTTCAGCAGGATGCGCCGCTGGATATGCGGATGGACCGCAGCGGCGGCGCGACCGCCGCCGACCTGGTGAACGGGCTGTCGGAAGGTGAGCTGGTCCGGATCATCCGCGAGTACGGCGAGGAGCGGTGGGCGGCACGAATCGCCGCATTCATCGTAAGAGAGCGCGCCGAGGCGCCCATTGAAACCACCCTCCGTCTGGTGGACATCGTCAAGGGGGCGATACCGAAGGCCAAGTGGGAGGAGCGGCTGCATCCGGCGACCAGGACCTTCCAGGCGCTGCGGATCGCCGTGAATGAAGAGCTCGACAGCGTTTCCCGCGGTCTGGCCGCGGCGGTGCGGATGCTGCGGCCGGGCGGAAGGATTGCGGTCATCTCGTTCCATTCCCTGGAGGACCGGATCGTGAAGCAGACCTTCCGGGGGTTCACCGGCGGCTGCAGCTGTCCGAAGGGACTGGCGGTCTGCATCTGCGGTAACGTGCCGACGCTGAGGATTATCACCGCCAAGCCGGTCATGGCGACCGACGACGAGATAGAACGAAACCCGCGGGCCCGGAGCGCCCGACTGCGGGCGGCAGAGAAACTGTAGGAAGGGATGGAAATGGCAAACGCACGTATCGCCTATACCAAGGTCGCTGCACCGAAGCGGATCGAAGAGTTCTATTCGAAACGGTGGGACCTCTTCCCTTATCTGATGATCGTGATGGTGATGATCACCATCGTCTCCATCTTCCACGTCTGGTCCCGCGTCCGGGTCCTGGAACTGGGGCTGAAGCTGACCGAGGTGAACCGGGTCATGAGGGATGAGCAACAGGAGAACAAACGGCTGCGTCTGGAGGTCGCTTCCCTGAAGACACCGGGGCGGATCGAGTCGCTGGCGAAGGGCGAGCTGGGGATGGCGCTGCCGACCAATCAGCAGATCATCGTGGTGAGATGAAGTTCGACCGGGGGAAATGGGTCCTGATCCGGATCCGTTTTGTGGGATGGTGTCTGACCCTTCTGTTCGTGGCTGTCTGCTGTCGCGACATCTATCTGCAGGTCATCGAAAGGGCCCAGCTGGCCAGGATCGCGGAGCGGCAGTACAAGCGGGTCGTTCAGCTCACGCCGGCGCGCGGGACGATCTATGACTGCAATCATTCGGCGCTTGCCGTTTCCATCGATATGGATTCCTGCTATGCCGAGCCGCAGAACATTGAGGACCTGCCGGGTACCTGCGCCAAACTGGCGCCGCTTCTCGGGATGTCGGCCGGCGAGCTGGCGAAGAAACTTGAGACGAACAGACATTTCGTCTGGCTGCAGCGGCGGATCACGCCGGATCTGGCCAAGCGGATCAACGACCTCGGGCTGGAAGGCATCGGGTTCGTCAAGGAGACGAAGCGGTTCTACCCTAATTCGGAGCTGGCCGCCCATGTCATCGGTTTCACCGGCCTCGACCCGGAGGGACTGAACGGAATCGAGCTCAAGTACGACAGTTCCATCCTCGGGAGTAACGGTTATCTGGTGACGGAACGCGATGCCCTGGGGCGCAACATCGGCATCAAGGGGGCGTTCATCCAGAACGCCTCGAAGGGACAGGACGTCACCCTCACGCTGGACAAGAACATCCAGTACATCGTCGAGAAGGAGCTGGCGAAGGCGGTGGTGAGCAGCAGGGCGAAGGGGGGGATCGCCATCGTCATGGAGCCCCAGACCGGCAGGGTGCTGGCGCTGGCGAACTATCCGAATTTCAACCTCAACTCGTTTGCAGAGTATCCCCAGTCCACCCTGCGGGACCGGGCCATTGCAGACACATTCGAACCGGGATCGACGTTCAAGATCTTTCTCATTTCAGGCGCGCTGGAGGAAAAGGTGATCAGGCCCACCGATTCCTTCTACTGCGAAAACGGCAGCTACGAGATCGGCGGGCGGACGATCCACGACACGCATCATTACGGGAACCTGAGCGTCGGCGAGATCCTGAAATATTCGAGCAACATCGGCGCCGCCAAGATCGGCGCCCGCCTCGGTCAGGAACGGCTCAGCAGGTATCTCAAGAACTTCGGTTTCGGCGAGCGTACCGGTATCGACCTGCCGGGTGAGGCGTCGGGGTACCTGCGGGACAAAAGCCAGTGGTACGGGGTGGACCTGGCAACCATCTCCTTTGGCCAGGGGGTGACGGCATCCGCCATCCAGCTGACCGCCGCCGTGTCCGCGGTGGCCAACGGCGGCACCCTGATGAAGCCGTACGTCGTCGATCAGATCGTCAATCAGGACGGGGTTGTGACCCACCAGTTCGCTCCACAGCCGGTCCGCCGGGTCATCTCGCCGGAAACGGCCCGGACCGTCACCCGGATGATGGAAGGGGTTACCACCGAGGGGGGAACGGGGACGAACGCGGATGTTGCCGGATATCTGGTGGCGGGGAAGACCGGTACGGCCCAGAAGGTCGATCCGATCACCCATACCTACTCCCTCGACAAGCGGACGGCGTCGTTCATCGGGTTCGTGCCGGCGAACAATCCCCGGTTCACCATCGCGGTGATCATCGATGAACCGAAGACCAGCCCCTACGGGGGGGTCGTCGCCGCACCGGCGTTCAGCGCCATCGCCCTGCAGTCTCTCTGCTACTACAAGGTGATGCCGGATCAGCCGGTTCGTCGCAAAGACCAGTGTGTCGTCGTCAAGGCGGAGCCTCCGGCGGCTACGGAGGCGCAGACAGCCGAGGGGACGGTGATCGAGGGTGACGGTGGCGCCGCGATGCCGAACTTCTCCGGGATGAGCATGCGGGAGGTGCTGCGGGTCATGGAACGGCGGGGGATCAACGTGAAGCTGATCGGCAGCGGCCGTGCCCAAGAACAGAACCCCAAACCGGGGCAGCGGATCGGACCGAGCGACCAGGTGTGGGTCCGGTTCGTGCCGGCGGCGTGATCCGTGCCGGCGGTGGCGGCAACCTGCGGTGAAGCGAGGTAACATGAGACTGGATATACTGTTGCAGACAATCGTGCCGATTTCGTGCAGCGGACCGGTGGATCTGGAGATCACCGGGCTCTGCTACGATTCCCGGCAGGCGAAACCGGGCAGCCTCTTCTTCGCCCTGCGGGGGGCTGCCGTGGATGGCCACTGCTTCATCGGCCAGGCCGTGGCGGGGGGGGCGGTGGCGGTCGTCCTGGAGGACGGGTCGTTCGCGCCACCCGGCGTGACGGTCGTGACGGCACGGGACGCGCGTCACGCCATGTCGATGATGGCGGCCCGTTTCTACCATGATCCGACGGCCGGCATCCCCTGCATCGGGATTACCGGCACGAACGGAAAGACCACCACAACGTACCTGATGGAAGGGATACTGGCTGCCGCCGGCATCCCTTCCGCTGTTCTTGGAACCATCAGTTACCGGTTCGGGAACCGGCAGATTCCGGCACCCAACACGACGCCCGAATCGGTAGACCTGCAGGGCACGCTGGCCGAGCTTGTGACGGCCGGAGCCCGGGGGGTGATCATGGAGGTGTCGTCCCACGCCCTGGAGCAGCGGCGGGTGGACGGCTGCCGGTTCGACGTGGGAATCTTCTCCAACCTGACCCGCGATCACCTGGACTACCATCTGACGATGGAGAACTACCTGGGAAGCAAGTCCCGGCTCTTTTCCGTGCTGCTGCAGCCGACGGAGGACAAGCCGCACCGCCGGGCGGTGGTGAACGTGGACGACGAGTACGGGGAGCGGATCGCGGCCGCGGCTGCCTGTCCCGTGGTGCGGTACGGCCTCACGCGGCAGGCGGATGTGACGGCGCGGGAGATCGCGTTCAGCGTCGGAGGGATCGGCGGCGTCCTGGTGACCCCGAAGGGAGAGGTTCCGTTCCACTCAAGGCTGCTCGGCCGGTTCAACCTGTACAACATCCTCTCCGCCGTTGCGGCGGGCGTCGCCCTCGACCTGCCGCTGGAGCGGATCGTTGCCGGCATCGCCGGCCATGCGACGGTCCCCGGCCGGCTGGAGCGGGTGGAGAACGACAGGGGGTTCACAATCCTTGTGGACTACGCTCATACGGGAGATGCCCTGGAAAACGTGCTCTTGACGCTCAAGGAGATCGCCACGGGGCGGATCATCACCGTCTTCGGCTGCGGCGGCGACCGCGACAAGGGAAAGCGGCCGGTCATGGGCGGGGTCGCCGGGCGCTACAGCGACCTGGCGATCCTCACCTCCGACAACCCGCGCACCGAGGACCCGGCGACCATCATGGCGGAGGTGCGTGGCGGCCTGGAGCCGCTCGGACTGCGTGAATACCGGATTGACGAGCTTGCCGGCGGTTTCGGCGAGCATGGCTTCGTCTCCGTGCCGTCGCGTCGGGATGCCATCGGGCTCGCGGTCCGGCTCGCGCAGCCGGGCGACGTGGTACTGCTGGCGGGGAAGGGGCACGAGGACTATCAGATCATCGGCACCGTGAAGCACCATTTCGACGACCGGGAAGAGGCGGCGGCCGCATGCGCCGGACTGGACGGGCTGTGATGTTCACCATCGAAGAGATACAACAGGCGACCGGCGGGAACCTGCACGGTCACGGCGGCAGGTCGGTGACCGGCGTATCCACCGACTCCCGAACCGTCAATCCGGGGGAGCTGTTCGTTCCTCTACGGGGTGAGCGGTTCGACGGCCACGACTATCTGGATGCCGCCATCGGCCGCGGCGTGACGACCGTCCTGGCGGAGGAGTCGTGGCTGGCAACGCAGTCGCTTCCGGGTGACATCACCTGCATCGCCGTGAGCGACACCCTGCGCGCCCTGGGTGACCTGGCGGCGTTCCACCGCCGGCGGTTCCATATCCCGGTGGTGGGGATCACCGGCAGCAACGGCAAGACCACCACCAAGGAGATGCTCTCCGCCATCCTGGCCTTCGGCGGCGACGGGCTCAAGACCGGGGGGAACCTGAACAACCTGATCGGCCTGCCGCTGACGCTCCTGAAACTCACGGCGGACGACCGCTGGGCGGTGCTGGAGATGGGGATGAGCGAACCGGGCGAGATCGACCGGCTCGCCGAGATCGCCGCGCCGGATGTGGGGATCATCACCAACGCCTTTCCCGCACACCTCCTGAGCATGGGGAGCGTGGATGCGGTGGCCCGCGCCAAGGGGGAGCTGTTCCTCCGGCTCCGGCCCGGCAGCTCTGCCGTCTACAACGCGGACGATCCACGCATCGCGGCCCTGCCGGTGCCTGCCGGGGTGCGGCGGCTTTCGTTCGGCCTGCACGAGGCGGACGTCTCCGCCGCGCAGGTCGTGGGACTGGGACGTCGGGGTCAGCGCTTCACCATGCGGATTCCCGGCAGGTCCATCGGCATCGAGATCGAGGCATTCGGCCGGCACAATGTGAGCAACGCCCTGGCGGCGGCCGCCGCGGCGACCGCGCTGGGGATCGAGCCGGAGCAGATCCGTGCGGGGCTCGATGCCTTCACCCCGTACGACAAGCGGTTCCGGCTGGAAGAGGTGGAAGGGGTGGTGCTGATCGACGACTCCTACAACGCCAACCCCGCCTCCATGGCGGCGGCTCTCCTGACGCTGAGCGACCTGAAGGGCCGCGGCCGCGCCATCGCGGTGCTGGGGGACATGCTGGAGCTGGGGCGCGAGGAGGAGAAGGCCCATCTGGAGGTGGGGCGTCTGGCGGCCGCCTGTGTGGACAGGCTGTACCTGACGGGTGGGATGGCGACCATCGTCGCGGCGGGAGCGGCGGATGCCGGCCTTCCCGAGGAGAATATCGTGGTGGCGGCGGGGCATGACGGGCTGATTGCCGCCCTCTCCCGCAGCATGCGTCACGATGACGTGATTCTGGTGAAGGGGTCGCGGGGGATGCGGATGGAGCGCGTTGCCGAGGCGATCCGTTCCGGTTTCGCCGTCGACGGGAAGGGGGGCGCCTGATGCTGTATCTGCTGTTTTATCCGCTGGCCTCCAGCATCAAGCTGTTCAACATCTTCAGGTACCTGACGTTCCGTTCCATCTACGCCCTGATCACGGCGCTGATCGTCTCGTTCGTTCTCGGCCCGATGATCATCCGGAAGCTGGAGAGCCTCCAGGCGCGCCAGGTCATCCGGACCGACGGACCCGAGTCGCACCTGAAGAAGTCGGGCACCCCGACCATGGGCGGGGTGGTGATACTCCTCTCCATCCTGATCCCGACGCTCCTCTGGGCGGACCTGGCCAACCTGTACGTCTGGACGACGCTCTTCATCATGGTCGGGTACGGGGCCATCGGCTTCGTGGACGACTACAAGAAGGTGGTGGAGAAGAACCCGAAGGGGCTGTCGCCGCGGCAGAAGATGTTCTGGCAGCTCCTCCTGGCGGGCGCGGTGGGCCTGTTCCTCTTTACCCGGACCGGGTTCTCCACCGAGCTGTATTTCCCGTTCTTTAAAAGGCTGCACCCGGACCTCTGGGTCTTCTACGTGCCGTTCGTGACGCTCGTGATCGTCGGGGCGAGCAACGCGGTGAATCTGACGGACGGACTCGACGGCCTGGCCATCGGACCGGTCTCCATCAACGCGGCCACCTACCTGCTCTTCAGCTACGTGGCGGGGCATGCGACCCTTTCCGAGTACCTGCAGATCCCGCGGGTGCCGGGGGCCGGCGAACTGGCGGTGCTGTGCGGCGCCATGGTGGGGGCGGGGCTCGGGTTCCTCTGGTACAATGCCTACCCCGCCGAGGTGTTCATGGGGGACGTGGGATCGCTGTCGCTGGGGGGGACCCTGGGGACCGTGGCGGTGATCACGAAGCAGGAGATCCTCCTGGTGATCGTCGGCGGGATCTTCGTCGTCGAGGCGCTGTCGGTCATCTTCCAGGTCGGCTCGTACAAGTACCGGGGAAAGAGGATCTTCCGGATGGCGCCGATCCACCACCACTTCGAGCTGAAGGGGGTGGCGGAGCCGAAGATCATCGTCCGGTTCTGGATCATCTCCATCATCCTCGCGCTGGTGGCGATCTCGACGCTCAAGATGCGGTAGGGAACTCCTGTCACGGAGACACAGAGACACCGAGGAAAAACAAGAGGATAGCGTGGAAAGAGCAACGGTGGTTGTACTTGATGCACTTTTATAAAATCATTTGCAGTTCTCTGTGTCTCCGTGTCTCTGTGGCAGGTTATAAGGTCTGATATGGAACTGAAAGACAAAAACATACTCGTCGTCGGTCTGGCCCGCACCGGGGTGGCTGTGGTCCGTTTCCTCGTGCAGCACGGGGCGCGGGTGACGGTGACGGACATGAAGGGCGAGGCTGAACTCGCCTCCTGTGTTTCCGCACTGGCCGGCCTGCCGGTGACCTACGAGCTGGGGCGCCACGAGGAGCCGAGCTTCCGGACCGCCGACCTGATCGTGGTGAGCCCGGGGGTGCCGATGGACATCCCGCCCTTGAAGGTGGCGCGTCAGGCGAAGCGGCGGATCATCAGCGAGATCGAGCTGGCCGCCGCGTTCATCTCGGCGCCCCTGGTGGGGATCACCGGCACCAATGGCAAGACCACCACCACGACCCTCATCGGCGAGATCCTGCGGAACAGCGGCTTTGCCACCTTCGTGGGGGGAAACATCGGCACGCCGCTCATCGAACTGGCGGCGTCGGGCGAGCCTGTCGACCGTGCCGTGGTGGAGCTCTCCTCGTTCCAGCTGGAGGGGATCGAGCAATTCCGGCCGAAGGTGTCGGTGCTTCTGAACATCACGGAGGACCACCTGGACCGGTACGCCTCGTACCAGGAGTACATCGACGCCAAGGGGCGGCTCTTCATGAACCAGACTGCCGAAGATTACGCGGTGCTGACCATGGACGACCCGCTGGTGGCCGCTTTTGCGGAGCGGATCTCCGCCCGGACGGTCCCCACGAGCCAGCAGCGGGAGCTTCCCTACGGCGTCTTCTGCACCACGGACGAAATGGTCTGCCGGCTCGGCGGCGGTGAACTGCGCATCCCGCTGGCGGAGTGCCGGCTGAAGGGGTCACACAACCGGGAGAACATGATGGCTGCCGTGGCGGCGACCCTGCTCCTCGGCGCGACGGACGAAGGGGTACGACGGACCCTCGCGGAGTTCCGCGGGCTTCCCCACCGGATGGAACTCGTGCGGGAACTGAACGGGATCGGGTGGTACGAGGACAGCAAGGCGACCAACGTGGGGAGCGTGGTGAAGTCTCTGGAGAGTTTCCCCGGCAACATCACCCTCATCGCCGGCGGCAAGGACAAGGGGGGGGACTACGCGCCGCTGGCCGGGCTCGTCGAGGAGCGGGTGAGCCACCTGATCCTGATCGGCGAGGCGGCGGAGCGGATCGACGGCGCTCTGGGGCGGCTCACGAATACGTACCGTGCGGGAACCCTTGCGGAGGCGGTTGCCCTCGCCCATGAGCTGACCCGGCCCGGCGGGACGGTGCTCTTCTCACCGGCATGCTCCAGTTTCGACATGTTCCGGGACTACGAGGACCGCGCCCGACAGTTCGTCGCGCTGGTGCGGGGACTCGAAGGAGGTGCGTCGTGCTGAAGCGGTTGGAGGGATACGACATGGTCATCCTCCTCATGACCGTGGCCCTGACCTGCTTCGGGGTGGTGATGGTCTATTCGGCGTCGTCGGTGATGGCCGCCAAGCGGTTCCACGATGGCTTCTACTTTCTCAAGCGGCAGGGGCTCTTTGCGATCTTGGGGTTCGGCGTCATGGCGGTTACCATGCAGATCGACTACCACTACTGGCGCAAGATGGCAGTGCCGGTTCTCATCGGCTGCCTCGTCCTCTTGATCCTGGTGCTGGTGCCGGGGATCGGCGGCAACGTGAAGGGGTCGACCCGCTGGATCAGGCTGTTCGGCTTCAACCTGCAGCCGGCGGAGTTCGCCAAGATCGCCCTCATCATGTACATGGCCTACTCCCTGGACAAGAAACAGGAGAAGGTCCGTTCGTTTTCCAACGGCTTCATCCCGTATATGATGGTGCTTGGGGTGATGATCGTGCTCCTGATGATCCAGCCGGACATGGGGTCGTCCATGACCCTGGCCGGGGTCGCCATGATCATGCTGTTCGCCGCCGGCACACGGCTGTCGCACATCATCTCCATGGTGCTGTTCGCGTCGCCGTTCGTCTGGTACTTCATCATGCACGTGGACTACCGGCGCCGCCGGATACTGGCGTTCCTCAACCCGTGGCAGGACCCGACCAATACCGGGTTTCAGATCATCCAGTCATGGCTTGCCTTCGGCACCGGCGGCGTCATCGGCCAGGGGCTCGGCGAGGGGAAGCAGAAGCTGTTTTACCTCCCCGAGGCCCATACGGACTTCATCCTGTCGGTGGTGGGAGAGGAGCTGGGGATGTTGGGGGTACTCGTCATCGTCGCCATGTTCCTGTTGCTGGTGCACCGGAGCTTCCGGGTGGCGGTACACGCGGAGGACAGTTTCGGCCGGCACCTCGCGTTCGGCATCGCGGTCCTACTGGGGGTCGAGTCGTTCATCAATATGGCGGTGGTGACGGGACTCCTCCCCACGAAGGGGCTGGCGCTGCCGTTCATCAGCTACGGCGGAAGTTCGCTAACCCGTACCC